>JAWVZO010000035.1:0-18324 GCA_033722135.1 Gammaproteobacteria bacterium | reverse complement strand
TTGATCAGGGTGAGGCCGTGTCCGGCCGCGGCGGCGGCCGCCTCGTCCAGCCCGGCGACGGTGTCGTGGTCGGTCAGGGCGAGCTGGCGTACCCCGCGTGCCGCGGCGCGCCGCACGAGTTCGGTCGGCGTGAGGGTGCCGTCGGAGACGTTCGAGTGGCAGTGCAGGTCGTAGCGGCCCATGCCCCATTGTAACGGAGGCGCAGGACCGGTCCCCGCTGGCGCTGTGCTACGCTACCCGGCCGCGCCCTTCCCACCCGTTCCAGATGAAGCTGCTCTTCGACCTCTTCCCGGTCCTGCTCTTCTTCGCCGCGTACAAGCTCTACGACATCTACGTCGCCACCGCGGTGGCGATCGTCGCCGGGCTGCTCCAGGTCGCCTACGGATGGCTGCGCCACCGCAGGGTGGAGAAGGCCCACGTGGCCACCGCCGCGCTGCTGGTGGTGTTCGGCGGGCTGACGCTGGTCCTGCAGGACGAGCTGTTCATCAAGTGGAAACCGACGCTGCTCGACTGGCTGTTCGCCGCGGTGTTCCTCGGCAGCCGCCACGTCGGCAACCGCCGGCCGCTGGTGCAGCGGATGATGGGCGGCACGGTCGACGTGGCCGGCGCGGTCTGGGAACGACTGAACACGCTGTGGGTCTGCTTCTTCGTGGCGATGGGCGTGCTCAACCTGGTGGTCGTGTACAATTTCGACACCGACACCTGGGTCAACTTCAAGCTCTTCGGCATGCTGGGCCTGACCTTCCTGTTCGTGCTGGCCCAGGCGTTCTACCTCGCCCGGCACATGGCGCCGGAGACCACAACCGACGGAGATTCCTGAATGCTCTACGCGATCATCGGCCGCGACGTCGACGACAGCCTGCCGCTGCGCCAGTCGGCGCGTCCGGCCCACCTCGAGCGCCTGCAGGCGCTGCAGGAGGCCGGCAGGCTGGTCCTGGCCGGACCGTTCCCGGCCATCGACGGCGAGGACCCCGGCCCGGCCGGCTTCACCGGCAGCCTGATCGTCGCCGAGTTCGACTCCCTCGAGGCCGCCCGCGCCTGGGCCGACGACGATCCCTACGTCTCCGCCGGTGTCTACGCCGAGACTGCGGTCAGGCCATTCAAGCAGGTGTACCCGAAATGACCGATCGTGTGGCCATGATCCGGGAGCGGCTGACCGAGGCCCTTGAGCCGACCCATCTCGAGATCGTCGACCAGAGCGCCGCCCACGCCGGGCACGAGGGCGCGAAGGACGGCGGCGGGCACTTCGTCGTCACCATCGTCTCGCCCGCCTTCGCCGGCCAGCCCCTGCTCAAACGCCACCGGCTGGTCTACGCGGCGCTCGGCGACGCGATGGAGACCGAGATCCACGCCCTGAGCATCCGGGCCAAGTCGCCCGACGAAGCCCAATCCGACTGATCTGCAAGGAATATTCGATGACCCAGAACACCTTCTCCCGGCTCGCCGGCACGCTGCTGCTGCTCGCCGGCCTCCAGTCCCCTCTCCTCGCCGCCGAGGACGACCAGGTGCTCGCCACCGTCAACGGCAAGCAGCTGACCGCCGAGGACGTCGAGCTCTACCGCGAGCGGCGTCCCGAGGCCGCTGGCTCCCAGCAGGAACTGCTCCAGGAGCTGATCAACATCGAACTGCTCGTCCAGGACGCCCGCGAGAAGAAACTCGACGAGAGCCCCGAGTTCGCGGAGGAGATGGAGATGACCCGGCGGGCCCTGCTCGCCCAGTTCGCGGTGCGCGACCAGGTCGAGGCCAATCCCGTCACCGAGGAGCAAATGCGCGAGCTCTACGAGCAGCAGATGGGCCAGGGCGAGGGCCGGAAGGAGTACCACGCCCGCCACATCCTGCTCGAGAACGAGGCCGACGCGAAGCAGGTGATCGCGGACCTCCAGGCGGGCGGCGATTTCGTCGCCCTCGCCAAGGAGCGCTCCACCGGTCCGTCGGGACCCCAGGGCGGCGACCTCGGCTTCTTCGAACCAGGGCAGATGGTTCCGGAGTTCTCGGAGGCGGTCGTCGCGCTCGAGCCGGGCAGCTACAGCATGGTTCCGGTCCAGACCCAGTTCGGCTGGCACGTGATCCTGCTCGAGGAGGTGCGCGATGTCGAGGGCCCCTCCTTCGAGTCGGTCAAGCCGCAGATCGAGAACATGCTGCAGTCGATCCGGGTGCGCAGCTACCTCGAGTCGCTGCGCGAGGCGGCCGAGATCGAGGTCAGGTAGCCGCGGGGGGCACTGCCCTTTCCTCCCCCCGCGTGCGCTGCGCGCGCGGGGGCATCAGGTGGATCGCCTCGCGCGGCAGTGAGACGCGGAGCTCGCGACCCACGGCGAGTTCGTGACGCCGCGCGACGCGGGTCGGCAGGGTCATGTGCAGCAGGTCGCCCTGCCCGCCCCGGCACCTGAGCACCGCCTGGCTCAGCGCCCCGCCGACCAGCAGCCCGACCACCGTGGTGTCGAAACCGTTCTCGCCGTCCTCGCGGCGAGCACGGTCCGGGATCAGCAGCACGTTGGTCGGGGTCACGCACCACGCGACCGCCTCGCCGATCAAGAGCCACGGCGCGTGACCCGCGCGCAGCACGCGCGCCCCCCAGGCCAGCTCGGTCCAGCCGCCGTCCGCGTCGTGCCCGGCAACCACGGCCTCGTGGATGTTGCGGGTGTCGATCAGCCGCGCCACCTCCGCGCTGACCGGATGCGCGAGCACCTCGCCCGGTGGCCCGTGCTGCAACGTGCGTCCGCGGTGCAGCACACAGATCCGGTCGGCCAGCATGCTCGCCTCATCGAGATCGTGGGTGACCAGCACGATAGGGATCTCCAGGCTGCGCGCCAGATCCGCGAACTCCAGCCTGAGACGGTGCCGTGTGACCTGGTCGACGGCCGAGAACGGCTCGTCGAGAAGCAGCATCGCCGGATCGCGCGCCAGCGCCCGCGCCAGCGCCACGCGCTGCTGCTCCCCGCCGCTGAGCTGGTCGGGCCGGCGCCCTTCGAGTCCGGCCATCCGGGTGCGCGCGAGCCAGCCCCGGGCGCGCGCCTCGCGCTCCTCGCCGGGCATGCCCTGCAGTGCCACGCGGACATTGTCGAGCGCGGTGAGGTGGGGGAAGAGCGCGTAGTCCTGGAACACCAGGCCGACGCGACGCGCTTGCGGCGCCAGGTCGATGCCGTGCACATCGTCGAACAGGACGCGGCCGGCGCAGGCCACATGCCCGGTGTCGGCACGCTGCAGCCCGGCAACCGCACGCAGGATGGTGGTCTTGCCGCTCCCCGAGGGACCGACCAGGGCGAGCATCTCGCCCGCCGGACAGGTGAACGCCACGTCGAGGGGGATCGGCGCGGCCTGCGCGAGCCGTACCTCGAGGTCCGAGCTCATGCCAGACGCCCGGGTGCCTTGGGCGTGCGACGGCGCCGCTCGACGGCATAGACCACGCTGACGGTGGCCAACGCGAAGCCGAGCAGCACCAGGGACATGGTGCCGGCGGCGGCGTCGTCGAAGGCCTGGGTCCGGTCGTAGATCGAAATCGCCAGGGTGCGCGTCTCGCCGGGGATGTTGCCGCCGACCATCAGCACCACGCCGAACTCGCCGAGGGTGTGGGCGAAGGTGAGCACCGCGGCCGAGAGCAGCCCGGGCCAGGCGAGCGGCAGCTCGACCCGCCAGAAGGTCTGCCAGCCGCTTAGGCCGCTGCACCACGCCGCCTCGCGCAACCGCGACGGCACCGATTCGAAGGCGCGCAGCAGCGGCTGCACCGCGAACGGCAAGCTGTAGACGAGCGAGGCGAGCAACAGCCCACCGAAGGTGAACGCGAGCGTGGTCCCGGTCGCGGTCTCGTAGAGGCGTCCCAGCAGGCTGTCGCGGCTGAAGGCGACCAGCAGATAGTAGCCGAGCACCGTCGGCGGCAACACCAGCGGCAGCGCGACGACCCCCTCGACCAGGCTGCGCCCCGGGAAACGGCGCCACGCGAGCAGCCGCGCCAGCCAGACCGCGAACACCAGCAGGATCAGCGTGGTCGCCGTGGCGAGCTGCAACGAGACGCGGAACGCGAGCCAGTCCATTCAGGGCGTCCCGAAGCCGTGCCGCGCGAGGATCGCGCGCGCCTCGCGTCCCGCCAGGAAGGCGAAGAACGGCTCGCTCCCAGCGCGCGCGTCGCGCAGCAGGACCATCCGCTGGCGGAGCGGCGAGTGCAGCCCCGGCCGCAGCGGCGCGAAACGGCCGTGCGCCGCGACCTCCGCGCGTTGCGCCAGCGCGCGGGGCAGCAGCGCCACCTCCGCGGAGCCGCTGGTCACGAAGCGGGCGGCCTGCGCCACGTTCTCGCCGATCACCAGCACCGGCTGCAACGGCCGCCACACCCCGCTCGCCGCCAGGGCCTCGCGCGCGGCGATGCCGTAGGGCGCGTGTTCCGGATGCGCCAGGGCGAGACGCGTCAGACGGCCCGAGGCGTAGAGCCCGGGCAGTTCGGAGAGCGGCATGGCCGGGTCGAGGCCGGCGTCGGCGTGGACGTACAGCACCAGTTCGCCGGTCGCGTAGACCCGTCCCTCGTCGCGCGCCAGGCCGTCTCGCGCCAGCGACACGACATACCCCTCGTCGGCGGACAGGAAGAGATCGAACGGGGCGCCGCGCTGGATCTGGCGGGTCAGCAGGCCGGAGGAACCGTAGCTGACCTCGACCGGCCCGCCCCCCTGGGCACGGTAGGCGGCGACGATCTCGGGTAGCGCGAACGCGAGCGAGGACGCCGCGGCGACGCGCACCGGTGAGGTCGCGGACGCGCTGCCGGCCACCAGCCAGAACGCCATCGCCAGCCACAGCCTCGCCAACCGCTCCTCCCTGACCGACAACCGGTCGCGCCCGGGACGCGTCCGGACGTTTCGTTCAGCCTCCCGTGACCGACATCGGTACCGCGCCGGCGGCTTCACCCGCGGTGAACCCGTGGCCCCGTGGCTTGCGCGCGATGCCCGCGACGATCGCCTCGCGCAGCGCTGCGTCGTCCGCCCCGTCGCGCACCAGCCGGCCGAGCGGCACCGCGTCCTCGCGGCCGAGGCAGAGCACCAGGTCGCCCTTCGCGGTCAGGCGCACGCGATTGCAGTCGTCGCAGAAGTGACGCGACATCGCCGAGATCACACCGACGGTGCCCCGCCCGGCGCGGAAGTAGCTCGCCGGGCCCCCGCCGCGCACCCCGGTGGCCGGTTCGAGCGCCTCGCCGCAGTGGTCGCGCACCCGGTCGAGGATCGCCTGCGCCGAGTAGTAATACCCCATGGTGCCGGCGCCGCTGACGCCCACCGGCATGGTCTCGATGAAGCGCAGGTGGCAACCGCGCGCGGTCGCGTAGTCGACCATCGCCTCGATCTCGCCGTCGTTCAGGCCACCCATGACCACCATGTTGAGCTTGACCGGTGCGAGGCCGACGTCGAGCGCGCGCTCGATGCCGGCGAGGACGCGGTCGAGACGGCCGCCGCGGGTGATGTCCCGGAAGGTGTCAGGGTCGAGGGAGTCGAGCGAGACGTTGACCCGGTCGAGACCGGCCGTGACGAGGTCGGCGGCACTGCGTTCGAGCTGGTCTCCGTTGGTGGTCAGCGACAGGTCGTCGAGCCCGGGCAGCGCGGCGAGGTCGACGACCAGGCCGACCAGGTTGCGGCGCACCAGCGGTTCGCCGCCCGTGATCCGCACCCTGCGCACCCCGAGCGCGACGAACGCGGCCACGAGACGAACCAGCTCCTCGCTGCGCAGGATGTTGGCGCGGGGTTCCAGGTGGACGCCCTGCTCGGGCATGCAGTAGAAGCAGCGGTAGTTGCAGCGGTCGGTGACCGAGAGCCGCAGGTATTCGACGCGTCTCCCGAATGGATCCTGCAGGACGTGTTCCGGCTGAGTCACGGATTCGGGTTGCATGCCCATGCCAACATTATGCCTCATGCCGTTCGGGCGCCCTGTTCCCAGGCCGCGAGGCACTCGAGGAAAGCCGACTCGTCGAGCACCTCCACGCCCAGCTCGTGCGCCCGGTCGAGCTTCGAGCCGGGCTCGCTGCCGGCGACGACGAACGCGGTCTTCTTCGACACGCTGCCGCTGACCCGGGCGCCGAGCGCCTGCAGCCGCGTCTTGGCGTCGGCGCGGGTCATCGACTCGAGCGTGCCGGTCAGCACCAGCGTGCGGCCGGCGAGCGGCGCATGTTCCGGCTCCGCCGCCGGTTCCTGCGCCTCCCAACAGACGCCGGCGGCGAGCAGGTCGTCGATGACCTCCCGGTTGTGCGCCTCGGCGAAGAAGGCGACGACGTGGTTCGCCACCACCGGCCCGACGTCGGGCACCCGCTGCAGCGCCTCGGCGTCGGCGTCGCGCAGCGCGGGCAGGTCGCCGAAGCGGGCGGCCAGCGCCTGCGCCGTGCTCTCCCCGACCTCGCGGATGCCGAGCGCGAACAGGAAGCGCGGCAGCGTCGTCGCCTTGCTCCGCTCGAGAGCGGCGACAAGGTTTTCCGCCGACTTCTCGCCCATCCGCTCGAGGCCGGCGAGCGTCGCCGCGTCGAGCCGGTAGAGGTCGGCGACGGTGGCCACCAGGCCGGCCTCGACGAGCTGGTCGACCAGCTTGTCGCCGAGTCCCTCGATGTCCATCGCGGTGCGCGAGGCGAAGTGGCGGATCGCCTGTTTGCGCTGTGCGGCGCAGACCAGGCCGCCGGTGCAGCGGATCGCCGGGCCGTCCTCGTCACGGGCCAGCGCCGAAGCGCAGACCGGACACTCCTCGGGCGGTTCGACGGTCCGCTCGCTGCCGTCGCGCCGCGACGCGACGACGCCGACCACCTCGGGGATCACGTCGCCGGCACGGCGCACGGTGACGGTGTCGCCGATGCGCACGTCCTTGCGGGCGATCTCGTCCATGTTGTGCAGCGTGGCGTTGGTCACCGTCGCGCCGCCGACGAACACCGGCTCGAGACGGGCGACGGGGGTCAGGACTCCGGTGCGCCCGACCTGGAAATCGACGCCGAGCAGCCGGGTCAGCTCCTCCTGTGCGGGGAACTTGTGGGCCAGGGCCCAGCGCGGCGCACGGGCCACCTGGCCGAGATCGGCCTGCCAGTCGCGCCGGTCGACCTTGTAGACGACGCCGTCGATGTCGAAGTCAAGGCGATCGCGCTTCGCCAGCATGTCGGCGTGGTAGGCGAGGCAGCCGGCGTCGCCCTCCACCACCCGCGCCTCGCTGCTGGTCGGCAGCCCCCAGGCGCGCAGACGCTCGATGACCCCGGACTGCGTCGCGGGCAGATCGCCATCGACACGGCCGGTGCCGTAGGCGCAGAAACTCAGCGGACGCGCCGCGGTCACCGAGGCATCGAGCTGCCGCAGGCTGCCGGCGGCGGCGTTGCGCGGGTTGACGAAGCCCTTCTCGTCCCGCTCGCGAGCCCGTACGTTCAGCGCCGCGAACCCGGAGCGGGTCAGGTAGACCTCGCCACGTACCTCGACCAGCGGGGGCGCCCGTTCCCGCAGGCGCAGAGGGACACCGCGGATGGTGCGCACGTTGGCGGTGACCTCCTCCCCGCGACGCCCGTCGCCGCGGGTCGCGGCCCGCTCCAGGCGGCCGTCGCGGTAGGTCAACGAGACTGCGAGGCCGTCGAGCTTCGGCTCGGCAAGGTAGGCGACGCTGTCGACGTCGAGCAGCTCGCGGACGCGCCGGTCGAAGTCGCGGACCGCGTCGTCGTCGAAGGCGTTGCCGAGCGAGAGCATCGGCTCGAGGTGCTCGACCTCGGCGAAGGCGTCGAGCGGCGCCGCGCCGACGCGCTGGGTCGGCGAATCGGGCGTGACCAGCTCCGGGTACCGCGCCTCGATGTCGACCAGCTCCTGCATCAGCCGGTCGTACTCGGCGTCCGGGACGCTCGGGTCGTCGAGCACGTAGTAGCGGTGGTCGTGCGCGTCGATCTCGCGGCGCAGGGCCTCGGCCCGCGCGCGCACCGCGTCGCTCGCCTGCGCCGCCATCACGCGCCGGCGTGGGCCGCCTTCTCGCGCATGGCGGCGATGGCGGCCTGGCCGAGCGGCTTTCGCCGCGCGTCGCAGAGCGTGCAGTCGAGGCGGTCGGCGAGCCGGCCCGCGGTCTCGAGCATCGCGTCGAAGATCGCCACGTGGTCGCCGGAACCCGAGACGACCTGGAACAGCAGCAGGCCAGGCGTGCTGGTGCCGTCGAGGGTGAGCGGGTCGAAGGTGCCGGGCTCGACCAGGTTCGCGGCCGAGTAGAGCGCGCGTCCCTCCTCGCCGATCCGTTCGAACAGGCCGCGTGAGCCGAGGCCGAGGCCATGGTCGGTCAACACCCGGCGCAGGCGGATCCCGCTGATCTCACCACCGGACGCGACCAGCGTCACGGCAAGGACCGGCGGCGCCTTCTCCTGCGGCGCGGCCTCCGCCGGCGATTTCCTGGGCGGCGTTTCGGGCGCGGGCGTTTCCTGCGTGGCCGGCGCGTCCCCTCCCCCGGCACCCGGTCCCGCGGGCACCTCCGGCGCGGTGGACGGCGCATCGAGCAGCACGTCGACCGACTCCTCTGCGCGGATCAGCGCCTCGAGTTCGCTGGCCAGCAGGTCCGGGACGTCTTCCGCCGCCTCGTCGACCGCATCGCCGCGGGCCGGCGTGGTCTCCGCATCGGCGGGTTCGTCGAGGTCGCCGAACCGGGGCGGCGACTGCCGGCGGGCGCCGGATCGCCCGGGACGACGGAGGAAGCGGTCGCGCAGGCGCTCCCAGTAGTAGACGGTCGCCACCAGCACGACGCCGAACACCAGCAGGATCAGGCGGAAGAGGTCCTGGTCCACGTGCCCTCCTTACCGCACCGGGCTCACGGTTCAGCCGGCGGCCATGCGCACCGCTTCGCCGACGTCGACCGAGACCAGGCGCGAGACGCCGGGTTCGTTCATGGTCACGCCGAGCAGCTGGTCGGCCAGCTCCATCGTGAGCTTGTTGTGGGTGATGAAGACGAACTGCACCTTCTGCGACATCTCGCCGACCATCTCGCAGAAGCGCCCGACGTTCGCGTCGTCGAGCGGGGCGTCGACCTCGTCGAGCATGCAGAAAGGCGCAGGGCTGAGCTGGAAGATGCTGAACACCAACGCCACCGCGGTCAGCGCCTTCTCGCCGCCGGAGAGCAGGTGGATGGTGCTGTTGCGCTTGCCCGGGGGCCGCGCCATCACCGTCACGCCGGTGTCGAGCAGGTCGTTGCCGGTGAGCTGCAGGTAGGCGTGGCCGCCGCCGAACAGTCGGGGGAATAGCGCGCCGAGGTGGGCGTTGACCTTCTCGAAGGTGTCGCGGAAGCGCTGGCGGGTCTCGCGGTCGATCTTGCGGATCGCCTCCTGGAGGGTGTTCAGCGCCTCGGTGATGTCGGCGTTCTGGCTGTCGAGATGATGCATGCGCTCGGCCAGTTCGCGGTGTTCGTCGATCGCGGCCAGGTTGATGGCGCCGAGACGCTGGATGCTGGCGGTCAGGCGATCGAGCCGCTCCTGCCAGGCCGCCGGGGTGGCCTCGTCCGGAAGCCCGTCGAGCAGCGCCTCGCGGGTGAAGCCCGACTCGGCGATCTGCTCCTGGACGGTCTCGCCGCGCACGCGCAGCTCGCCGCAGCGCATCCGGGTGGCCTCCAGCTTCTCGCGACGCGCATCGACCTCCTGCTCCGCGCGCAGCCGCCGCTCCTCGGCCTGGCGGATCGCGGCCTCGATGCCCTCCAGCTCGCGGCGGGCGCTGCCGAGCTGGGCCTCGACCTCCACGCGCTGGGCCAGGAGCCGCTCGAGTTCCTGGCGGCGCTCGAACTGCGGCGCGTTGGTGGCGTTGCGCGCCTGCTCGAGCTCGGCGTGGCGGTTGCCGAGCCGGGCGAGCTGCTCCTCGAGCCGCTGCAGGCCCTGCGCGGTCGCCTGGCGTTCCGTTCGCAGCGACTCGATGCGCAGCGCCAGGGCGTGCATCGCATCGTGGTCGGCCTGCGCGGCGCGGCGCGCCTCCTCGAGCGCGGCACGATGCCCGTCGCGCTGACCCTCGAGCCGCTCGCGCCGCTCGGCGAGCCCCTCCATGGTCTCGAGTGCGCGGTGCAGCCGGGTGCGCGAGCCCTCCAGGGCTTCGGCGCACTGGCGGTCCTCGACCTCGAGCTCCTCGCGCTCGGCGCGGATCGCCTCGCCCCGGGCGCGGAGCTGTTCCTGGCGCGCCTCGCGCTCGCCGAGGCGGGCCTCGATCTCCGAGAGCGCGCGGGTCGCCTGCTGCAGCTGCTGCTGCAACGCCTCGCGCTGCTGCTCCTCGTCGTGCAGCGTGGCGCGAAGCGTCGCATCGCGGGACTCCGCGGAACCGATCCGGTCACCGAGGTCGACGATCCGCGCGTCGAGGTCGCGCAGCTCCTGCTCGCGGGCCAGGACGCCGGCGTGGCCCTCGTCCTCGCGCGCGATGCGCAGCCAGTTCGGTCCCAGCCAGAGGCCGTCGCGGGTGACGACGGACTCGTGCGGCGCGAGCCGCTGGCGCAGGCGCATGGCGTGGCCGAGGTCCTCCGCGGCGTAGATTCCGGCCAGCAGGGCCGAGACCCCGCGCCCGTCGACCACCTTCCGGGCCAGCGCCTCGGCATCCACAGGGACGTCGTCCCCGCCGGACGGGTCGACAAGGAAGAGCTGTCCGCCCTCGAGGCTGTTGGCCAGGGGGGCATGGTGGTCGAGGTCGGCGACGCAGACCGCCTCGAGCGACGGCCCGAGGACCGTCTCCAGCGCCAGCTCCCAGCCGGGCTCGGGGCGCAGCCCCTCGGCCAGGCGCGGGGCCTCGGCGAGCCCATGGCGCTCGAGCCAGGCGACGGTCCCCGCCTCGGTCTTGCCGAGCGCGGCCTGCTGCAGTGCCTCGAGGGAGGCCTGGCGACCGCGGGCCCGCTGGAGTTCGTCGCGCAGCCCGTCGAGTTCTTCGCGCAGCGCCTGACCCTCGTCGCGGAGCGAGGCGATCCGGTCGCGCAGCGTGGCGAGTTCCCTCTCGCGCTCCCCGAGTTCCGCCTGCCGCCGGCCACGGGTCTCGGCGAGTTCCGCCACCTCGGCATCGAGCGGTGCGGGGTCGAGCCGGCCGAGCTCCTCCTCGAGACGCTCACGCCGTGTGCGCAGCCGCTGGCGCCGCTCCTCGAGCTGGTCGGTCCGGGTCCGTTCGACCTGCGCCTCCTGGGCCGGCTCGGCGGCCTCGCGGTTGAACGCCTCCCACTCGCCCTGCCACCCCTGCATCGCCTGCTCGGCACGGGTACGCGCCTCGCGGCTCGCCTCCTCGCGCTGCCGGGCGGCGGCCAGGTCGGGCTCGACATCGGCCAGTGCCCGGTCGATCTCGGCGAGGCGGGCGCGGTCGCCGTCGAGGTGGCGCTGCAGCTCGTCGCGCGAACTGGCGAGTTCCTCGGCCTCGCGCGCTTGGCGCTGCTCGAGTTCCCGGGCGTGCTGGATCGCCTGCTCGACGCGGCTCACGTCGGCGCCGACGGCGTAGAAGCGTCCCTGGATCTCGTTGAGCTGGTCGCCGGTATGGACGTGGGCGGCACGCTGCTGCTCGAGGTCGGCCTCGGCGCGGCGCACATCGGCGATCGCCTGCTCGAGGGCGTTGGTCTCGACGCCCGCCTGCTGGTCGAGGACGTGGAGCTGGTCGGCGAGGGTGCGCGAATTCAGCGCGAGCAGCTCGGCGTGCACCCGCCGCTCCTCCTGCTTGAGCTCCTGGTAGCGCTCGGCGGTGCGCGCCTGGCGCTTGGCGTGCTGGAGCTGCCGCTCGACCTCCTCGCGCAGATCGCTCAGCCGCTCGAGGTTCTCCTGGGTGTGGCGGATGCGGTTCTCGGTCTCGCGGCGCCGCTCCTTGTACCTGGAGATGCCGGCGGCCTCCTCGAGGTAGACGCGCAGCTCCTCGGGCTTGGCCTCGATCAGGCGCGAGATCATGCCCTGCTCGATGATCGAGTAGCTGCGCGGGCCGAGGCCGGTGCCGAGGAAAACGTCGGTGATGTCGCGGCGGCGGCAGCGGGCCCCGTTCAGCGAGTAGCTCGACACCCCGTCGCGGCTTACCTGCCGCTTGATGGCGATCTCCGCGTACTGTGCGTACTGGCCGCCGAGTGAGCCGTCGCTGTTGTCGAAGGTGAGCTCGATCGAGGCCACGCCGACCGGCTTGCGCGAGGTCGAGCCGTCGAAGATCACGTCGGCCATCGACTCGCCGCGCAGGTGCTTGGCCGAGCTTTCGCCCATCACCCAGCGCACCGCGTCGATGATGTTCGACTTGCCGCAACCGTTCGGACCGACGACGCCGACGAGGTTGCTGGGCATCTGGATCGTCGTCGGGTCGACGAACGACTTGAACCCCGTCAGCTTGATCTTCTTTAATCTCATGTAATTTCTACGTAGTACTTATAATTATATGAATTATAGTGATTAATATAAGAAATATGAGTGCCTGACGAGGCCGGGGCAATGGTGTAGAGTATACCGCCCCAACCACGCCGCCGACCACGATGCCGACCCAGCCTTCCCAGGACCTCGAGACGTTCCCGAACCCGGAACCGGGACGCGACTACACCATCCGCATCCGCATCCCCGAGTTCACCTGCCTCTGCCCGAAGACGGGCCAGCCCGACTTCGCGACGCTGCACCTCGAGTACGTGCCGGAGCGGAGCTGCATCGAGCTCAAGGCGCTGAAGCTCTACGTCTGGTCGTTCCGCGACCAGGGCGCCTTCCACGAGGCGGTGACCAACCGCATCCTCGACGATCTCGTCGCGGCCTGCGACCCGCGCTTCATGCGCCTGACCGCGGAGTTCAACGTCCGTGGCGGTCTCTACACCCACGTCGTCGCCGAGCACCGTGCCGCCGGCTGGTCGCCGCCCGACAACGTCGTCCTGCCCTAGCCCAGCCGGTCCTTCCGGCGCTGCGCGGCGATGCGCAGCCGCAGCGCGTTGAGCTTGATGAAGCCCTCCGCGTCCTTCTGGTCGTAGGCGCCGGCGTCGTCCTCGAAGGTGGCGATCGAGGCGTCGAACAGGCTGTCGCTCTCCGAGCGGCGCCCGACCACACTGACCCCGCCCTTGTAGAGCTTGACCCGTACGCTGCCGTTCACGGTCGCCTGGGAGGCGTCGATCATCGCCTGCAGCATCTCCCGCTCCGGGCTCCACCAGTAGCCGTTGTAGACCAGCTCCGCGTAACGCGGCATCAGGTCGTCCTTGAGGTGCGCCACCTCGCGGTCGAGGGTCAGCGACTCGATGGCGCGGTGCGCCTTGAGCATCACCGTGCCGCCCGGCGTCTCGTAGCAGCCGCGCGACTTCATCCCGACGTAGCGGTTCTCGACGATGTCGGCCCGCCCGATCCCGTTGGCGCCGGCCACCTCGTTGAGGTGGGCGAGCACCTCGGCGGGGGACATTTCCCGGCCGTCGATCGCCACGATGTCGCCCCGGCGGTAGTCGAGCTCGAGGTAGGTCGGACGGTCCGGTGCCGCCTCCGGGGCGACCGACCAGCGCCACATCGACTCCTCGGGCTCGATCCAGGGATCCTCGAGGATGTCGCCCTCGTAGGAGATGTGCAGCAGGTTGGCATCCATCGAGTACGGCGACTTCTTGCCCTGCTTGGCGAAGTCGACCGGGATGCCGTGGCTCTCGGCGTAGGCCATCAATTTCTCCCGTGACAGCAGGTCCCACTCGCGCCACGGCGCGATGATGCGGATGTCGGGCCGCATCGCGTAGGCGCCGAGCTCGAAGCGCACCTGGTCGTTGCCCTTGCCGGTCGCGCCGTGGCTGATGGCGTCGGCCCCGGTGGCGTTGGCGATCTCGACGAGGCGCTTGGCGATCAGCGGCCGGGCGATCGAGGTTCCCAGAAGGTACTCCCCCTCGTAGAGGGCGTTGGCGCGGAACATCGGGAAGACGTAGTCGCGGACGAACTCCTCGCGCAGGTCCTCGATGTAGATCTCGCGCACCCCCATCGCCCTGGCCTTCTCGCGGGCCGGCTCGACCTCCTCGCCCTGGCCGATGTCGGCGGTGAAGGTGACCACCTCGCAGCCGTAGGTATCCTCGAGCCACTTCAGGATCACCGAGGTGTCGAGACCGCCCGAATAGGCCAGCACCACCTTGTCGACGTTCGCCATCGTCACGCATCTCCTCGACGCGCCGCGGACCGGCGCGGACTGGAAAAAGGAACGGGCCCGTGCCGGCGCGCCGGCGCCGCCGGCGGGGCCCGGTCGGGCCCGGGAGACGTCAGTGTACTGCAGCGCCGCACGAAGGGGCCACACGCCGCGCGCATGCTACGGTTAGTCCGCCACGGTCAGCACGGGAGAACGCCAACCTTGGCGAAGCAACGCAAGGCGAAACGCAGACGCCGTACCGGGCTGGCCAGCTGGATGGAACAGGTCCTCGCCTGCCACCGGACGGCACAGCGGACCCCGGACGTGCAGTCCGTGCACCAGTTGCGCAAGGCCCTGCGCCGCTGCCGCACCCTCGCCGGGGCGTTGCGCGAGGTCGACCCGGCGCCCGAGTGGCGGGACATGCTCAAGGCGAGCCGGGCGCTGTTCAAGGCCCTCGGCGGGCTGCGCGACACCCACGTCCTCGTGATCTGGCTCGACCGCCTCGCGCCCGAGGAGGACGCAGTGGGTCGCAACCTGCGCTACCGCCTGAACCAGCGCGAGGTGGAACTGACCGCGGCCGCGCGTGCCGCCCTCGACGCCTTCGACCGCGAGGCGTGGCGCGAATCGATCGGGCCGCTGGCCGCGAGCGCCGCGCGCCATGCGCCCGGCGAACCGCTGTTCGAGCAACTCGCCATGCGCCGGCTCGTCGCGGCCCACGCGCAGCACCGCCGTGCCATGAAGGGGGGCAGCCGGACCGCATGGCACGACCTGCGCAAGGACATCAAGCGGCTGCGCTACGCGGTCGAGAACTTCCTGCCCGACCTGCACGCCCGGTGGGGCGATGAACTCGCCCTGCTGCAGGAGGCGCTCGGCGACGTCCACGACCTCGACGTGCTCTGGGACGAGTTCGGCGCCGCGCACCTGCTGGTCGACGGGGCGACGCGTGACGCGTGGCGCCGGCGGCTCGACGCGGTTCGCGACGCCCGGCTCGACGCCTACCGCGAACGCATGACCGGTCCCGGCGCCGGCTGGAAACGGTGGCGCGACGAGTTGCTCGCGCCGGACCGGGTCGAACGGGCCAACCACGCCGCGCTGGCCCGCTGGGGTGTCCACCACGGCTGCGACCCGGAACGCGGGGCGTGGCTCGCGGACGGCCTCGCCGCGGCACTCGACGGCCTGGAGCACCTGGTGCCCGAACCACCCGGCCCGTCGACACGTCGCATCGGCGTCGCCGGCGCGCAGTTGCACGGACTGGCCGGCAGCCCGGGAAAGCCGGCGTCGCGCAAGCGGATCGACCGGCAGCTGGCGAAACTGCCGTTGCCGATCGGCTGGGACGAGGCCACGCGCCGCGCCTGCGGCCGGGTACTCGCCGACATGTACCGACCCGTCGACGCCAACCCCGACGAGGGCGACGGGCTCGAACTGCCGAGCCGCCTGCTCGGGCTGCTCGACGCGCTCGCGCCGGTCGACGCTCCGCTGCCGAACCTGCGGATCGTCGCGGCGCACGGCCTGCTCCGTTTCGACGTCGCGCCGCTCGCGGCGGACGCGGCTCCCGCCGGGCGCAGGCTGGCCGCGGCACTCGGGGTCCCGGTCATTCTCAACCCGGGGTGACGGGAAGCCAGGGCGGCCGCACGACCCAGCGCAGCCGGCGCCGGTCCATCAGGCTTTCCCACTGCGTGTCGCTATCGAGGTCGAAGATGCTCCCGGCATCGGCGGGGAGCACGCGCCAGTCCCCGCGCTCGATCTCGGCCTGGAGCTGGCCCTGTGCCCAGCCGGCGTGACCGAGGAACAGGCGCACCTCCAGTTCCTCCCCGCCGCCGAGCAGCCGTTCGATCAACAGTTGCGGGTCGCCGCCATAGCCGACGCCGTCGACCACCTCTCCGGCGCCCTCGGGCAGGCGCGGGGAACGCAGCAGCCACAGCAACCCGTGCCGGGCGACGGGGCCGCCCAGGTAGACCCGCAACTCGCGCGGGCGCAGCCCCGGAAGTTCCGGCACCAGCTCGCTCGCCGTGAGCGGGAGGGGGCGGTTCAGGATCACCCCGAGCGTGCCGTCGCTACCGTGCTCGAGCAGCAGGATCACCGTCCGGTGCCACATGGGATGCGTCACCTGGGCCGTGGCCAGCAGGAACGTGCCGCGCGCCGGACCCGGGTCGGCAATCGCCGCGGGCGTCGCGCCGGCCGCGAGGAGAAGCCCGAGGGCGCAGAGCAGGCCCCGGCGAAGGCTCACCACCACCGCTCCGGCGAGTCGCGGTGCATGACGTTGTGACAACGCTCGCACTCGTCGACCGAGAAGGCCACGCGCCCGTGGCAGCGGCCGCAGTACTCCCCGCGCAGGATCGCGCCCATGCTCACCGGGTTGGCGCCGACCCGCGGTACGAAGATCGCCGGGTGGCAGTTGCTGCAGTCGAGCCACTCGGTGTGCGCCTTGTGCGGGAAGCGCACATAGGGCATCTCGCGGGTCTGGGCCATGACGATCGTGAAGTCGAGCTCGGCCATCGGCGGGCCGTTTCCGTCGACCGTGGCGCGCGGCTCGATGGTGCCGGTGCGCAACGCCGTGACCCAGTCGACGCTGCCGTTGGTGCTGCGCGGCAGGGGGCGCAGCGCTTCCTCCGGGTCCTGCAGCGTCTCGAGTGCCATGCTCTCCGGGTCGTGGATGCCGTCGTCCCGCTGGGGCACGCGCTCGACCTCGACGAACTCGAGACGGGGCTCGGGCTCGGGGTGGATGAACTCCCCGCGCACCAGGCGCACGTGGTACGAGGAGGTCAGCTTCAGGTCGGCGTTCTCGCGTCCCGTCGCGAAGTCGATGCGCCAGGCGTAGGCGTCGTTCCACTCGGAGACGGTCGCGGTCCAGAAGTTCCACGACGGGGTCGCCGGGAACACCTCGAGGTTGGTCGCAGGTTCACGGCAGGTGAGGTCGACCAGGGTGCGCAGTTCGTCGAGCGTCGGTACCCGCCAGTCGTCGTGGCCCGCGAAGTGCATCGGGCGGCGCTCGAGGCCCTGCACGGCGTCCTTCCACGAGACCATCGTGAACCACGCGCGGCCTTCGTGGCAGGTGGCGCCGTCCCACTCCTGGCCCCTTGCACAGCGCATCCAGGTCAGGCCGGTCAGGGTGTCGCTCGCCGTGCCGTCGCCGTGCAGCGTGAAGCGGCTCGTCGGGACCGTCGGCGCCACGCCCGGTTCGCAAACCTGGGACCACGCCGGGCCCGAAACCACCGCCACGAGCAGGGCGAGACCACCGCCGATCAGGGCTTTCATCGAATATGTCGCAGGAGATTGGACCCGAATTCACTATACGTGCTTTGCCCTCGGCGCTGGAAGGCGGCGTCCCGGTTGCGCGGGTCACGTCGGTCGCGGAAAATCGCCGGCCAGGGGCGGGCGAGAGCGCCGCCGAGTCGACAGCCACGGGAGTTCTCGATGCGGGTCAATGAGCTGATGACATCGTCCCTGTTCACCGTCAACGAACACGACACCCTGGTGCGCGCCCGGGAGCTGATGCTCGCGCACCGGATCCGCCACCTCCCCGTGATCGACTCCCAGAGCCGCTTCATCGGCCTGCTGAGCCAGCGCGACCTGCTCGCGGTGACCGTGTCGCGTCTCGAGGCGAAGGATCCCGACGCGCTCGACACCCTCGAGTCGTCCCTCACCGTGGGCGAGGTGATGAACCGCGAGATCGTCGCCGTCGACGAGGAGACCGACCTGGACATCGCCGCGCAGCTGCTGCTCGACCACAAGTTCGGCTGCCTGCCGGTGCTCCGCGACGGCTACCTGACCGGCATCGTCACCGAGGCCGACTTCGTCCGCCTGGCCATCGACTTCATCTCCGCCGACGCTTCCTGACCCACGTCCCGGGCCCGCCCCGGCGCGACGCATGCCGATCCCCTGGCTCCCGGCCGACGACCCCGACGCCCCGTTCCCGCCGCTCGACTCGGCCCTGCGCGACCCGGACGGGCTGCTGGCGGCGGGCGGCGACCTCTCCCCGCGGCGTCTCCTGCGCGCCTACCGGCTCGGCATCTTCCCGTGGTACGGCACGGGCGAACCGATCCTGTGGTGGTCTCCCGACCCGCGCGCGGTGATCTTCCCCGAGCGCCTGCGTATCAGCCGGCGGCTGGCGCGGACGCTGCGCCAGGGACGTTACCGGATCAGTTACGACACCTGTTTCGAGCGGGTGGTCGCAGCCTGTGCGGCCCCCCGTTCCGGCGCGGGCGGCACCTGGATCACGCCCGAGATGGACGCGGCGTACGCCCGGCTCCACGCCCTCGGGCACGCCCATGCCGTCGAGGTCTGGCACGACGATGCCCTGGTCGGCGGCCTCTACGGGGTCGGCCTCGGCCGCGTGTTC
>JAWVZO010000034.1:0-18472 GCA_033722135.1 Gammaproteobacteria bacterium | reverse complement strand
CCACTCGGCGTTGCACCGCGTCTCGCGGATCAGCTGCACCGGCGTGGTGGTCAGCATGGAGTCCTCGAGCATCAGCAGGTGGGTGTCGATGAACGATGCGATGTCCCGTGCCGTCTCCTCGGGGATCTCCTCGCGGATCGCGCGAAGCTGCTGGCGCGCGGTGGCGAGCGCATTGTCGAAGCGGCGCACCTCGGCGGCGACTTCCCCGGGCTCGAGGGCCCGCTCGACGATGTCCGGCTGGCCGCGCTGGAGAAGGTGCGCGCGGCCGATCGCCACGCCCCGGGACACCCCGAGACCGACCAGCGTCATGGTCACGGTGGGGGTCTCATTCCGCCTCGCCGAAGCGCTCGGCGATCAGCGTGTCCAGGGCCGCCAGGGCTTCCTCCGCATCCTCGCCCTCGGCGACCAGTTCGATCTGCGTCCCCTGGCTGGCGGCGAGCATCATGACACCCATGATGCTCTTGCCGTTGACCTCGCGTTCGCCGCGGCGGATGCGGATGTCGGCGGCGAACCCCGAAGCCGCGGTGACCAGCTTGGCCGCGGCCCGTGCGTGGAGCCCGAGCTTGTTGACGATGGTGACTTCACGGCTTGGCATGGGCGAGTTTCCCGGTCTGCACGTCGTCTCCGCGACGTTCGTGAAGGCGTGAAAATGACGCGGACTTTCAAGTGATTGCAGCGACCCGTCGGGGTCGGGCCCATCATAGCACTCCGCGCCTACGGACCCGGTCGGGCGACGTGCGGGGCCGCTGCCGGGGACGGCGACGGACCGGGTCAGAAATCGCCGTCCGGAATGTGAAGCACCCCGTCACGGCCTCCGTCGCACGCCTTCTCGGCGAGCGCCGCGAGCGCCGCGCCGGCGTAGTTGAACACCTTCAGCAGCATCGGCAGGTTGACACCGGTAACGATCGCGCACGGCCGGGCCTCGCGGACCCGGCGGACCACGTTCGCTGGCGTGGCGCCGTAGAGGTCGACGAGCACGAGGACTCCGTCGCCCTCGTCGATCCTGCCGATCCGGGCGGCGAGCTCCCGGGCGACCCGCTCCGGATCGCAGTTCTGCTCGACGGAGAACGAGGCGCACGGCAGCGGATTTTGGCCGAGGATGCGCATCGAGCTGGCAAGCAGCTCCTCGCCGATGCGCCCGTGGGTGACGACCAGGACCGCGACCGCCATTCAGCCGAACTCCCGGTGCCGGACGCTGACGTCGGCGCGCCGTCCGGCGAAATGCTCGCGCATCCGCTCGGCCAGGTAGACCGACCTGTGACGCCCTCCGGTGCAGCCGAGCGCGACGGTCAGGTAGCTCCGGTTCTCGGCCTCGAAGCGCGGGATCCACGCCTCGAGCAGCCCGGTCAGCTGGCGCTGCATCTCGCGGACCTCCTCGCGTCCCGCCAGGTAGGCCGCGACCGGCGCGTCGAGGCCGGTCAGGTCGCGCAGCTCGGGTTCCCAGAACGGGTTCGGCAGGCAGCGCAGGTCGAAGACGTAGTCGGCGTCGCGCGGCACGCCGTGCTTGTAACCGAAGGACTGGAAGACCAGCGACATCTGCCCCTCGGCACGCTCGACGACGCGCCGCTTGACCGTCTCGCGCAGCTGGTGGATGTTCGTCCGGCTGGTGTCGACGTGGAGCGCGGCGCTGGCGGCGATCGGTCCGAGCAGTTTCCGCTCCTGCGCGATCGCCTCCTCCAGCGGGATGCCGTCGTGCGTCAGGGGATGCTTGCGGCGGGTCTCGCTGAACCGCGCCAGGAGCACGGGGTCGTCGGCCTCGAGAAACAGGATCTCGCAGTCGATGCCGTTGCCGCGCAGCGTCTCGATCCGCTCGGGGAGCGAGGCGGCGTCGTCGACACGGCTGCGGGCGTCGATGCCGACGGCGACCATCTTCGGCGCGTTGGTACGGAGCATCTGCGCGGTGAACGACTCGAGCAGCGGCAGCGGGAGGTTGTCGGTGCAGAAGAAACCGAGGTCCTCGAGCATGCGCAGCGCGGAGCTCTTGCCCGATCCCGACAGCCCGCTGACGATGACGAGCTTCACCGTGCCGCGTCCCGTGAGGTCATGGCCTGCTGGCGTTCGGAGAGATCGCGTCCCCCGTCGTAGCCGCGGCGCCGGAGGAGGTGCTGGCGGACCGCGGCCTCGACCAGCACGGCCAGGTTGCGCACCGGATCGACGTAGAGCGGCACCTCGGGCACCTTGACCCCGAGGACGTCCCGCTCGCCGAGCATGCCGGAGAGCCGGTCGATCTCTTCGCGCTCGTCGGGCATCGCGATCAGGTTGACGATCAGCCCGAGGTACTTGGCGCGCTTGACGGCGTTGTCGCCGTACATCATCCGCACGTTGAGGATGCCCAGCCCGCGGACCTCGAGGAAATCGCCGAGCGGCTCGGGGCAGGCACCCATGACCAGGTCGGGGGCGACGCGGGTGAACTCGGGGGCGTCGTCCGCGATCAGGCGGTGGCCGCGGGCGATCAGGTCGAGCGCCAGTTCGCTCTTGCCGACGCCGCTGGAACCCGTCAGGAGCACGCCGACGCCGAGCACCTCGATGAAGACGCCGTGCAGCGTCAGTCGCTTGGCGAGCAGGTCGAGGAGATCGAAGCCCAGCCGGTCGATCAGCTCCTCGCTGGCGAGCCGCGAGGTCATCAGCGCGGTGCCGCTCGCCTCGGCAGCCTCCGCGAGGCGCTCCGGGACCGGCAGGTCGTCGCTGACGAGGACCAGCACCGGCGCCCCGGCGAAGAGCTGGTCGAGGGTCTTGCGGTATCCCTCGTCGGGCAGCGCCTCGAGGTGCTCGATCTCGGTGGCCCCGAGCACCTGGACGGCCCTCGGGTTGATCAGGTTGAGATGGCCGACCAGCAGCGCGGGCTGGCTGGCCCTGCCGCCGGAGGCGACGGGCCGGCTGCCTCCCTCACGACCCGCGGCCCAGTCGAGTTCCAGCCGCTCGGCGAGCGCGACGTAGAGGTCGTCGACGGTCGGCTGGGTGCTCATGCCATGGCCTTGCTGGGCCTCCAGTCGGTCAGCAGCTGGTAGAGGTCCCGCGGTTCCTTCGCGCGCAGCACCTCGCAGCGGGCGCTGTCGCCGAAGAACTCGGCCAACTGGGCGAGCAGTTCGAGGTGCTCCTCGGTCGAGTCCTCCGGGACCAGCATCGCGAACAGGATGTCGACGGGCTCCCCGTCGACGGCGTCGAAGTCGATGGCCTCGGCCAGGACCACGAGGGCGCCGACCGGTCTGGAGCAGCTGCCCAGGCGACCGTGGGGCAGGGCGACGCCGTGCCCGAGCCCGGTGCTGCCGAGCTTCTCCCGGCCGAGCAGCGCGGTGAAGACCTCGGACTGCCCGAGCTCGCCGCTGCTGTCCGAGAGCAACTCGCTGAGCATCTCGAGCGCGCGCTTCTTGCTCGTTGCATTCGCTCCGGTGACGATGCGGGCGGGGTCGATGATGTCGATGATCTGCATGGTTCTCGTGCCGGGCCGTCCCTGGCCGGATTTCTCAGGAGTTCATTCGGCCACGAAGCGCTCGCTACCCGTGGGACGGTGGTTCTTGGTCTTCTCCTTGTGCCGTTTCAGCTGCCGATCGAGCTTGTCGATCATGCCGTCGATGGCGGCGTACATGTCCTCCTCGGTGTGGTCGGCGTAGACCTGCGCGCCGTTCAGGTGCAGTTCCGCTTCGGCCTTCTGGCGCAGCTTCTCGACGCTGAGGATGATGTGGACGTTGGTGACCCGGTCGAAATGGCGCTCGAGACGCTCGAACTTGCCCATGACGTACTCCCGCATCGGCTGGGTGATGTCGACGTGGTGACCGGTCAGGTTGATCTGCATGGTGGACTCCTTGGGTTGGATCCCGATGCCCTCTACATCAGGCGCTTGCGTTCGTTGGAAGGAGGGATCGTCATCGATTCACGGTACTTGGCGACGGTGCGTCGCGCCACCTCGATGCCCTGCTCGCCGAGCAGCTTGGCGATCTTGCTGTCGCTCAGCGGGCGGGCGCTGTTCTCCTCGCCGATCAGTTTCCTGATCAGTGCGCGGATCGCGGTCGCCGAGGCGGCCCCGCCGTCGCTGGTGCTGACGTGGCTCGAGAAGAAGTACTTGAACTCGAAGACCCCGCGCGGCGTGAGCATGTACTTCTGCGTGGTCACCCGCGAGATGGTCGATTCGTGCATCCCGACCTCCTCGGCGACGTCGCGCAGGATCAGTGGTTGCATCGCCTCCTCGCCGTGCTCGAGGAAGCCGCGCTGCCGCTCCACGATGCACTTGGCGACCTTGAGCAGGGTCTCGTGGCGGCTCTGCAGGCTCTTCAGGAACCAGCGCGCCTCCTGGAGGTGGCTCTTCAGGCACTGGTTGTCCTCGCTGCTGTCGGCACGCCTGACCAGGCCGGCGTAGCCGGGGTTGATCCGCAACCTCGGCGCTACTTCCTGGTTGAGTTCGACCCGCCAGGCGCCGTTCACGCGGCGTACGATCACGTCCGGGATCACGTACTCGACCGGGCGTGACGGCACCGTCGAGCCCGGATGCGGATTGAGGGTGCGGATCAGATCGATCACGTGCCGGAGGTTGTCCCGCGTGAGCCCCATCAGCCGTGACAGGCGGTCGAGGTCCTGGCGGGCCAGCAGCTCTAGATGGTTCTCGACCAGCATCAGCGCGGCGTTGCGCCAGGGCGTGGTCGGGGAGAGCTGGCGGAGCTGGATGGCGAGGCACTCGGCCGGAGTGCGCGCCGCCACGCCGGGGGGATCGAGGCTCTGGAGGCCGTGCAGCGCTGCCTCGACCTCGTCGAGCTCGACGTCGTCGCCAAGCCCCTGGGCCAGCTCGTCGAGATCGACATGGAGGTAGCCATCGTCGTCGATCGCGTCGATCAGGGCCTCGGCGATCGCCTGGTCGCGGGGGGCCATCGAGCTCATGCGCAACTGCCAGAGCAGGTGATCGTGCAGGCCGTTCCCGCCCGCGTCGGCGGTTTCGAAGTCGCGCTCGTCATCCGCGTTGGCGTTGCCGCCGGTGAGGGGGGTGTTGGCGTAGGTGGCGTCCCAGTCGGTGTCGACCGGGAGTTCCTCGGGGATGGCCTCGCTCTCGAGGTCGAGCTCTTCGCCGCCGTCGCTCGCGTCGTCGTCATCGGCGGGTCCGTCGGCCTCGAGGGAATCGTCGTCGAGCGCCAGGTCGAACTCCTCGTCGGCCTCGAGCATCAGGTTCGATTCCAGGGCCTGCTGCACTTCCATCCGCAGCTCCAGCGTCGAGAGCTGCAACAGGCGGATCGCCTGTTGCAACTGGGGCGTCATGGTCAGTTGCTGACCGAGACGGAGCTGGAGCGCCTGTTTCATGGTTGGGGTCGTAACCGACGGTCGTGCCGCGCCGGACGGCCGTGGAGTCTATCCCATCCGCCGGGATGTTGCAGTGCGAGAAACGCGCAAAGGGTAGCGGGATTGCGGTCGCGACGGTTCATCGGTTCCCGTACCTATTTATAGCCGAAACTCGTGCCCGAGGTAGACCTGGCGCACCTCCTTGTGGGCGAGGATGCTCTCCGGCTCGCCCTCGGCGATCACGTGGCCGTCGTTGATGATGTAGGCGCGTCGGCAGATGCCGAGCGTCTCGCGGACGTTGTGATCGGTGATCAGCACGCCGATGCCGCGGTCGCAGAGGTGGCGGATGATCTTCTGGATGTCGAGCACCGAGATCGGGTCGACCCCGGCGAAGGGTTCGTCGAGCAGCATGAAGCGCGGTTCGGTGGCCAACGCGCGCGCGATCTCGAGACGGCGCCGCTCGCCCCCCGAGAGGCTGATCGCGGGGTTGTCGCGCAGGTGCGCGATGCCGAGCTCGTCGAGCAACTCGTCCAGGCGCCCGGACCGTGCCGCGTCGTCGAGGTCGGTCCGGGTCTCCAGGACCGCCTGGAGGTTCCCGGCGACGCTCAGCTTGCGGAACACCGAGGGCTCCTGCGGCAGGTAGCCGATCCCGTGCCTCGCCCGGCGGTGCATCGGCATGTGGCCCAGCTCGCGCTCGTCGATGCGCACCGTCCCCGCGTCGGCGCGGACGAGGCCGGTGATCATGTAGAAGGTGGTGGTCTTGCCCGCGCCGTTGGGACCGAGCAGGCCGACGGCCTCGCCGCTGGCGACCTGCAGGGAGACCCCGTCGACGACCGTCCGCTTGCGGTAGCGCTTGACCAGCCCGTGCGCCTGCAGTTCGCTCACCGCGGGTTCCCGTCGACCTTCCGCGGCTCGATGGTGATGCGCACCCGCTCGCCGGGCGCGGCGCCGGGGCTCGCCTGGCCGCCGCGCACCGTGTCGCTGGCCACGTCGTAGACGATCCGCTCGCTGGCGAACCGGTTGCCGCCCTGCCAGACTTCCGCCTCGCCGGTGAGGACCACCTGCTCCTGGCCGGTGTGGTAGTCGATCGTCTGCGCCCGGCCCTCGACCGGCTCCGGCCGGTCGTCGGGCTGCTGGCGGAAGCGGGCCGGTTCGCCCTCGGCCAGGAGCCGGTTCCCGTCGTTGCGGCGCTCGACGGTCAGGCGGTCGGCCAGCAGCCGCGTGCTGCCCTGGGTCAGGACCACGTCGCCGGTGTAGACGCTGACCCCGGTGCGCTCGTCGATGCGGGCGCTGTCGGCCTCGAGTTCGATCGGCTGCTCGCGGTCGCTGCTCAGCGCGGCGGCCGGTGGGGTCCAGGCGCAGGTCAGCGCGAGCAGCGCCAGGCCGGCGCATGAACCGCGCCATCCCGGCAGCCTAGGGGCGATTGATCGGTTCATGGCGTCCTCTCACGCGGCTGTGCAGTTCCACCAGCGGGCCCTCGTCGTAGAGCTTCGCCCGGGCGCCGACGGCGTCGACGACGTAGTCCGGTCCGGTGATCTTCACCGGCGCCTCGGTCTCCGCGAGATCCTGCCGGGGATGGATGGTCAGGTCCCTGGTGTCGATGCGCAGCGGCGGGCGGTTCGTCCCGGGCAGCCGTTCCAGCGTCACCGGGCCGGCGAGCAGCAGCTCCTCCGCGCCGGAGGAGAGGAAGCCGCGTTCGGCCTCGACCGTCCACGCCGGGTCGTTCACCTGTTCGTAGACGGTCAGGTGGGGCCGTTCGAGGCGGTTGCTGTCGTCGTGGGGGTAGTGGCTGAGCCGTGGTCCGGCGAGGCGGTAGCGTGGCTGTCCGTCCTCGGCATGCAGCGTGACCAGGTAGTCCTCGATGATGCTGTCGGGCCGCTGGGCATCGTCCATCTTCCCGTCCTGGGGCGGTGCGGTCATTTCGTGGAGCCAGTCGGTCGCGACCACGACGATGCCGAAGCCGAGCGCGATCAGCCAGGTCAGCCAGGTGCGCATCGCTCACCCGAGGTAGAGGGCCAGCGCCGCGTCGTACCGCTCCGCGGCAGCCAGCAGCAGATCGCAGGTCTCGCGGACGGCGCCGCGCCCCCCGGCCGACGCGGTAACCCAGTGGGCCCGGGCGCGCACCTCCGGGTGGGCGTTGGCGACCGCGACCGCGAGGCCGACTCGGGTCATTACCGGGAGATCGATCACGTCGTCGCCGACGTAGGCGACGGCCCCGGCCTCGATCCGCAGTTGCTCCAGCAGGGCGGCGAACGCCTCGCGCTTGTCGCCGCATCCCTGGCGGACGTGCGCGATGCCGAGTTCCGTGGCGCGGCGCGCGACCACGGCCGATTCCCGGCTGGTGACGATGCCGACCGGGATGCCCCCGGCCTGCAGCATCTTCACGCCGTGGCCGTCGTGGACGTGGAAGGTCTTGGCCTCGCCGCCGGTGTCGGTGTAGCGCAGGCCGCCGTCGGTCAGCACGCCGTCCACGTCGAGCAGCAGGAGGCGCACGCCGCGCGCGCGGTCGACGACCTCCGGCGGGACCCCGTCGAGCGGGTCGTGCCGGCCCCGGAACTCCCGGTCGCCGCTCACAGGACCCCGCTGCGCAGCAGGTCGTGGATGTTCAGCGCACCGACCGGCCGCCGCTCGTGATCCACGACCAGCAGCGCGTTGATCTTGTGGGTCTGCATCATGTGCAGCGCCTCGGCGGCGAGCGTGCCGGGCGCGACGGTCTTGCAGTCGCGGGTCATCGCCTCGGCCACCCGCGTGCGGTGGACGTCGATGTCGCGGTCGAGGCCGCGGCGCAGGTCGCCGTCGGTGAAGATCCCCGAGAGCAACCCCTCGCCGTCGACGACGGCCGTCATGCCGAGCCGCTTGGCGGTCATCTCGAGCAGGGCGTCGGCGACCAGGGCCGATTCCTCGACCACCGGGAGATCGGCGCCGGTATGCAGCAGGTCGTCGACCAGCAACAGCAGGCGCCGGCCGAGCCGTCCGGCCGGGTGGGAGCGTGCGAAGTCGTCGGCGCTGAAGCCGCGCGCCTCGAGCAGCGCCACGGCCAAGGCGTCGCCCATCGCCAGCGCCGCGGTGGTGCTGGCGGTCGGCGCCAGGCCGAGCGGGCATGCCTCGCGCGCCACGCCGACGTCGAGGCAGACCGTGGCCTGGCGGCCGAGGGTCGAGGCCGGGTTGCCGGTCAGCGCCACCAGCGGGACATCGAGGCGCTTGATGATCGGCAGGATGGTCAGGATCTCGTCGGTCTCCCCGGAGTTGGACAGCGCCAGGACCACGTCCTGGACGGTGATCATGCCGAGATCGCCGTGACTCGCTTCGCCGGGATGGACGAAGAAGGCCGGTGTTCCCGTGCTGGCCAGGGTCGCGGCGATCTTGCCGGCGATGTGCCCCGACTTGCCCATGCCGACCACGACGATCCGGCCGGGGCACTTCAGCATGTGCTGGCACGCCGCCACGAAGGCGTCGTCGAGCCGTTCGCGCAACCCGAGCAGGGCCTCGGCCTCGGTCTCCAGGACGGCGATGCCGAGCGCGCGCAGACGTTCTGCCTCGACCCGTTTCGGCGGGGCGGAGGGGCCCGGGGTGGCGGTCGGTTGTCGTTTGGCCATGGGGACTCGCGGCGCCATGCAACAGGCTCAGGCGGTGTGGAACAGCAGGTACTGGTACCCGGCGAACGACGCGAGAAGGATGCCGCCCTCGACGCGGGTGATGCGCCCCTCGCCGCGGAATCCGTAGGCCATGGCGAACAGCCCGAGCGTCATCACGATCATCACCGGGTAGTCGCGCATCAGCACCTCGTCGGGCAGGGCGACCGGCTGGATCAGCGCCGGGAGGCCGAGCACCGCCAGCAGATTGTACATGTTGGAACCGATGATGTTGCCGATGGCGATGTCGTGCTCGTGCTTGAGCGCGCTGACCACCGAGGCGGCCAGTTCGGGCAGGCTGGTGCCTATGGCGACCACGGTCAGGCCGATGACCAGGTCGCTGACGCCGAGCGCGGTGGCGATCTGCACTGCGCCCCAGACCAGCAGGCGGGCGCTGCCGAGCAGGACCAGCAGACCCAAGGCGACCCAGGCCAGCGCGGTGCCGAGCGGCATGGTCGCGGGGATCTCGGCGGCGTACTCGGACTGGATCGGGTCGCCGTGGCGGGCGCGCAGGCCGAGGCTGACCATCCAGTAGAGCACCACCGCGAGCCCGGCGAGCAGCAGCAGGCCGTCGTGGCGGTCGAGACGTCCGTCGGTCAACAGCGCGAGGGTGAACAGCATGATCGCCATCAGCACCGGGAACTCGCGTTTCAGGACGCCGGAGTGGACGCGCAGCGGGGCGATGAGCGCGGTGGCCCCGAGCACCAGCGCGATGTTGGTGATGTTCGAGCCGAGCGCGTTGCCGACCGCGAGCTGGGTGTTGTCCTGCCAGGCCGCGGTGGCCGACACCAGGATCTCCGGGGCCGAGGTCCCGAAGCCGACCACCGTCAGGCCGCCGACCAGCGTCGGCACGCCGAGGTTGCGCGCGGTGGCGGCGGCGCCGAGCACGAAGCGGTCGGCGCCCCAGGTCAGGGCGGCGAAACCGGCTAGCACGGCGAGGGTCGGAAGCAACATGGGGCGTGTTCGTGACGCTTGGCGTGGAGGGGCGCCCATTATCCCCGGGGGTGGGGGCGCCGGCCAGCCGCCGCCTTGACTCGCCCCGCGGCCTCCCCGAAACTCTCGGCGCGGGGCCGCCCGCCGCGCGGCACCGCCGTTCCAGGACCCTTCCCCGATGCCAGACGAGCCCAGCGACGATGCCCTGATCCGTGTCGAGGGAGTCCATTTCTCCCGCGGCGGCCGGTCGATCTTCAACGGTCTCGACCTGACCGTGCGCCGCGGGCGGGTGGTGGCGATCATGGGTCCGAGCGGCACCGGGAAGACCACGCTGCTGCGCCTGATCGGCGGCCAGCTGCGTCCCGACGCGGGACGGGTGATCGTCGACGGCGAAGACGTCGCTCGGCTCGGTCGCAGCGCGCTGTTCCGACTGCGCGAACGGATGGGCGTGCTGTTCCAGAGCGGCGCGCTGCTGACCGACCTCGATGTCTTCGAGAACGTCGCCTTCCCGCTGCGCGAGCACACGGAACTCCCCGAGGCGATGATCCGCGACCTCGTGCTGATGAAACTCGAGGCGGTCGGCCTGCGCGGCGCGCGCCGGCTGATGCCGAGCGAGCTCTCCGGGGGCATGGGCCGGCGCGTGGCACTGGCACGCGCGATCGCCCTGGATCCGATGCTGGTGCTCTACGACGAGCCCTTCACCGGCCAGGACCCGATCTCCATGGGCGTGCTGGTCCGCCTGATCCGGCAGCTCAACGACGCGATGGGACTGACCAGCGTGGTCGTCTCCCACGACGTCGAGGAGACCGCCGCGATCGCCGACGACATCTACGTGATCTCCGACGGCGAGGTGGTCGAGAAGGGCACCCGGGAGGAGCTCGAGGCGAGCGAGTCGCCCTGGGTCCGCCAGTTCCTCAACGCCGAGGCCGACGGGCCGGTGCCGTTCCACTACCCGGCGCCGGAACTCGCCGAGGACCTGCTGGGCGAAGCCGTCCCGTGATCGGCTGGATCGAGCATCTGGGGCGCTGGGGCCTCGGCGTGTTCCAGCGCCTCGGTCGGGGAAACCTGTTCCTGCTCAGGGTCTTGGCAGCGCTTCCGTCGCTTCTGCCACGGCCCGGGCTGGTGGTCGCGCAGCTCCATTCCGTGGGCGTCCTGTCGCTGGTGATCATCCTCGTCTCGGGACTTTTCGTCGGCATGGTGCTCGGCCTGCAGGGGTACAATACGCTGGTCGATTTCGGTGCCGAAGAGTCGCTCGGCGTCCTCGTCGCGCTGTCGCTGGTGCGCGAGCTCGGTCCGGTCGTCACGGCGCTGCTGTTCGCCGGTCGCGCGGGATCGGCGCTGACCGCCGAGATCGGCCTGATGAAGGCGACCGAGCAGCTCGCCGGGATGGAGATGATGGCCGTCGACCCGCTGCAGCGGGTCGTCGGTCCCCGCTTCCTGGCCGGGTTCCTCGCCATGCCGTTGCTCGCCGCGATCTTCAGCACCGTCGGCGTGTTCGGCGGCTTCTTCGTCGGGGTCGGCCTGCTGGGCGTCGACGACGGCGCTTTCTGGTCGCAGATGCAGGCCCAGGTCGACCTGTACGAGGACGTATACAATGGCGTGGTCAAGAGCGTCGTGTTCGGGTTCGTGGCCGCCTGGATCGCCGTGTTCGAGGGCTACGACGCGCCGCCGACGGCGGAGGGCGTCAGCCGCGCGACGACCCGCACCGTGGTCCACACCGCGCTGGCGGTGCTGGGACTCGACTTCGTCTTGACCGCACTGATGTTCGGGGAGTGAACGACGGATGAACGCGACACGGGCGATGGAGATCGGGGTCGGGCTGTTCGTGGCCGCGGGCCTCGGCGCGCTGTTCGTGCTGGCGATGAAGGTGAGCAACCTCACCACGTTCGACCAGGCGGACGGCTACGAGATCGTCGCCCGCTTCGAGAACATCGGCGGGCTCAAGGTGCGCTCCCCGGTCACCGCGGGCGGCGTGCGCGTCGGCCGGGTGGCCGGGATCGACTACGACAGCGAACGTTACGAGGCCGTCGTGCGGATGGTGATCGACCCGCGCTTCGACCAGCTGCCGCGCGACACCAGCGCGAGCATCTTCACCGCCGGCCTGCTCGGCGAGCAGTACGTCGGCCTCGAGCCCGGCGGTGCCGAGCGGTACCTCGAGGCCGGCGACGAGATCCGCATCACCCAGTCGGCGCTCGTGCTCGAGCAGGTGATCGGCCAGTTCCTGTTCAGCACGGCGGCCGAGGGCGGGTCAGAGAAGTAGCGGGGCGCGCCGGGGGCGGACGGCTCCCGTCATGCCGCGTTCGGGAGAGCATGCAGATGAAAAGGATACCCAGCCTGTCGACCTTCCTGGTCCTGCTCGCGCTCGCGCTGCCGGCGTGGAGCAAGGCCCAATCCGTCGAGGGCCCCCGTGAGCTGGTGATGCGGACCACCGACCTGATCCTTGAGAAGATCCGCGAGGAGCGCTCGGCGCTCGACGCCAACCCGCGGCTGATCGACCGGTACGTGGTCGACATCGTGCTCCCGCATTTCGATTTCGTCAGCATGTCCCGCTCGGTGCTGGGTAAGCACTGGCGGCGCGCCTCCAGCGAGGAGCAGGAGGCATTCGTCGAGGAGTTCAGGGGCCTGCTGGTCCGCACCTACGCCACCGCGCTGCTGGACTACACCGACGAGAAGATCGACTTCGCGCCGCTGGCCGCGGAGGAGGGGGCCACCGACGTCACGGTGCGCACCACCGTCGCCCAGCCGAGCGGGATCGACATCCAGATCAACTACAGCATGGAACGCCAGGAGGACGGCTGGAAGGTCTACGACGTCACCATCGACGGTCTGAGCCTGGTCGCCAACTACCGCAGCACCTTCGGCCAGCAGATCCGCCGGCTCGGCATCGACGGGCTGATCGAGAGCATCCGCAAGGGCAACGTCGATGCCCATGCCGGGTGACGGGGAATTGCACGTCGACGACGACGGGCGGATCCGCCTCGCCGGGCGTCTCGACCTCTCCACCGTGGCCGGCCTCGCGGACCGGGGCACGGAGCTGTTCGTCCAACGGCAGGAGGCCATCGTCGACCTTGCCGACGTCTCCCGCACCGACTCGGCCGCCCTGGCGCTGCTCCTCGAGTGGCAGCGTGCCGCGGGCCGCTCGGGATGCCGCCTGCGCTTCGAGAACGTGCCCGAGACGCTGCGCTCGATCGCCGACGTCTGCGGGATCGAGGCGGTCATCGAATTACCGGCCTCCTGACCGCCCGCTGGGACGCCGCGGTGCGATCCGGTAGACTGACCCGTTTTCCGGGCGCCCAGGCGCCCTCCGGACCCGAGCGATGGACAGGCTGATCATCAACGGCGGCGCGCCGCTCAACGGCGAGGTGCGCATCTCCGGTGCCAAGAACGCGGCGCTGCCGATCCTGGCCGCGACGCTGCTCGCCGACGACCCGGTGACCGTCTGCAACGTCCCCCACCTGCACGACATCACCACGACCATGGAGCTCCTCGGGCGCATGGGCGTGAGCCTGACCGTCGACGAGAAGCTCAACATCGAGGTCGACGCCTCGACCATCAGCGAGTTCTACGCCCCCTACGAGCTGGTCAAGACCATGCGCGCGTCGATCCTGGTGCTCGGCCCGCTGCTGGCCCGCTTCGGCCGCGCCGACGTCTCGCTTCCGGGTGGCTGCGCGATCGGCACCCGCCCGGTGAACCTGCACCTGCAGGGGCTGACCGCGATGGGCGCCGAGATCAGCGTCGACAACGGTTACATCCGCGCCCGTGCCGGCCGTCTGCGCGGCGCGGAACTGGTCATGGACATCATCACCGTAACCGGCACCGAGAACCTGATGATGGCCGCCACGCTGGCCGAGGGGCGGACGGTGATCGAGAACGCTGCCCGCGAGCCCGAGGTGATCGACCTGGCGCGCTGCCTGAATCAGATGGGCGCGCGGATCTCCGGTGCCGGCACCGACGTGATCACCATCGACGGCGTCGAATCGCTCAGCGGCACCCGCTACGCGGTGCTGCCCGACCGCATCGAGACCGGGACCTATCTCGTGGCCGCTGCGATGACCGGCGGCAAGGTCCGGGTCAAGGACACCCAGCCCGACCTGCTGCACTCGGTGACCCACAAGCTCGGCGAGGCGGGGGCGCGTATCACCCACGGCGACGACTGGATCGAGCTCGACATGGACGGCGAGCGGCCCCGCTCGATCAACGTCAGCACCGCACCGTATCCCGCGTTCCCCACCGACATGCAGGCGCAGTTCACGGCGCTGAACTCGGTCGCGGACGGCGTCGGCACCATCACCGAGACGGTCTTCGAGAACCGCTTCATGCACGTGCTCGAGATGCAGCGCATGGGCGCGAGCATCCATCTCGAGGGGAACTCGGCGATCATCAAGGGCATTCCGCGCCTGACCGGCGCGCCGGTGATGGCGACCGACCTGCGCGCCTCGGCGAGCCTGGTCCTCGCCGGGCTCGTGGCCGACGGCGAGACGACCGTCGACCGCATCTATCACATCGACCGCGGCTACGAGTGCATCGAGGAGAAGCTGGCCCAGCTCGGCGCGCAGATCCGCCGCGTCCCCGGGTGAGCCGCCGCGCATGGCCGGGACGCTGACGCTCGCCCTGTCGAAGGGCCGCATCCTCGACGAGACGCTGCCGCTGCTCCAGGCGGCGGGCGTCCGGCCGGTCGACGACCCGGCGAGCCGCAAGCTGATCCTGCGCACCGACCGCGACGACCTGCGCCTGCTCGTGCTCCGCGCCAGCGACGTGCCGACGTTCGTCGAGCACGGCGCCGCGGACCTGGGCGTGGCCGGCAAGGACGTGCTGATGGAGCACGGCGGCGAGGGCTACTACGAGCCCCTCGACCTGGGCATCGCCCGCTGCCGCCTGATGGTCGCAGCGCCCGTCGGCGCCAAGCTGCCATCGGGACGCCTGCGCATCGCCACCAAGTACGTCGAGGCCACCCGCCGGCACTACGCCGCGCGCGGCGAGCAGGTGGAGATCATCAAGCTCTACGGCTCCATGGAACTCGCGCCGCTGGTCGGTCTCGCCGACCGGATCGTCGACCTGGTCGACACCGGCAACACGCTGCGCGCCAACGGCCTCGAGCCGGTCGAGGAGGTCTGCGCCATCTCCTCGCGGCTGGTGGTCAACAAGGCCGCGATGAAACTCCACCACGACCGCGTCAAGCGCCTGGTCGCGAGCTTCGCCGCGGCCGTCGCTGCGCGCGACGCCGTCGCCTGAAACCCGAGGAGATTCGCGTGCCCCACCTACGACGACTCGACAGCCGGGAGCCCGGCTTCCGCGATGAGCTCGATGCGCTTCTGGCCTGGGAGAGCGTCGCCGACGATGCCGTGCAGGCCACCGTCCGCGAGGTGGTCGACGACGTCCGGCGGCGGGGCGACGACGCGCTGCTCGAGTACACCGCGCGCTTCGACCGCTTCGAGGTCGCCGACGCGGCCGACCTCGAGGTGCCCCCGGAACGGCTGCGTGCCGCGCTCGATGCCATCGATCCCGGACTGCGCGACGATCTCGAGGCGGCCGCCGGCCGCCTGCGCGCCTACGCCGAACGCCAGAAGACCGACTCGTGGAGCTACACCGAGGCGGACGGGACCCTGCTCGGCCAGCAGGTGACCCCGCTCGACCGGGTGGGGCTCTACGTGCCGGGCGGCAAGGCCGCGTACCCCTCCTCGGTGCTGATGAACGCGATTCCGGCCAAGGTCGCGGGCGTCCCGGAGCTGGTGATGGTGGTGCCGGCCCCGGACGGGCAGCTGAACGAGCTGGTGCTCGCCGCGGCGGCCGTCGCCGGGGTCGACCGCGTGTTCACGCTGGGCGGCGCGCAGGCCGTGGCGGCCCTGGCCCACGGCACCGCGACCGTGCCGGCGGTGGACAAGATCGTCGGCCCGGGCAACATCTACGTCGCCGCCGCCAAGCGCATGGTGTTCGGCAAGGTCGGCATCGACATGATCGCGGGGCCCTCGGAGATCCTGGTGGTCTGTGACGGCGGCACCGACCCCGACTGGGTGGCGATGGACCTCTTCTCGCAGGCCGAGCACGACGAGGACGCCCAGGCGATCCTGGTCTCGCCCGATGCGGCATTCCTCGACGCCGTGTCCGCCGCGATCGACCGGCTCCTGCCCGGAATGGAGCGGGCCGGGGTCATCGAGGCCTCGCTGGGCGACCGCGGCGCCCTGATCGCCGTGCCCGACCTCGACGGCGCGATCAACATCGTCAACCACGTCGCACCCGAGCACCTCGAGCTCTCGGTCGCCGATCCCGGCGCCCTGCTGCCCGCGATCCGCCACGCCGGCGCGATCTTCATGGGCCGCTACACCGCCGAGGCGGTCGGCGACTACTGCGCCGGGCCGAACCACGTCCTGCCCACCTCGCGCACCGCGCGGTTCTCGTCGCCCCTCGGGGTCTACGACTTCCAGAAGCGCAGCAGCCTGATCCAGTGCTCCGCCGAGGGCTCCGCCACGCTCGGCGCCATCGCCGGGCGCCTGGCGCGCGGCGAGGGGCTGACCGCCCACGCCCGCTCGGCCGAGTACCGCGTGGAGGCCAACCGTTGAGCGGCACCGGTAACTCACCCGCCCGGTTCGTCGAGCGCTGGATCCGTCCGGAGATCCGCGCGCTCAGCGCCTACCACGTGCCGCCCGCCCGCGGCATGATCAAGCTCGACGCCATGGAGAACCCCTACGGCTGGCCCGACGAGGTCGTCGCCGCGTGGCTGGAACGGCTGCGCGCCGTCGAGCTGAACCGTTACCCCGACCCCGCCGCCACGGAACTCAGGGAGGCGCTGCGCCGTTCGCTCCGCCTCGGCGACGGCATCGACCTGCTGTTCGGCAACGGCTCCGACGAGCTGATCCAGATGATCGCCATGACGCTGGCCGAGCCCGGCCGGGTGGTGCTGGCGCCGGAACCCTCGTTCGTCATGTACCGCATGATCGCCACGTTCACCGGCATGGCCTACGCCGGGGTGCCGCTGGTGGAAACCGATTACGCGCTCGATCGCGACGCCATGCTCGAGGCGATTGCGGCGCACGAGCCGGCGGTGATCTTCCTCGCCTACCCCAACAACCCGACCGGCAACCTGTTCGACGACGCCGCCATCGAGGCGATCCTCGACGCCGCGCCGGGTCTGGTGGTGATCGACGAGGCCTACGCGCCGTTCGCCGAGGCGAGCTGGCTCGGGCGCCTCGGCGACCACCCCAACCTGGTCGTCATGCGCACGCTCTCCAAGCTCGGCCTCGCCGGGCTGCGCCTCGGCCTGCTCGCCGGCCACCCCGCCTGGCTCGGCCAGTTCGACAAGGTCCGGCTGCCGTACAACGTCGGTGTGCTGAACCAGGCGAGCGCCGCCTTCGCCCTCGAGCACGAGGCGCTGTTCGTCGAGCAGACCGCGCGCATCCGCGCCGAGCGGGCCCGCCTGTTCGACGCGCTCGGCCGCCTGCCCGGCATCGTCCCGCTGCCGAGCCGCGCAAACTTCATCCTGCTGCGGGTTCCACCGGGCCGTGCCGGAGAACTGTTCGCGGCACTGAAGGAGGCGGGCGTGCTGGTGAAGTCGCTCGACGGCAGCTCGCCGCTGCTCGCCGACTGCCTGCGGGTCACGGTGGGCAGGCCGGAGGAGAACGACGCGCTGCTCGCGGCACTGGCCCAGGCGGTGCGCTGAGTCGATGGACCCCGGGCCGCGGCAGGTCAACGAAATCGATGGCAGTGAGCATCCCGGGGCGCCCGGGGAGCCCGCCATCCCCACCGGCCCGCTGCTGCTGGTGACCCGCAACTACCCGCCGCAGGTCGGCGGCCTGGAGCGCTACGCCGCGGACCTCCACCACGCCCTGGCCGAACGTCTCGAGGTCGAGCTGCTCGCGAGCCGTTCGGGCAAGCGGGGGATCCCGTGGCTGGTCGCCAGGGTGCTGTGGCGGGTGGCGCGGGCGCCGCGCCGCTACTGGCGCATCCACTTCGCCGACGCCGCGCTCGCCCCGCTGGCCGTTCTCGTGCGGCGCATTGCGAAGGCCCCGGTGACGGTCTCGACCCACGCGCTCGACGTGGTCTACGCCAACGCGCTCTACCAGTGGCTGGTGTCGCGCAGCCTCCGGCGCCTGGACGGGGTCGTCTCGGTGAGCCGCTACACGCGCGACGCCTGCCTCGAACGCGGCGTGGACCCGGCCCGCTGCCGGGTGATCCCGAACGGCATCCGTTTCGACTCGTCCGCGACCGACGCGCGGGCGGCGGGCGCGCCCGACGGCCTCCCCGACGGGCTCGAGGGACGCAGGGTGCTGGTCACCGTCGGCCGGCTGGTGCGCCGCAAGGGCGTCGGCTGGTTCGTCGCCGAGGTGATGCCCCGGCTGGACCCGTCGTGGATCTGCCTGGTCGGCGGGGCCGGCCCGGAACGGGCGCGCATCGCCGACGCGGTCGCCGCGCACGGCCTGGAGTCGCGCGTCCACCTGCTCGGCGCGGTGGACGAGCGGCGCAAGGCGGCGCTGCTCGATCGGGCCGACCTGTTCGTCATGCCCAACGTCCCGGTGCCCGGTGATGCGGAGGGGTTCGGCATCTCGGCCATCGAGTCGACCGCGCACGGCGTGCCGGTCCTGGCGTCGGACCTCGAGGGGCTGCGCGACGCCGTGGTCGACGGCGTGACCGGACGGCTCGTGCCGCCGCTG
>JAWVZO010000033.1:0-19404 GCA_033722135.1 Gammaproteobacteria bacterium | reverse complement strand
CCGCGCGATCCGGGCGGGCCTGCTCGAACCCGTGCGGCAGATCTTCTTCCGGGCGCCGGTACGCTTCGCGGATTTCGCCGAGTTCGACCGCCGCATGCTGCAGGCGACGCATACCGAGCATCGCCTCGACGACGCCCTCCGCGCCCGGGTGCGCGCCGCCTTCGAGGCGCATCTGGGCCCCGACGGCGCGGAGTTCGCCCAGCCGATGCGTGTCGATCTCCTGCGCCGTCCGGAGACGGTGCCGCGGGCGAAGGACTGAGGAGAGACGCCCTCAGTCGAGTTCCCGCGCCTGCTCGCGGAGCAGGAACTTCTGCACCTTGCCGGTCGAGGTCTTCGGCAGGGGGCCGAAGATCACCGTTTTCGGCGCCTTGAAGTGGGCCATGTGGTCGCGGCAGAAGGCGATGATCTCCTCGGCATCGACGGTCGCGTCGTCGCGCAGGGTCACGAACGCGCACGGTGTCTCGCCCCACTTCTCGTCCGGGCGGGCGACGACGGCCGCCTCGATGACTGCCGGGTGGCGGTAGAGCACGCCCTCGATCTCGACGCTCGAGATGTTCTCCCCGCCGGAGATGATGATGTCCTTGGTGCGGTCCTTGATCTGCAGGTAACCGTCCGGGTGCATGACCGCGAGGTCGCCGCTGTGGAACCAGCCGCCGGAGAAGGCCGCATCGGTCGCCGACGGGTTCTTCAGGTAGCCGCGCATGACGATGTTGCCGCGGAAGAAGATCTCCCCGAGGCTCTCGCCGTCGGCCGGGACCGGCTCCAGCGTCTCGGGATCGGCGACCATCAAGCCGTCGAGCACCGGGTAGCGGACCCCTTGCCGGGAGTTGATCTCGGCGCGTTCACCCGGCGGCAGCGCATCCCACTCCTCGTGCCACTCGCAGGTCACGGCCGGGCCGTAGGTTTCCGTGAGCCCGTAGACGTGGGTGACGTGGAAACCCATCGCGTCCATCTTCTCGAGAATCGAGGCCGGGGGCGGCGCGGCCGCGGTCATCACCTCGACCTGGTGATCGATGCCCGCCTTCATCTCCGCGGGCGCGTTGGCGATCATGTTCAGTACGATCGGGGCGCCGCAGAAGTGGGTGACGCCCTCGGCGCGGATGCTATCGAGAATTGCGTCCGTGCGGACCTGGCGCAGACAGACGCTGGTCCCGGCCACCGCGGCGAGCGTCCAGGGAAAGCACCAGCCGTTGCAGTGGAACATCGGCAGCGTCCACAGGTAGACGGGATGGCGACGCATGTCCCAGGCGAGGACGTTGCCGAGGGCGTTGAGGTAGGCGCCGCGGTGGTGATAGACGACGCCCTTGGGATTGCCGGTGGTCCCCGAGGTGTAGTTGAGCGAGATGGCCTCCCACTCGTCCCCGGGGCGGCGCGCCTCGTATCCGGGATCGCCGTTGGCGAGCAGTTCCTCGTAGGTCATCGAGCCGATGAGCCTGCCCCCCTCATAGGCGGGGTCGTCGATGTCGACGACCAGCGGCCGGGTGGACTGCATGCCGACGGCGCGCTTGACGACCTCCGAGAACTCGCGGTCGCAGATCACCACCTTGGCCTCGGCGTGCTGGAGTATGAAGCCGATCGCCTCGGCATCGAGACGGATGTTGATGGCGTTGAGCACCGCGCCGCACATCGGGATCCCGAAGTGGGCCTCGAGGTGTTCGGGCGTGTTGGCCGCGATCACCGCGACGGTATCCCCCGGACCGATACCCCGGGCGGCGAGGGCGGAGGCGAGGCGTCGGCAGCGGACCTCGGTCTCGGCCCAGGTGCGCCTGGTTTCGCCGTGGACGACGGCGATCCGGTCGGGGAAGATCGCCGCCGTGCGCTCCAGGAAGCTGAGTGGAGTCAGCGGAACGTGGTTGGCGGGATTACGATCGAGTCCCAGATCGTAGGGCGAACTGCTCATCTTCGTGACCTCACCTTGGTTCGAGCATGCGAGTTTCGATCAGCAGGTTGCGCAATGCAACGCGCTGGTGCGCCGTGGCGCCGATGTAACCGGCCACCATCGTGATCCGATCGGCGTCTCCGGTGCGGCACCTCGCTGGCCCGGCCCAGCCGTGGGTGGAGACGGCGGAGCACGACGCGATCGCTGCACGGGACCCGTGCACGCGCCGTTGGCGGTTCAGGCGTTGACGCGGTAGATGCAGAGACGGCAATCCGCGCCCTCGTCCTCGATGTAGGGCATCGTCCGCTCCTCGACTCGTTGCCACAGGCCGCGCTCGCGAAGGGCATCGAGACGGCTGCGGTAATCCTCCTCGTGCCAGGCCTGCTCGCGTACCGTGAAACAGATGCAGCCACCGGGCCGGGTGACGCGGATCAGTTCGTCGAGGGCCTCGGGGCCGACGTGACCGCAGGTGAAGGTGCCGACGCTGATCACGGCGTCGAAGCTGTCGTCCGGGAATTCGAGCCGGGCGGTCAGATCGGCGCGGTGCAGCGCCTCGTAGACCTCCTTGTCGCGTGCCTTGTCGAGCATCGCCTCCGAGAAATCGAGGCCGACGACATGACGGTAACCGGCGTCTTCCAGGCGTTCCCCGACGAGGCCGGTGCCGCATCCAGCGTCGAGAATCCGTGCCGTCTCGTCGGTGACGTGTTTCGAGAAGCGCTCGCTCGCCAGCGCCGGCGCCACGTAGCCGAGTTCGTCGAGCAGGTCGTGGTCGAAATGGTCGGCCCATTCGCCGTAGGCCGCCGCGAGTTCCTCCTTGCCGCTCGCATTGAGCACCCGATCGTGGATCGGTTTGCGTTGTGTCATGTCGTTCCTTCCCCCCGGTCGTATAGTTAATGTCGAACAGCAAAGGGTACAGGATGGAACCAGATCGCGCCGGTCCCAGTGACACCGGGTGTTCGTGTCCGTACACGATTTCGACGAGCGACGGCGGCGACTTTCGGGATTTTGACCTGAAAAACGGTGACTTCCATGTCCAGATCGTCTTGACGCTGCGAATAAGCAAGCCTATTGTTTAAATGAATCGAGAATATTCAAGCCACTTCGTGTTCGCGATAGTTCGATCGCCCGTCCGTGTGCGCGCGTCGAAATCACCCGAGCAAAATTCTCACAACAACGGATTCCGATGAGCGATCAGAACGATATCATCGTCAACTTCCAGAATGTGCAGAAGAGCTACGACGGCGAAACGCTGGTCGTCAAGGATTTCAATCTCGAGGTCGAGCGCGGCGAATTCGTGACGCTGCTCGGCCCCTCGGGGTCGGGCAAGACCACCTGCCTGATGATGGTGGCCGGCTTCGAGACGCCCACGCACGGTGACATCCTGCTCAACGGCACGCCCATCACGAACGTGCCGCCACACAAGCGCGGCATCGGCATGGTGTTCCAGAACTACACGCTCTTTCCGCACATGACCGTGGCCGAGAACCTTGCGTTCCCCCTCGAGGTGCGCAAGGTCGACAAGAGCCAGATCGACGAACGGGTGCAGAACGCGCTCGACATGGTTCGACTCGGTGAATTCGGTACCCGCCGCCCCGCACAGCTCTCCGGCGGTCAGCAGCAGCGTGTCGCGCTGGCCCGGGCGCTGGTGTTCGAGCCGGATCTCGTGCTGATGGACGAACCGCTCGGTGCGCTCGACAAGAACCTCCGCGAGGAGATGCAGCTCGAGATCAAGCACATCCACGAGGAGATCGGCATCTCGGTGATCTTCGTGACGCACGACCAGTCCGAGGCGCTGACCATGTCGAACCGCATCGCGGTGTTCAACGACGGCGTGGTCCAGCAGTGTGCCGCGCCCGATGTCCTCTACGAGGAGCCGGAAAACGCCTTCGTCGCCTATTTCATCGGCGAGAACAACCGCCTGATTGGCACCGTCCGGGACACGGAGGACGGTCACTGCATCGTGGATCTGGAGAACGACGGCGGCACGGTCCGCGCGTTGGCGGTCAACGTCTCCGGCAAAGGCGAGGCGACGACGCTGTCGCTCCGGCCCGAGCGCGTGACGGTCAACCCGCAGGAAAGTGACTGCCAGAACATCTTCGAGGCCCTGGTCAAGGAGGTGATCTACATGGGCGATCACCTCCGGACGCGGGTCGAGGTGTGCGGCAACAACGACTTCGTCATCAAGATCCCGAACAACCAGGATCACGATTTCCTCAAGCGCGGCGAGCGGGTACGTGTCGGCTGGCGTGCGGAGGACTGCCGGGCGCTCGACGCCTGAACACCTCTCGAGGGATTCCCGTCCGATAAGCGCTCCGGGCGCGGGTTTCCCGAAAACGATTTGTCCCGGAGCGGACACCACAGGAGATGTCATGCACAGTAAGCGATTCAAGACCACCACCGTAGCCGCCCTCGTCGTGGCCGCATGCGGCCTGTCGGTGCCGGCCAGCCAGGCCGTGGCGAAGACGCTGACCATCGTCAGCTGGGGCGGCGCCTACAGCGAGAGCCAGAAGAAGGCCTACCACGATCCCTGGAGCGAGAAGACCGGGGACGAGATCATCAATGTCGACAAGGCGCAGAACGGTCTTTCGGGCCTGCGCGCCCAGGTCCAGGCCGGCAACGTCACTTGGGACCTCGTAGACATGCTGCCGCAGAACGCCATCCTCGCCTGCGACGAGGGCCTGATCGAGCCGATTCCACACAACGAGGTACTCAAGGACGCCCCGGACGGCACGCCGCCGACCGAGGACTTCATCGAGGGCGCCCTCGGCGAGTGCTTCGTCGCGCAGATCGTCTACTCCAACATCGTCGCCTTCAACAGCGAGATGTTCCCGAAGGACAAGCAGCCCGATTCGATCGCGGCAGTCTTCGATCTCAAGAACTACCCCGGCAAGCGCTCGCTCCAGAAGAAACCGATCAATAACCTGGAGTGGGCGCTGGTCGCCGATGGCGTGGCGCCCGAGGACGTCTACGACGTGCTCGAGACCGAGGCTGGCGTCGACCGCGCCTTCGCCAAGCTCGACACCATCAAGGATCAGGTGATCTGGTGGGAAGAGGGCGCACAGCCACCCCAGCTGCTCGCCGACAAGGAGGTGGCGTTCGCCTCAGCCTACAACGGCCGAATCTTCAACGCCGCGGTGATGGAGGACCAGCCCTTCGAGATCATCTGGGACGCGCAGGTCTTCGAGCTCGACGGTTGGGTCGTGCCGAAGGGCAAAATGGAAAAGGTCAAGGACTACCTTGCGTTCGCGACTGACACCAAGCGGCTCGCCGATCAGGCCAAGTACATCTCGTACGGTCCGGCGCGCAAGTCCTCTGCCAAGCTGGTCTCGACCCACGCCGAGACGGGCATCGACATGAAACCGCACATGCCGACCTACGGGCCGAACTTCAAGACCGCGATTCCGAAGAACGACCTGTTCTGGGCCGACTATCGCGACGAACTGTTCAACCGGTTCAATGCCTGGCTGGCCCAGTAGCCAAGGGCTTTCTCTGCCAAAACCCGACATACGGCACATGGACGTGCCGATAGATTGAGTCTGAAAACCATGCCGCTACACGCCTTGCCGGTCGGACTAGAGGTAAGAGGAACCCTGTTTCATGGCAAGGCGTGCGTGCGGGCCGATTCAGGCGCACGGAGCTGATCAAGTGGCGAATGCAGAAGCGGCAGACGTCTCACAACAACCGGAGGTGATGACCACCGCCGACGGCACACCACTGAAGGTGAGCCTGAGACGCGCCGTCCGGCGTAGCAAGATCAAGGCCGCGCTGCTGGTCGCCCCGCTGTTCCTGTTCCTGGTGATCACCTTCATCGTGCCGATCTTCGAGATGCTCACGCGCAGCGTCAGCAACCCGGAGATCTACACCCACCTGCCGCGCACCACCGAGGCGCTCCAGCAATGGGACGGAGAGAGTCTGCCCCCGGAGGAGGCGTTCGTCGCGCTGGTCGAGGATCTCGCCGAAGGCAAGGAGAACCGCACGCTCGGCAAGGTGGCCACGCGGCTCAACTACGAGTACTCGGGCGCGCGCAGCACGGTGATGCGCTCGGCTCGCAGGGTCAGCCGGATCGACCCCCCTTATCGCGAGGCGATGATCGAGCTCGACAAGGACTGGGGGAACGTCGATCTCTGGCGCCTGATCAAGCGCGAGTCGGACCCCTACACGGCGACCTATTACCTCGCCGCCCTGGACATGGAGTACAAGCCGGACGGCAGCATCGAGATGATGCCCGAGGATCAGCAGATCTACCTGCCACTCTTCTGGCGCACCATCTGGATGAGCGTGCTGATCACGGCGTTTACCCTGATCCTTGGCTACCCGATTGCCTTCCTGCTTGCGACCCTGCCGTCCAAGTACTCGAACCTGCTGATGATCCTCGTGCTGCTACCGTTCTGGACGTCGTTGCTGGTGCGCACGACGACCTGGATCGCGATGTTGCAGACCCAGGGCGTGCTCAACGACATGCTGGTCTGGATCGGCCTGCTTTCCGAGGACGGTCGCCTGCAGATGATGCATAACAAGATCGGCACCTTCGTGGCGATGACACACATCCTGCTGCCGTTCATGATCCTGCCGCTCTACTCGGTGATGAAGACCATTCCGCCGTCTTTCATGCGCGCCGCGCGCTCGCTGGGGGCGACCATGCCGGTGGCCTTCTGGAGGGTCTATGTTCCGCAGACGATCCCGGGCATTGGCGCCGGTGGCATCCTGGTGTTCATCCTGTCGATCGGTTACTACATCACCCCGGCCCTGGTGGGTGGCCAGTCCGGCATCTTCATCACCAATTTCATCGCCTACCACATGCAGACGTCGCTGAACTGGGGACTGGCCGCCGCGATCGGCTCGATCCTGCTGTTCCTCGTACTGGCGATGTACCTGATCTACAACCGCCTGATCGGCGTCGACAAGATGAAACTCGGCTAGGGGTCCGATCATGGCCGTTCCCACATACGCAACCCCCTTCGAGCGCATCTGGTACTACCTCTTCCGCTTCATCTGCGCGCTGATCTTCATCTTCCTGATCGGGCCGATCCTGATCATCGTGCCGCTCTCGTTCAACGCCGAGCCGTACTTCACCTTCACCGAACAGATGCTCGCATTCGACCCGGCGGGCTATTCGCTGCGCTGGTACGCGGACTTCTTCCAGTCCGACGAGTGGATCCGGGCGATCCAGAACAGCTTCATCATCGCGGTGTTCTCGACGCTATTGGCCACCGTCCTCGGGACGATTGCCGCGCTTGGCCTCTCCAGCCGTTACATGCCTTATGGGCCGGTCATCATGGGCCTGATGATCTCCCCCATGGTGGTGCCGCTGATCATCTCGGCCGCCGCGATGTTCTTCTTCTACTCCGATCTGGGCCTGTCGCAGACATTCTTCGGCGTGATCCTCGCGCACACGGCCCTCGGCATACCGTTCGTGGTGATCACGGTGACGGCCACGCTCTCGGGCTTCGACCGCTCGCTGATCCGCGCGGCGCACAGCCTCGGCGCGACGCCGACCACGACCTTCTTCAGGGTCGTCCTGCCGTTAGTCCTGCCGGGCGTGATTTCCGGCGCGCTGTTCGCGTTCATCACCTCGTTCGACGAGGTCGTCGTGGTGCTGTTCCTCGCCGGACCCGAGCAGCGTACCATCCCGATCCAGATGTGGTCCGGGATCCGCGAGCAGATCAGCCCGACCATCCTCGCGGTCGCCACCATGCTGGTGGTGATCTCGATCCTGCTGCTGACGGTCCTCGAGCTGCTGCGCAGGCGCACGGAGCGGCTGCGCGGGATCACCGGCTAGAGCGAGTCGCCACTGCGGCGTGAAGACCTCCGCCGGAACCTGCTCCATCGAGGGAGAACGTAATGGAAGCACTGATCTGGATCCTGTTCGCCGGTGCGCTGATCGGCCTCGGCGTCTGGTTCCAGGCGCGCTGGCTGACCCGCAAGCAGCCCGGAAGAAACCAGCTGGACGACGACGACTCGTCGCGCGACTGACCGCGTCTCTCCGGCGCGATCCGCGACGACCATCGACGGCCGCGGGTCCCGTGCCGACGGAAGTCACATCGGTTCGGGTGACGAGATCACGGGAAGGCGTGACATGAGCAGGCAAACCGCCCCGTCCGGGGTGACCATCTACCATAACCCACGCTGCAGCAAGTCTCGCCAGACCCTGGCGCTGCTCGAGGAACAGGGCATCGAACCCGAGATCGTCGAGTACCTGAAGACGCCTCCCGACGCGGCCACGCTGCGTGCGTTGCTCGGCAAGCTCGGCCTCGGCCCGCGCGACATCCTGCGCCGCAAGGAGGCCGTCGAGGCGGGCATCGCGGACCTCGACGGCGATGCGTTGATCGAGGCGCTCGTCGAACACCCGGCTGCCATCGAGCGGCCGATCGTGGTCAAGGGCGACAAGGCGCGTCTCGGCCGTCCGCCAGAGCAGGTGCTGGAAATCCTCTAGCGATTCATTTCCAGCCGCCGCGCCAGTTCCACACGCGCCGGCAGGACTCGCCCGGGAGCGGCAGCAGGTGCGCCTCGAGCGAGGGCAGTTCGACCAGCGCGCAGCTGCGGTTGAACAGCGTGCTTCCCGGATTGACCACCAGAACCTCGCCGAGCCGCTCGGCGAACAGCTGGTGGGTGTGCCCCACGACGAGAAGATCGGGTTCGAACGTCGCCAGCCTCGCCCGCCAGTGGGTCAACGCTTCAGTCAGCGGGCGGCCCGTCTCGTCGAGGAGGCGAATGCCCTCCATCAGCGAACGGGGCGGGCTGGCATGGACGCAGTACATGTGGCGCCCCTCGAGCCTGTCGTCGATGACGGCGGGCAGCGCAGCGAGGTAGGCCCGGGTCGCATCGCTTGCCTCGCCGGTGCGCGCCAGGCACCAGCGATCGTGGTTGCCGTGGATGCTCTCCACACCGGCATCCACGAGCAGCGCCACGGTGGCATCGAGGTCGTCGCCGTAGCCCGCGATGTCGCCGGCGCAGATCAGCCGCGTCGCCCCTTCGTCCCGGAGCAGGCGCAGCGCCGCCTCGAGTGGTGCGGGCGTGGCGTGAACGTCGCTGACCAGGCCGAGCAGGGTGGCCATCGATCCAGGGCTCAGGCGTCGGCGAAACGCAGGTTGATGCGCCGGTTGCGGCTCCCCTTGCTCTCGATCTTCCCGACAACGATCCGGCCGATCTCGCCGGTGCGCGCGACGTGCGTGCCGCCGCAAGGTTGCAGGTCGACACCGATCACCTCGACCAGGCGCACCCTGTCCTGGCCGGACGGAGGGTGCACGGACATGGTGCGCACGAGGTCGGGCTGCGCGGCCAGTTCCTCGTCGGTGATCCAGCGGGTTCGCACCTCGAGATCGGCCTCGATTAGCCGGTCGAGCCCGGCCTGGATCTGCTCGCGGGGAACTGGGGCGTCGGGCAGGTTGAAATCGAGCCGGCCCTTGTCCGCGCCGATTGAGCCGCCGGTCACCTTGGCGTCGCCGAACACCGCGCAGAGCAGGTGCAGGCAGGTGTGCATGCGCATGTGCCGGTGGCGGCGCGGCCAATCGAGGATCAGGTTCACCGGTGTGCCGGCCTTGAGCCGCGCGGTGAACGGTTCAACGACGTGCAGGACCTCCCCGTTGCGGCGGACGGTGTCGATGATCCGTATGTCGCGGTTCCCGGTCGCCGGCCCGATCAGGCCGGTGTCGCCGGGCTGACCGCCACCCTCGGGGTAGAAGATCGTACGGTCGAGGACGATGCCGTCGTTGTCGGATGCGACGACGGTCGCGGTGCATACCCGGGTGTAGGGCTCGCTGCGGAAGAGTTCCTCGGTGGCCATGCCGTCGTCCTCCACGATGACAACTGCCGTTTCCGGAAGCGTAGCAACAGCTCGCAGGGTACGCCTCGGTGATCCCGGGGCTTCCCGGGACGTCCCTGGACGTGCGGCAGCCGCCCGATGGCAGGGCCAGGGTCCTCCTCGGCGCTGGCCGCGCTCGAAGCGTGGCCGCAACCGTCAGGCGTCGCGATGATCCCGGGCCAGCTCGGCGCGGATCTTCCCGGCCACCGCTTCGATTTCCGCCGGATCACCCTTGACGAGTTCCCAGTTCATGCCCTGGCCGTCGTCCATCGCGCGAGGGATCAGGTGCATGTGCAGGTGCATGACCGACTGCCCAGCGGCCTCGCCGTTGCACTGCAGCAGGTTCATCCCGGGCGGGGCGAGCGCGTGCTGGATCGCGCGACCGATCCGGGCCGCGGTGCGGGCCGTCGTGGCGACCACCTCGGGTGGGGCCTCGAACAGGTTGGCGTGGTGCGCCTTGGGGATCACCAGCGCGTGGCCGGGCCGTACCGGATGGATGTCCATGAAGGCGAGCGTGGCGTCGTCCTCGTGGATCTTGATGCTGGGAATCCTGCCGTCGAGGATCATGCAGAAGACGCAGTTGTCGGACATGTCTCTTTCCCTGGTCGGATGTGCAAGGCTACCACGCTGGGATCACGCCGGCTCGGCCGCGACCGCGGTGAACTTGAAGCCGGGAATCTTGGCATCGGGGTCGAGCGCCGCGCTGGTGAGCTGATTTGCCGCCGCCTCGGCGTAGCAGAACGGCAGGAACAGCTGACCGGGCTGCAGGCTCGCGTCGCTCCGGGCCGCGGCGACCAGCTGGCCCTGGCGTGAACGGAGGCGGAGCTGCGCGCCGTCGGCGATCCCCAGGCGTGCCATGTCATCGGGGTGCACGCCGACCTCGGCGCGCGGCTCGAGGGCGTCGAGGGTGGTGGCGCGCCGGGTCATCGCCCCGGTGTGCCAGTGCTCGAGCAGGCGCCCGGTGATCAGCACGTACGGGTGCCCGGCGTCCGGCAACGGCTCCGCGGTGCGCAGCGGCGCCGGCACCAGGCGCGCGCGGCCGTCGGCGGTGGGGAAGGTGTCGGTGAAGATCACCGGTCGACCCGGGTCGTCCGGCGTCGGGCAGGGATAGGTTACCGCGCCCTCGCGCTCGAGACGGGTCCAGTCGATGCCGGCGATGCTCGGCATCGCGCGGGTCATCTCGGCGAAGACCTCGTCGGGACCGTGGTAGTTCCAGTCGAGGCCGAGGCGGCGGGCGAGCTGCTGCAGAATCCAGAGGTCCTGACGCGCCTCCCCGGGCGGGGACAGCGCCTTTCGGCCGAGCTGGACGCGCCGGTCGGTGTTGGTGAAGGTCCCGCTCTTCTCCGGGAAGGCCGAGGCCGGGAGCACGACGTCGGCGTGGTACGCCGTCTCGGTCAGGAAGATGTCCTGGACCACGAGGTGTTCGAGCTTCGCCAGGGCCTCCCGCGCGTGCCCGAGGTCGGGATCGGACATCGCCGGGTTCTCGCCGAGGATGTACATGCCGCGCACCGTGCCCGCGAGGATCGCCTGGACGATCTCGACCACGGTCAGGCCGGGTTCGGGGTCTAGCGTCGTGTTCCACAGCGTTTCGAAGTCGGCGCGGGCGGCGGGGTCGTCGACCCGCCGGTAGTCGGGAAAGACCATCGGGATCAGGCCGGCGTCCGAGGCGCCCTGGACGTTGTTCTGGCCGCGTAACGGGTGCAGGCCGGTCCCCGGACGGCCGATCTGGCCGGTCACCAGTGCGAGGTTGATCAGGGCCCGCGCGTTGTCGGTGCCGTGGACGTGCTGGGAGATGCCCATGCCCCAGAAGATCATCGCCGCGTCGGCCGTCGCGTAACGGCGCGCGACCTCGCGCAGCGTCTCGGCGGGGACCCCGCAGAGCGGGACCATCTTCTCGGGTGAAAAGTCGCGCACGTGCGCGGCGAGGGCCTCGAACCCGGTGGTCCGCCGCTCGACGAACGCCCGGTCGTACAGTTCCTCCTCGACGATCACGTGGAGCAGGGCGTTGAGCAGCGCCACGTCGGTGTCGGGCCGGAACGGCACGAACAGTTGCGCGTGGCGCGCCAGCGGCGTGCGGCGCGGGTCGAGCAGGATCAGGGTCTTGCCGTTCCGCGCGGCGTTCTTCATGAACGTCGCCGCGACCGGGTGGTTGACGGTGGTGTTCGAGCCGATCACCAGGATCACGTCGGTCTCGGCGACGTCGGCGACGGGGTTCGAGACCGCACCCGAGCCGATCATCTGCAGCAGCGCGGCGACCGACGAGGCGTGGCAGAGGCGCGTGCAATGGTCGACGTGGTTGCTGCCGAAGCCGGTGCGCACCAGCTTCTGGAACAGGTAGGCCTCCTCGTTGGAGCCCTTGGCCGAACCGAAGCCGGCGAGCGCCCCGGGGCCGTGCCTCTCCAGCAGGCCGAGCAGGCCGGAGGCCGCGGCGTCGAGGGCCTCGTCCCAGCTCGCCTCGCGGAACACCGCCGACGGGTCGGCCGGGTCGACCGCCAGATCAGCGGCCTTGGGGGCGTCTTCGCGGCGGATCAGCGGCCGGGTGAGGCGGTGGGGGTGGTGCACGTAGTCGAAGCCGTAGCGCCCCTTGACGCAGAGGCGGCCGCGGTTGGCCGGTCCGTCGCGGCCCTCGACCTCGACGATCCGTTCGTCGCGAACGTGAAACGTCAGCTGGCAGCCGACCCCGCAGTAGGGGCAGACCGACGCCACGCTGCGCTCGGGCGCCGCCGTGCCGAGGCCGTGGGCGGGTGCCAGCGCGCCGGTCGGGCACGCCTGCACGCACTCGCCGCAGGCGACGCAGCTGCTCGGGCCCAGTGCGGTGCCCTGGTCGAAGACGATGCGGCTGTGCGCACCGCGCGCCGCGAAGCCGATGACGTCGTTGCCCTGCACGTCGCGGCAGGCGCGCAGGCAGCGGGTGCAATGGATGCAGGCGTCGAGGCGCACCGTGATCGCCGGGTGGCTGGCGTCGGCCGGCACCGGGTCGGGACGCGCCGGAAAGCGGGACGTGCCGACCTCCAGCGCGTCGCACCAGCGGCGCAGTTCGTCGTCGCGGATGCGCCCCCCGTCGGGCACGTCGGCGGCGAGCAGTTCGAGCACCAGGCGCTGGGCATGGCGGGCGCGCGACGAAGCGGCGGCGACGTTCATGCCCTCGTCGGGGCGGCGGCAGCACGACGCGGCCAGCGCGCGCTCGCCGTCGATCTCGACCATGCAGGCGCGGCAGTTGCCGGCCGGTTCCATGCCCTCCTTGTGGCAGAGGTGCGGGATCGCCACGCCGTGGCGCGCCGCCGCCTGGAGGATCGTCTCGTCCCGGCGCGCGTCGAGCTCGTGTCCGTCGAGCGTGAAACGGACGGTCTCAGCCATCGACCTCGTCCGGGAAGAAGCGCTGCACGCAGCGCAGCGGGTTGGGCGCCGCCTGGCCGAGACCGCAGATCGACGCGTCGGCCATGGCCTGCGCGAGTTCCTCGAGCAGCGGCGTGTCCCAGCGCGGCGCCTCCATCAGCGCCGCCGCCTTGGCCGTGCCGACCCGGCATGGCGTGCACTGGCCGCAGGACTCGTGGACGAAGAAGCGCATCGCGTTCAGCGCCGCGTCACGGGCCCGGTCGTGCTCGGAGAGCACGATGACCGCGGCCGAGCCGATGAAACAGCCGTGCTCCTGTAGCACGTCGAAATCGAGCGGCAGGTCGGCGAGCGACGCCGGCAGGATGCCCCCCGAAGCACCGCCGGGCAGGTAGGCGTAGAGCGTGTGGCCCTCGGCCATTCCCCCGCAGTGCTCGTCGATCAGCTCGCGCACGCTTATGCCGGCCGGGGCGCGCACCACGCCGGGTCGCGCGACGCGGCCGCTGACCGAGAAGCTGCGCAGCCCGCGCCTGCCACGCCGTCCCTCGGGTGCGAAGTCATCCTGCGGCCGCTCCAGTGCGTCGCGCACCCAGTGCAGCGTCTCGAGGTTCTGCACCAGCGTCGGGCGTCCGAACAGGCCCACCTCGGCGACGTAGGGAGGGCGGAGGCGCGGCATGCCCCGACGTCCCTCGATCGACTCGAGCATCGCCGACTCCTCACCGCAGATGTAGGCCCCGGCTCCGCGCCGCAGCTCGATTTCGGGGAGCGGCACGGGTGGGTCCGCGCGCAGCGCGTCGAGTTCCCGCTCGAGCAGGGCGCGGGCCGCAGCGTACTCGTCGCGCAGGTAGAGGTAGACCTTCTCCGCGCCGACCACGTGGCATGCGATCAGCAGCCCCTCGAGGAACCGGTGTGGATCGGTCTCGAGGTAGTGCCGGTCCTTGAAGGTGCCGGGCTCGCCCTCGTCGATGTTGACCGCGACCAGGCGCGGGGCGGGCTGTTCCCGGACGATCCTCCACTTGCGAGCGGTTGGAAAGCCGGCGCCGCCGAGGCCGCGCAGGCCGCCGGCCTCGAGGCGCTCCAGGACCGTCCCGGCCGACAGGCGCCCACCGGCCAGGTCGCGCAGGGTCCGGTAGCCGCCTTGCTCGCGGTAGGTCGCGTAGTCGATCGCGTGCCCGGGCGGGGTGGCCCGCGTGCATCCCTCGGCGATCGCCGCCCGCACCCGGCCCTCGTCGGCCCCGGTCACGACATGGGTGCCGACCACGGCGGCAGGCGCTCCGTCGCACTGCCCGATGCACGGGACGCGTTGCAGGCGCACGTCGCGGCCGAGGGTCGTGGCGAGACGCGTGGCGAGCGACTCGCCGCCGGCGAGCGCGCAGCTCAGGGAGTCGCAGACGCGCACCGTGAGTTCCGGGACCGCGCTGGCGTCGTCGGCGGCGAGGTCGAAATGGTGATAGAAACTCGCGACCTCGTAGACCTCGGTCTCGGCCAGTCGCATCAGTTCAGCCAGCGCGCGCAGGTGGCCGGGTCGGAGCGTGGCGAAGCGGTCGTGCAGGCGGTGCAGGTACTCGAGCAGGCGATCGCGCCGCAGCGGCGATTCGCCGGCGAGCAGGGTGGCGACCTCCCCCGTGTCGCGCGAGTTCACTTGCATGCTTGAACGGTTCACCGCCCCACGATTATCAACGCCATCGCCGCTCCCGGCTACCCCGAGATCGGACGTTCGCGGATGGCCGCCCTTGCCGGTCATCGCGGAGAGCGGAGAGGGGGCCGGATGGTGAGTGGGTCACGCGTGTAAACTGCGGTTCGTCCCTGCCGTCGCCGCGACGCGCGGTCCGGGACGCACGGTGAAACAGGAAACGGTGGTGACACGATGAATCGGTCGACCGCAGCGAGATCGCGATGACGGATCCGGTCAACCCGTTCCCGCGTCGCCACTTCGCCAGCGACAACTACGCCGGCATCTGCCCCGCCGGGTGGCATGCGCTGGAACAGGCCAATACCGGCCACGCCCGGCCCTACGGCGAGGATCCGTGGACGGAACGGGCTTGCGACGCGATCCGCGAACTCTTCGAGACCGACTGCGAGGTCTTCTTCGTCTTCAACGGGACCGCGGCCAACGCCCTGGCGCTGGCCACCCTCGGCGAGTCGTACCACAGCGTCATCTGCCACCGCACCGCGCACATCGAGACCGACGAGTGCGGCGCACCGGAATTCTTCTCCAACGGCACCAAGCTGCTGCTCGCCGACGGCGAACAGGGCCGGATCGACCCGGACAGCGTCACGGAGATCGTGACCCGACGCCACGACATCCACTACCCGAAACCGCGCGTGCTGAGCCTGACCCAGGCCACCGAGCTCGGCACCGTCTACGATCGCGAGCGGCTCGAGGCGCTCGGCGAGCGGGCCCGCCGGCACGACCTCAGGCTGCACATGGACGGCGCACGCTTCGCCAACGCCGTCGCCGCGCTGGACGTTGCCCCGCGAGAGATCACCTGGGAGATCGGCGTCGACGTGCTCTGTCTCGGCGGTACGAAGAACGGGCTCTCCGTAGGCGAGGCGGTGGTCTTCTTCGAACCCGCGCTCGCCACCGACTTCGCCTACCGCTGCAAGCAGGCCGGGCAGCTCGCCTCGAAGATGCGCCTGATCTCGGCGCCCTGGATCGGGCTGCTCGAGGCGGGGGTGTGGCTGGCCAACGCGCGCCGGGCCAACGCGTGCACCGCGCGACTCGCCGAGGGGCTGGCCTCGGTCCCGGGCGTGGTCCTCCAGCACACGCCGGAGGCCAATGCCGTCTTCGTGACCATGCCCGAGGCGCTCGCCGACGGCCTGCGAACGCGTGGCTGGCGCTTCTACGACTTCATCGGCGGGGCGTACCGTTTCATGTGCGCCTGGGACACCGAGGATGCGGACATCGACGCGCTGGTGACGGACTTCCGCGAGATCGCCGCGACGCTTGCGTGAGCCGGTCGCAGCTCGCCGATGGACCGCCAGACCCTCGCCTACCTGTTCGCCGTCGCCACGGTCCTCGCGTGGTCGACCGTCGCCACCGCGTTCAAGCTCAGCCTCGAGCACCTCGAGCCACCGGCGCTGCTCGCCTGGTCATCGCTCGCCTCCCTGCTGGTCCTGGCCGCGGTCGCGGCGGCGCGCGGAGGGCTGGGGCTGCTGGCCCGCTGGCGGGGACGCGACTACGCGCTCTCCGCGTTGCTCGGCCTGCTCAACCCCGGGCTCTACTACGCGGTGCTCTTCGAGGCCTACGACCGGCTGCCGGCACAGCAGGCCCAGCCCCTTAACTACGCCTGGCCCGTGGTGCTGGTTCTGATGTCGGCGCTGTTCCTGAAACAGCCGCTGCGTTGGCGCACGCTCGCCGCGATGGCCGTCTGCCTGCTCGGCGTCGCGGTCATCTCCACCCGCGGGGAACTGCTGGCCCTGCGCTTCACGGATCCGCTCGGGGTGACGCTCGCGCTGTTGAGCACCGTGGTCTGGGCCAGTTACTGGCTGCTCAACCTGCGTGACCTCGGCGACCCCGTGGTGCGGCTCGCGGTCAGCTTCGCCTTCGGCTGCCTGTTCGCCTTCCTCTACGCGGCCCAGGCGGGCGGCCTTGCCTGGCCGTCGTCGGCAGGGCTGATCGGCGCAGCCTACGTCGGCACCTTCGAGATGGGGCTCACCTTCGTGATGTGGATCACCGCCCTGCGCCTGTCGCGGACCACCGCGCAGGTGAGTGCGCTGGTCTTCCTCGCGCCGTTCCTGTCGCTGGTCGTCATCCACTTCGTGCTCGGTGAGACCATCCATCCGTCGACGGTGGTCGGTCTGGTGCTGATCGTAGGCGGAATCGCGGCGATCCAGCGATCGACCCGGCTGACGGCCCCGGCGTAGCCGACTGCCCTCCCGGCCGGCGAGGAAGTGCGGGGCCGGCCCCACGGCGTACCATCGGCAGCTTCGTCCGTCGGGCCGCTTCGCATGGGACGATGCATCTCGACCCCGGCGAGGCGGGGGGTGCGGGCCTTCACCAGCCCGCCACGGCGCCCCGAGCGGGCCGTGATCCAGCGATCGGGTCGAGGGAACCCGGTACGGGCCGTGTGATCTCACCGGACAGGCACGGTCGACGCGGACGGATGCGCGCGGCGATACGGCATGCGCGGGATGGGGTAGGATTTGCGTCCGTCGCACCGTTTACGGAGCACGCCCCGGGCGGATGCCGGTAACACCGCATCGGTCCGTTGGCCCGTTCCGCCGGTCGGGAACGGACGACCGCACTACTGCCACGCCGGGTGTTGCCGGCTTCAGGATCGGAACCCTCGTGCCGGACGACATGGGAGATCGCGCATTGAACGATCAAGACGAAGACGCACCGTCCGCCGCTCACGGGCTCTCGCCGCTGGCGCTCGGCATGCTGCTCGGCATGCTGATGCTGGCCGGCATCGCGGGCTGGCTGGTGCTGCAGTCTCGGCTCGACAATCTCGAGACCCAGGCGCGGCAGCTCGACGAGCGGCTGCAGGTCGTCGTCGGCGACGTCCGGCGCCAGGGGGATGCGCTGCGGGAGTACCTCTCGATTCCCGGACCGGACCGGGATGCGGCCGGGGTCCGGAAGCGCGCCGATGGCAGTGATCCGACCCCCGCACTGGCGGCCCTCGAGGAACGGCTGACGGCGCAGAGAGAGACGATCCGTGCCCTCGAGCAGCGCCTCGAGAACCAGCAGGCGAAGCTCGCCACGCTGGAACGTCCCGGCGACCGACCGGGGGCCCTCCCGGCCGAGACCGGCCGGTCGCCCAAGCCACCCCCCGAGCCCGTGAGCACGCCACGCCCGCCCCCGGCTGGTCACGTGGTCGTGCTCGCATCACTGCCTCAGCGCGACCAGGCGCTGCAGGAGCTCGACACGCTGCGCGCCAAGGGCCTCGACGACGCGGTGCTCCGGGAAGCGCGGATCGACGACGCGACCTGGTACCGGCTCCAGGTCGAGGGGTTCCCCGACCGGGATACCGCGATGGCCTTCGCCCTGCGCGCCAGGGAGCGCCACGGGATCTCCGGTGCCTGGGTCGCGGCGCCCTGATGCCGTCTCCCGTCGCGCGATCATCAGGAATCCGCGCCGAGTTCCGCTTCTACGCGGGCCTCAACGACTTCCTCCCCGGGTCCCGGCGCCAGCGGACGGTAATCCGGCACTTCCGCGAAAGTCCCGCGATCAAGGACCCGATCGAGGCGTTCGGCGTGCCGCACCCCGAGGTGGGTCGGATCGTCGTGAACGGCCGGACGGTCGATTTCACCTACCGACTGGCCGACGGAGACCGGGTGGCCGTCTACCCCGGGTTCACCCGTATCGATCCCGGGTGCGAGGGCCGGCTGCGGCCGCCCGCTCCCGGGGCCTTCGTGCTCGACGTACACCTCGGTGCGCTCGCCCGCCGGATGCGCCTGTTGGGGCTCGACACGCTGTACGGCAATGACCTCGACGACCACCACATCGTCGCGATCGCCGCCGGGGAAGGGCGGGTCGTCCTGACGCGCGACCGCAAGCTCCTCTGTCACGGCGAGGTGCTCCACGGAGCATGGCTGCGGGCGACCGATCCCGAGGCGCAGGTGACCGAAGTCCTCGATCGTTTCGCGCCGGCGGTCGCGCCGTTCAGCCGGTGCCTGGTCTGCAACGGCCGCCTGGTCGGTGTCGCGAAGGCCGCGGTCGCCCAAGAACTGCCACCCTACGTGCTGGAGACCGCTCCGCGCGTTCTCCGTTGCGTCGACTGCCGCAGGCTCTTCTGGCCCGGTTCGCACCACGCCCGGCTCCGGGCCCGCGTCGCGCGCTACCTGGCGCGGCTGGGTTGACGACGCGTGGCGGGCAGGCGCCGGGGAGTGCGCCGGGCACCTACCTGCTCCGCTTCGATCTCCCGGAACCGGTGACGCTCGACGTCGGCGCCCTCGGCAAGGCGGTGCTCGGCCCCGGGAGTCACTACTACGCCGGCAGCGCGTTCGGTCCCGGCGGGGTGGCCGCGAGGGTCCTGAGGCACGTGAACGGGAGCGAGCGGCGCCACTGGCACGTCGACGCGCTGCGCGCGACGGTTCCCGTCATGGAGGTCTGGTACGGCCACGCGCAGGAACGGTTAGAGCACGCATGGGCCGGTGCCCTGCTGGGCTCGCCGGGCGCCCGGCTCGATGTCGCCGGTTTCGGCGCCAGCGACTGTGCGTGCCAGGGCCATCTGGTGCATTTCATGCAACCGCTCACGCAGTGCACCATGGAACGCCTGCTAGGTAAAAACATGGTGTTTCGCTGGACCCCATGAAAGTAAATAATTTGTAATAATTTATTTTCTGTTATTATCTTCACGCTTTGTAAATTCCACGTTTTTTATTTAAAGAAAGGAACGGAAACGATGCCACGTCGCAAGTCGGTCGAGAAAATGTCCGCCGAGGAACT
>JAWVZO010000032.1:0-19413 GCA_033722135.1 Gammaproteobacteria bacterium | reverse complement strand
GACCGAGCGGCACGACGAGGCCAGGGCGGCGGCCCTGACCCTCGCTCCGCTGCTCGATCGTACCGCCGAGGCGTTCGCCACCCGCCGCGCGCGGGGGCGCGGCGCGCGCGCCTGACCCCGCGTCAGGCGCCGATGGCGATGCGCGCGCCCGCGTCCGGCGACGACGCGCGGTTCTGCGCGCGGACCAGCCGCTCGATCACCCGCATGTCCTTGTCGCTCAGCGACAGCGCCGCGTCGACCCAGATGTCGGTGATGTCGATCAGCTCCTGGTAGGAGATCCGGTGCGCGCGCTGGCGGGCGCGCTGCAGCGCCACCTGGCCGTTGCGCTGTCGCCGGTGACGGCGGATGAAGGTCGCCACCGCGTCGGCGCCCGCGCCCTCCTCGGCGACCACGTCGACGATGCCGAGCTCGTGCATCTCCTCGGCCGAGTAGATGCGCCCGCTGAGGATCAGCTGTTCGGCCTGGTGCGGGGTGATCCTGCGGCAGAGCAGGTTGTAGGCACCCATCCCGGGGAAGAGGTTGAACAGGATCTCAGGCAGGCCGAGCTGGGCGCCGGACTCGGCGATGATCACGCTGCTCGACAGCGCCGCCTCGAAGCCGCCGCCGAGCGCCTGGCCACGGACCAGCGCGATGGTGGTGATCGGTAGGTGGTAGTTGACCGCGTTCGGGTAGAGGACGTCGATGCAGGCCCGTCCGTAGGTCGCCAGCGCGCCGCGGTCGCGGTTGCGGATCCAGCCGAGGAACCGGTCCAGGTCGCCGCCGAGGTTGAACACCCCTGGGACCGACGAGGTCAGGACCTGGTAGTGGACGTCGTGCAGGGCCCCGTCGTGCTGGAACCGGCCGCGCAGGTTCTCGAGCTTGCGCTGGTACTTGCGCAGCTCCTCGAGCAGCTGCGGGGTGAAGCAGGGCCGGGGGCGGGACTGCATGTCGAGCCAGATCGCGCCGAGCGCGGGATCGAAGTCGACGGCGAGCTGCTGGAAGAGCGAATGCACGGAGGCGTTGGTCTGCATCTGTTCGGTCATGGTGAATACCTCTTGTCGATCGTGTTGTGTATTGCTTCGTTGGCCGCTCCTTCGCGCCGGGGGTCTGCCATCCGGTGGACCGAACCACTCTAACGCCAGTCGGTGGCATTGAATGTCGGATTTCTACGACACCCGGGGTGCTGCGGTGCAGCGCCGCCGGGGGCGGCGCACCGGGCACGGAGGGGCTCAGTCCGTGCCGGGGGCGGGGAGCGACGCGAGGGCCGCGAGACGCCGTTCGCGGAGCCGCGCGGCGATCTCCGGGCCGCGCAGTCCGGTCGCGGCCAGGTCGGCCGCGCCGATCGCGGTCGCGGCGGCGTGCGCGGCGCGCAGGCGGTCGGCGGGCGGGTAGGGACCGTCGAGTTCGCCGTCGTCGTCGGCCCGGACGGCCGACAGCAGGTCGTCCAGGCGCTCCGGGCGCCGGAAGGCGTCGAGCTGCTCGAGCAGCGCCAGCAGCCGGTCGGGGGGGAGCGCGTCCGCCGCGCGGACCGCGGCGTGATGCCGCGCGGCGAGCCGGCCGAGGTCGCGGAAGGCGTTGGGGGCATGCAGCCGGGCGCAGAGCCGTTCGACGGGGCCGGCGTCGCCGAAGGCGAGCACGAGCGCCGCGAAGCGTGCCGCGACGGTCGCCCCGAGGTCGGCGGCCCGCTGCAGCGCGCGCAGGGCCCGGGGCGTGCCCGGATCGGCGTGCGCGGCCGGGGGCGGACCGAGCAGCGGGACGAGCTCGGGCAGCACCCGCTCGAGCGCACCGCACCGCTGCAGCACCTCGAGGAAGCGGCCGGGCGTGGCGGTCTCCAGGGCCCGCGCCAGCTCGGCCCAGACCCGCTCCGGGGTCAGCGCGTCGACCTCGCCCGAGGCCGCCATCTCGCGCATCAGCGCGTGGGTCGCGTGGCTGACATGGAAGCCCCAGCGGGCGAACCGGGCGGCGAAGCGGGCGCAGCGCAGCACCCGCAGCGGGTCCTCGACGAAGGCCGGGGAGACGTGGCGCAGGCGGCCCTGGCGCAGGTCGTCGAGGCCGCCGAACGGGTCGATCAGCGTCCCGTCGGGCGCCTCGGCCATGGCGTTGATGGTCAGGTCGCGGCGCCGCAGGTCCTCCTCCAGCGTCACCTCGGGACTGGCGTGCACCTCGAAGCCGCGGTAGCCCGGCGCGGATTTCCGCTCGGTGCGCGCCAGCGCGTACTCCTCGCCGGTCTCGGGGTGGAGGAAGACCGGGAAATCGCGCCCGACCTGCCGGAAGCCGGCCTCCAGCATGGCCTCGGGGGTGGCGCCGACGACGACCCAGTCGCGTTCGCGCACCTCGAGGCCGAGGAGGCGGTCGCGGACCGCGCCGCCGACCAGGTAGGTTTCCATCGGGTCATGGTAGCGGCGCGTGGTATGTTCACCAAGCATGAGATGGCGGCAGTTCGCGGTCGCGCTGGTCGCACTCGCCACCGGCGGGTGCGCCTCGCTCGGCTACTACGCGGGGGCGGTCGGCGGCCAGCTGGAGCTGATGCGCGAGGCGCGGCCCGTCGCCGAACTCCTCGCCGACCCGGCGGTCGAGCCGGCCCTCGCCCGCCGGCTGCGCCTGGCGGGTGACATCGTCGCCTTCGCCGAGCGCGAGCTGGCGCTGCCCGCCGACGGCAGCTACACCCGCTACGCGGCGCTCGGACGGCGCTTCGTCGCCTGGAACGTCTTCGCCGCCCCGGAGTTCGCCCTAGAGCCCCGGCGCTGGTGCTACCCGCTGGTCGGCTGCCTGGCCTACCGCGGCTACTTCGACCCGGACGCCGCCGCCCGCGAGGCCGACCGCCTACGCGACCGCGGCGAGGACGTCCACGTGGCCGGCGTCGTCGCCTACTCCACCCTAGGCTGGTTCGACGACCCGCTGCTCGACACCTTCCTGTTCCGGCGCGAGGACCGCCTCGCCTGGCTGCTGTTCCACGAGCTGGCCCACCGGAGATTCTTCCTCGCCGGCGACACGGCATTCAACGAGTCCTATGCCACCGCGGTGGCCGACGAGGGGGTGCGGCGCTGGCTGCGGGCGCGCGGCGACGAGCTGCTGCTGGCCCGTGCCGCGCGCGACGCGGCGCGGCGCGGCGCCGTCGTCGAGCTGCTGCTCGGGCTGCGCGGGGACCTCGCCGGGCTCTACGCGGGCGACCACCCGGCCGCCACCCTGCGGGCGCGCAAGGCGGCGCGCATCGCCCGGGCGCTCGGCGACTACGCCGCGCTGCGCGCGAGGTGGGACGAGGACGTCGGCTTCGATGCCTGGATGGAGGCGGGGCTGAACAACGCCAAGCTCAACACCGTCGGCCTCTACCACCGCCTGGTGCCGGGCTTTCTGGCGCTGCTGGTGCGGGAGGGCGGGGCGTTCGCGCCGTTCCATGCCGAGGTCGAGCGCCTCGCCGCGCAGCCGGAAGCGACCCGTCACGCGCGCCTGGCCGAGTACGCCTCCCTGTGGGATGGCGGGGGGCGGCGCGGGACGGGGCGCTAGGATCGCGCGCCGCGGGTCCCTGCGGCTAGACTGATCATGGGCAGGGCGCAACGGATGCGCCGGATGGGTGCCGGGATGCTGAAACATGGCGGTCGGGGCGTTGTCTGGCTGGTGGCGGTGGCCGCGCTGGCCTTTGGTGGCTGGTGGTGGTCGCGGCCCGCGCCGGTCGAGGCCAAGCTGGTCGAGGTCGAGGCCGGCGTCGTCGAGGCGCGGGTGGCCAACACCCGGGGCGGCACGGTCAACGCCTGTCGCCGGGCGCGCCTGGCGCCGGCGATGGGCGGCACCATCGAGGTGCTCGCCGCGCGCGAGGGGACGGTCGTCGAGCCGGGCGAACTGCTGGTCGGGCTCTGGAACCGCGACCTGACAGCCCAGGTGACCCTGGCCGAGAGCGAGACGCGCGCCGCGCAATCCAACACCGAGCAGGCGTGCCTGCGGGCCGAGGTTGGGCGCCGCGAGGCGGACCGCCTGGTCCGGCTGCGCGAGCGCGACCTGGTCGCCGAGGAGCTCGTCGACCAGGCGGTCACCGAGGCGGCGGTTCGCGAGGCGGCGTGCCGGGCCGCGCGCGCCAACCCCGAGGTGGCGCGCAGCCGCATCGCGGTGGCCCGCGCCGCGCTCGAACGGAGCGAGATCCGCGCGCCGTTCGCCGGCGTGGTCGCCGAGGTCAACGGCGAGCTCGGCGAGTACGTGACCCCGTCGCCTCCCGGCATCGCGACCCTGCCGGTGGTCGACCTGGTCGAGTCAGGCTGCCTCTACGTAAGCGCCCCGATCGACGAGGTCGACGCGCCCGCCGTGCAAAGTGGCCAGGCCGCGCGCGTGACCCTCGACGCGTTCCGCGAGCGCACCTTCGACGGCACGGTGCGCCGCGTCGCGCCGTACGTCCAGGAGTTCGAGAAGCAGGCACGCACCGTCGAGATCGAGGTCGAGCTTGATCCCGACCAGCTCGCCGGACTGCTGCCGGGTTACACGGCCGACGTCGAGGTGCTGCTCGAACGGCACGAGAACGCGCTGCGCGTCCCGGCCGCGGCGCTCGACGCGGCCGACCGCGTGCTGCGCTATCGCCCGGCCGACGGCAAGCTCGAGGAGGTCGCGGTGCAGGTCGGGCTGCGCAACTGGCAGTTCGTCGAGGTGCTCGGCGGCCTGTCGCGCGGCGAACGCGTTGCGCTGCCCGACGAGGGGGTGGCCGCCGGCGCGGCCGTGGTGCCGGCCAGCGACGCGCCGTGATGCTCGAACTCGCCGGGATCGGCCGCGACTTCGAGGTCGGCGAGCAGACGGTGCACGCGTTGCGCGACGTTGACCTGCGGGTCGCCGCCGGCGACTACCTGTCGATCATGGGGCCGTCCGGCTCCGGAAAGTCGACGCTGCTCAACGTCATCGGCCTGCTCGACCGGCCGACGCGGGGAAGCTACCGGCTCGACGGCACCGACGTCACTGGCCTCGACGGCGCCGCGCGCGCCGCGCTGCGCCGCGACAAGGTCGGCTTCGTGTTCCAGTTCTTCCACCTCGTGCCGCGTCTGACCGCGGCCGAGAACGTCGCCCTGCCTCTGGTGCTGGCCGGGGTCGATCCCGCCGAGCGGCGCGAGCGGGTCGCGCGAGCGCTGGAGCGACTCGACCTGGCCTCACGCGCCGACCACCGCCCCGACCAGCTCTCGGGCGGGCAGCGGCAGCGCGTCGCGATCGCCAGGGCGACGATCATGGAGCCGCGCCTGCTGCTCGCAGACGACCCGACCGGCAACCTCGACCGGCAGTCCGGCCACGAGGTCCTCGAGGTGATCGAGTCGCTGCACGCCGCGGGCCTGACGCTGCTGGTGGTGACCCACGATCCCGACATCGGGCGCCGGGCCGGACGGCGCATCCACGTCGTCGACGGCCGGGTCGAGGAGCCGCCGTCATGAGGCCCGGCGACCGGCTCCATTTCGCGTGGGACGCGTTGCACGGCTTCCGCGTACGCACCGCGCTGATGCTGCTCGCGATGGCGATCGGCGTCGCGTCGGTGGTGCTGCTGACCGGCCTCGGTGAGGCAGCCCGACGCTACGTGATCGGTGAGTTCTCGAGCCTCGGGACGGACCTGCTGGTGGTGCTACCGGGTCGCTCCGAGACGGTCGGCGGCCCGCCGCCGTTGCTCGGTCTGACCCCGCGTGACCTGACCCTGGAGGACGCGCTGGCCCTGCTCCGCCAGCCCGCGATTGAGCGGGTCGCGCCGATCGTGATCGGCTCGGTGCCGGTCTCCGCGGCGGGGCGCGAGCGCGAGAGCACGGTGGTCGGCACCACCGCCGACTTCGCGCCGATCCGCCGCGTCGAGATCGCCGCCGGCCGCTTCCTGCCGGGCGGCGACCCGCGCCGGAGCCGCCCGGTCTGCGTGCTCGGCCGGACCCTCGAGACGGAGCTGTTCGGCGGCGCGTCGGCGCTCGGCGAGACGCTGCGGCTCGGCGACCGGCGCTGCCGCGTTATCGGCGTGCTCGGCTCGACCGGCCGCTCGCTCGACGTGCAGCTCGACGAGCTGGTGCTGGTGCCGGTGACGACCGCGCAGGCGCTGTTCGACACCCCGGCGCTGTTCCGCGTGCTGGTCCAGGCGCGCGGCCGCGCCCTGCTCGAGCGGGCCCGTGAGGCGATCCTGGGCACCGTGCGCGCGCGGCACGACGGCGAGGACGACGTCACGGTGATCACCCAGGACGCAATGTTGGCGACCTTCGACCGGATCCTCGGCACGCTGACCCTGGCGGTCGGCGGCATCGGCGCCATCAGCCTCGCGGTGGCCGGGATCCTGATCATGAACGTCATGCTGGTCGCGGTGTCGCAGCGCACCGCCGAGATCGGCCTGCTGATGGCGCTCGGGGCGCCGCCGCGCCAGGTGCTCGGTCTGTTCCTGGTCGAGGCCGGCCTGCTCGCGCTCGGCGGCGCCCTGCTCGGCCTGGCCTTCGGCGTCGCGGGGACCTGGCTGCTCGGCCAGGTCTACCCGGCCCTCGATTTCCGTGCGCCCGCCTGGGCGCCGCCGGTGGCCGTGCTGGTCGCGGTCGGGCTGGGCCTGCTGTTCGGCGCGCTGCCGGCGCGGCACGCGGCGCGCCTCGACCCGGTCACGGCGCTGGCGCGGAGGTGACCGGTGCGCATCGCCGACCAGTCGCGGATGGCGTGGCGCGGGGTGCTGGCCCACCCGGCGCGCAGCCTGCTGACCATGCTCGGCATCGGCGTCGGCATCGCCGCGGTGGTGCTCCTAACGTCGATCGGCCAGGGGGTGCGCGCTTTCGTGCTCGGCGAGTTCACCCAGTTCGGCACCAACCTGCTCGCGATCATGCCCGGGAAAACCAGCACCTTCGGGATGTCCGCCGCGGTGATTCACACCTCCCGACCCCTCACCGTGGAGGATGCGGAGTCGCTCGAGCACCTTCCGCACGTGCAGGCGATCGCCACGGCCGTGCACGGCAACGCCGACGTCGAGTGGGTAGAGCGGCGGCGCAGCACCATGGTCTTCGGGGTTGGTGAGTCCGCGCCGGAGGTGTGGCGACTCCGGGTGGCCGAAGGGCGCTTCCTCGAAGAGGGGTTGCGCGCCCAGACCGTGCTCGGAGACCGGGTGCGGCGAGAACTCTTCGGCCAGAGTTCTCCGCTCGGCCAGAGCATTCGAATCGGTGGCGAACGCTACCGCGTCGTTGGCACGATGGAAGCCAAGGGGCAGTTTCTGGGCATGGACATGGACGACGCCGTGTACATTCCCACCCGAAGGGCGATGCGGCTCTTCAACCTCAACGGTGTCCAGGAAGTCGATGTCCTCTACGCTGCGGGCAGCAACGTCGAAGCGCTTGAGAAGACGGTACGGGAGACGTTGGTCGCGCGCCACGGCCAGGAGGACTTCACGATTGTCACCCAGCAGCAGATGCTCGACGTACTCGACTCGGTGCTCGGCGTGCTGACCTTCGCGGTGGGCGCGCTGGGCGGAGTCTCCCTGCTCGTCGGCGGGGTGGGCGTGCTGACCATCATGACCATCGCGGTCTCCGAGCGCACCGGCGAGGTCGGGCTGCTGCGGGCACTCGGCGCCGATTCCGGGCAGGTGCTGGCGCTGTTTCTCGGCGAAGCGGTCGCGCTCGCCGCGCTCGGGGGGCTGCTCGGGCTGCTGCTCGGGGTCGGCGGGGTGCTGCTGATTGCGCTGCTGCTGCCGGCGCTGCCGGTCGCGCTCTCGCCGTTCTACCTGGCGCTCGCCGAGGCGATCGCGGTCACGATCGGCCTGGCCGCCGGCGTGTTGCCGGCACGCCGCGCCGCGGGCATGGAACCGGTCCGTGCCCTGCGTGCTGAGTGAGTGCCTGCTGCCTTCTCAGCGCCTGGCGTGCGTGCGGAAGCGGTTGTATCGGGGGTTCTTCTGGCGCGGGCCGAGGTAGCTCGGCACCACCTGCTCGATGGTCGCGGGCTCGCGCTCGAAGCGCGCCGGGAAGGGCCCGGTGCAGACGCTGTCAACGCGCGTCGAGGCGACGTTGTCGCGCGAGAAGGGCTTGCCGGGTATCCACTCCATGACCCAGCCCTGGAGGTTCGACAGATCCTCGCCGAGGGGGATGATCAGGCGGTTCATGCCCGCCTGCCGCGCGGTGTACTCGACGATCTGGTGGAGCGTCCAGACCTCCGGGCCGCACAATTCGTAGCGCTCGCCATGGGTGGCCTTGTCGTCCAGTGCCCGGACGAAGCAGTGCACGACGTCCTCGACCCAGACCGGGGCGAAGCGGGCCCTGGCACAGGCGAGAGGGAAGACCGGGCCGAGCGCGAGCAGGCCGGCGAACCGGCAGAAGAGGCCGTCGCCGGGACCGAAGATCACCGACGGGCGGAAGCTGGTGACCGCGAGCGACTCGCCGTGGGCCGCGTGGACCAGCGCCTCGCCGCGCCCCTTGGTGCGCAGGTAGTGGCTCGGCCCCTCCGGGTCGGCGTTGAGCGCGCTCATGTGCAGGAGGCGATGCACGCCGGCCGCGCCGCACGCCTCGACGACCCGTTCCGGCAGCGTCACGTGGGCGCGCTCGAAGCCGGAGCCGTCGCGCCCCTTCTCGTTGAGGATGCCCACCAGGTTGACCACCGCGGTGCAGCCGGTGAATGCCGCGGCGAGGGCCTGGGGGTCGTAGACGTCGACCTCGTGCAGCGTGACGCGGGGCAGCACCAGCAGTTCGCGGTGGCGTTCCCGGCGCCGGGTCAGCACGCGGATCGCGTGCCCCTCGTCGTGGAGGGCGCGGACGAGGTGCCGGCCGACGAAGCCGGTACCGCCGAGGATGCAGAGGGTCTGTTTGGCCATGAGCGGTGAATCTCGAAAAAGGTCATCTAAACGCGGGATTTTTATACTAGTATGATACCCACATAACAAGTTGAGGCTGGGGGCCATGGCACTGCGTTCGACATCACCCCTCGATGGCTCGACCCTTTCCGTGTTCAAGGAGTGGAACGGCTACAAGTTGCGCCAGGCGCTCGACGAGGTCGAGATGGGTGCGATGGAGTGGAGCGGGCTCGATCTGGCCGAACGCGCCGAGCGCATCGGTGGCCTCGCCGCCCTGCTGCGCAGCGACAGCGGGGAGCTCTCCCGGCTGATCAGCTTCGAAATGGGCAAGCTGCGCAGCGAAGCGCTGCAGGAGATCGAGAACTGCGCGCTGCTGTGCGAGCACTTGGCCCACGCGGCAGGCGACTACCTCGGCGAGGAGCGGCTCGTCGACCGCGAAGGCCACCGGGTCCGGCTGGACCACGCGCCCCTCGGCATCGTCTTCGCGATCACCCCGCGCTACGCCCCGTTCTGGTACGCATTGCGCGTGGTGCTGCCCTCGCTCCTCGCGGGCAACGGCGCGGTGCTCAAGCACGCCGGCGCGGTCACCCAGTGCGCGATGGCCATCGACGATCTGCTGCGCGAGGGCCTCGGCGCGCCCGACGCCTTCCGCACCCTGCAGATCACCGCGACCCAGGTTCCCAGCGTCATCGCCGCGCCGATGGTCTCCGCGGTCAGCTTCTGCGGCAGCGGCCGGGCGGGCCGCGAGGTCGCCGAGCAGGCCGGCGCGGAGGGCAAGAAGGTGACGCTCCACCTCGGCGGCAGCGACCCCTTCGTGATCCTCTCCGACGCCGACCTCGAGCGTGTCGTGCCGGCGGCGTTCACGGCCCGGTTCACCAGCGCCGGGCAGCGGGCCGCCGCGGCCAAGCGGTTCATCGTCGCCGAGTCCCTCGCCAACGACTTCGTCGAACGGCTCAGGATACCGGTCGAGTCGGAACTGATCTACGGCGACCCGATGAACGAGGCGACGCGCTTCGCGCCGCTGGCCAGCCACGAGCTGCGTGACCGCCTGCACCGCCAGGTTTCGGGGTCGCGCAGCCAGGGCGCGAAGGTGGTCACCGGCTGCATGCCGGGCGAACCGCCCGGCGCCTTCTACCAGGCCTCGATCCTCGACCACCTCGCACCCGGCATGCCGGCCTACGAAGAGGAGCTGTTCGGCCCCGTGGCGGCGATCATCCGCGTGGCCGACGATGCCGAGGCGATCGCGGTCGCCAATCACGCCCCGATCGGCGTCGGCGCGAGCGTCTGGTCGGGCGACGTGGATCGCGCGCTGCGGGTCGGTCACCGGCTGCGCTGCGGCCAGGTCTACGTCAACGCTCCGGTCGGCGAGGACCCGGCCATTCCGATCGGCGGCGTCGGCCCCTCGGGCTTCGGGCGGCTGCTCGGCGGCCCCGGGTGCCGTGAGTTCACCGGGTCCAGGGCCATGATCTTCGGCTGAACGGGGGCCACGGGCCCCTCGGCCCTTCATAAGTCCCGGTCTCGACATGAATAAAGCGGACTTATGGGTGCCTAGATAATTTCACTTGGATTTTCGCGCGATGGTCGCGCACTGTGGCCCTCCGCCCGGCACAGATCAGGGGCCAGGCCTCTCGCGGGGCCGGCCCAACACAACGGAATTCAGGACGGAGGAGCCATGACCATGCTGGTCAAGCCGCACGGTGGCGGCGAACTCAAACCACTGCTGCTCGTCGGGTCCGAATGCGAGGCCGAGCGCCGCCGGGCCGAGGCCCTGCCCAAGGTGCCCCTCAGCTCCCGCGAACTCGGCGACCTGATCATGCTCGGCATCGGCGGGTTCACGCCGCTCGAGGGGTTCATGACCCGCCTCGACTGGGAGCGGGTCTGCGACGCGATGCAGACCGCCAGCGGGCTCTTCTGGCCGATCCCGATCACGCTGTCCGCCGACCGGGCGCTCGCCGACACGCTGGACGAGGGCCACGAGGTCGCGCTGGTCGATCCCGGGCGCGACGAGATCATGGCGACGATGCGCCTGACCGAGAAGTACACCATCGACAAGGCGCACGAGTGCATGATGGTCTACAAGACCACCGATCCCGAGCATCCGGGCGTGCAGATGGTCATGGCCCAGGGCGAGGTCAACCTCGCCGGCCCGGTCAGGGTGCTCTCGCAGGGCGAGTTCCCGGAGAAGTACGGCGACGCCTTCATGACGCCCGCGCAGACCCGCGCGGCGTTCGCCGAGCGCGGTTGGCGCACCGTCGCCGCATTCCAGACGCGCAACCCGATGCACCGCTCGCACGAGTACCTCGCCAAGGTGGCGATCGAGATCTGCGACGGCGTCCTGATCCACTCGCTGCTCGGCAAGCTCAAGCCGGGCGACATCCCGGCCGAGGTACGCGCCCGCGCGATCGGCACGCTCTGCGAGAACTACTTCGTCGAAAATACCGTGATGCAGGCCGGCTACCCGCTCGACATGCGCTACGCGGGACCGCGCGAGGCCCTGCTGCATGCCGTGTTCCGGCAGAATTACGGCTGCTCGCACCTGATCGTAGGCCGCGACCATGCCGGGGTCGGCGACTACTACGGACCGTTCGACGCCCACCACATCTTCGACGAGATCCCGCAGGGGGCGCTCGAAACACGCCCGCTGAAGATCGACTGGACCTTCTACTGCCACAAGTGCGAGGGCATGGCGTCGATGAAGACCTGCCCGCACGACGCCGAAGACCGGCTCCTGCTGTCCGGCACCAAGCTGCGCAAGGCGCTCTCCGAGGGCGACGAGGTGCCCCACCACTTCAGCCGGCCCGAGGTGCTGGCCATCCTCCGCGAGTACTACGCCGGACTCGCGGACGACCAGAAGGTCGAGGTGAAGATGTCGGGCCACTCGGCGGCCTGACCCTTCCACCCCGTCGCCGCCTGGTGGCGGGGCATCCATCGGCGAGGTGCAGCGCGACAACCGGGACCGCGGCATGCCCACGTTTGTACGAACCGAAAGATGCGATGGCTGCAGGGGCCGGGACGAGGCCGCCTGCATGTACACCTGCCCGCACGACCTCGACGCGGCGGAGTACGATCGGTTGCACGACGACGACGAGGCGCTGCTCGAATTCGGCTACCGCCTGCTGCGCCAGGTGCTGTTCGGCGAGGCGAGCATCCCGCTCCACCGCGAAGCCGCCGCGGCGGGTGGCGACTGAGCCCCGGTGCCTCACCGCGCGCCATCGCCGGCCGCGCTCGGTCGGCGACGCCACTGGATCTTCGACCTCGACGGAACCCTGACCCGGCCGGTGCACGACTTCGATGCCATCCGGCGCGAGCTCGGCGTTCCCGATCAGGTCCCGATCCTCGAGCACCTCGCGACCCTGCCACGCGAGCAGGCCGAGCCGCGTCTCGCGCGGCTCCACGCCATCGAGCGCGACGCCTGCGCACGCGCCGTCGCGCGACCGGGCGCCGCTGCGCTGCTGACCGCGCTGCGCGAAAGGGGTTGCGACCAAGGAATCGTCTCGCGCAACAGCCTCGAGAGCGTGCGGCTGACCCTCGCCGCGGCCGGACTGGCCGACCACTTCGCGGACGGGGACCTCGTCGGTCGCGGCGAGGCGCCGCCCAAGCCGGATCCTGCCGGCCTCCTGAAGTTGCTCGAAGCGTGGAGCGCGGCGGCCGGTGACGCGGTCATGGTCGGCGATTTCGTCCACGACCTCGAGGCGGGCAGGGCGGCCGGCGTCGCCGTGGTCTACCTCGACTGGGAGGGGCGCGGCCGCTGGAGCGAACTGGCCGATCTGACCGTGACCGGGCTGGAGCCGCTCGTCGCCCTGCTCTGAGGCGGCGCTTGGTGTGAATTGCCGCGTCGTCTATGCTCGGCCCTCATGCCATTCCTGTTGGAGAGGACGATGCGTGAGTCCAATCCCGTCAATCCCGCGGCCTGGCTGCACGCCTGGCGCGAGGCGGTCGATCCCTTCGGCATGCTCGACGCCTGCCAACGGGTGCAGCGGGCCTGGCTCCAGTCGCCGGAACGGCTCGGGCAGCAGCTGACCGAACTGGCGCACGACGGCACGACGGTCCAGGTCCACGCCATGCGCCGCTACCTCGGCGACAGCGAGCAGGACCTCGTCTCGGTCAACCCGTTCGACGAGCGGTTCAAGGACCCGGCCTGGGAGACGAACCCCTTCTTCGACCAGCTCAAGGAGTTCTACCTGCTCGGCACCCGCTGGCTCGAAGACGCCGTCGAGGCCACCCCGGGGGTCGACGAGGAGACGCGCGCCAAGGCGGCGTTCCTGACCCGCCAGCTGCTCAACGCCGTCGCGCCGAGCAACCAGGTCTGGAGCAACCCGGCGGTGATGCTGCGCGCCATGCAGACCGGCGGGATGAGCCTCGCCGAGGGGATGGCCAACCTGGTCAAGGACATGCACCGGGGCTCGATCCGCATGACCGACGAGGAGGCGTTCACGGTCGGCGAGAACCTCGCCACCACGCCGGGCAAGGTGGTCTTCCGCAACCACCTGCTCGAGGTGATCCAGTACGCCGCGACCACGGAGAAGGTCCACGCCATGCCGGTGGTGCTCGTCTCGCCGTGGATCAACAAGTACTACATCCTCGATCTCAACCCGCGCAAGAGCCTCGTGCGCTGGCTCGTGGAGCGGGGCTACACCGTCTTCGTCACCAGCTGGAAGAACCCCGGCCCCGAGCTGGCCGACACCGCGTTCGACGATTACCTGACCGACGGCGCGCTGCAGGCGGTCGAGGTGGCCCGCGAGGTGACCGGCAGCGACCAGGTGCACCTGACCGGCTACTGCATCGGCGGCACGCTGGTCGCCTGCCTGATGGCATGGCTGAACCGCGCCGGCGGCCGGCGCAAGTCACCGGTCGCGCACTGGACGCTCCTCACCACGCTGGTCGACTTCGAGATGCCCGGAGAGATCGGCGTGTTCATCGACGACGACACCGTCGAGTGGCTCGAGCGGCGCATGGCTCGCACCGGCTACCTCGACGGCCAGGACATGGCCAACGCCTTTCGCGCCCTGCGCTCCAACAGCCTCGTCTGGTACTACTACGTCCACAACTACCTGCTCGGCGAGGACCTGCCGCGCTTCGATGTGCTGTTCTGGAACATGGACACCACGCGCATGCCCGAGCGGATGCACGCGTGGTACCTGCGCGAGTTCTACCTGGAAAACCGCCTCGTGCAGCCGGACGCGGTGACGCTCGCCGGGCGCAAGATCGACCTCGGGCGGATCAAGCAACCGCTCTACGCGGTCGGCGCCGAGCAGGACCACATCGCGCCGTGGAAGGCGACCTTCCGGATCGGCGAGTACGTCAGCGGACCCGTCCGCTACATCCTCGCCACGTCGGGGCACATCCTCGGCATCATCAATCCGCCGGTCGACCCGCCGAAGCGCCGTTACTGGAAGGGGGAGATCGGCGACAGGACCGATCCCGAGGCGTGGCTCGCGGAGATGCCGAAGGTGAGCGGTTCGTGGTGGGAGGACTGGGACGCGTGGCTCGACAAGCGCTGCGGCGCGATGGTCGACCCGCCGGCACTCGGCAGCGACACCCATCCGCCGCTCGCGGACGCTCCCGGCACCTACGTGCTGGAACGCTGACCGGCAGCGCACGCACCCGGCGCCGAGATCCCTCGAGGTCGGGATTGAGCGCGACTCCGATGGGCGGCCGCCGGGGCCTTTCTGGCTGATGCCCTGACTCGAGAGACGGTCTGCCCCGGGTCCATTCGGCGTCCCGACCGCCAGTCACAACGGAGAGAACATGGAGAGGATCGCGACCCTCGACCACGGCATCACCCGCATCGACGCCGACTACGTCCGGCCCGCGCTCGACGCCTTCTACCTGGTGGTCGAGAACGGCCGGGCCGCGTTCATCGACACCGGCACCAGCCTCGCCGCGCCGCGTGCGCTCGAGGCGCTCGCTTCGCTGGGCCTCGGCCGCGACGCCGTCGACTACGTGATGCCGACCCACGTCCACCTCGACCACGGGGGCGGAGCCGGTGCGCTGATGGCCGCGTGTCCTTCGGCGCGCCTGGTGGCGCACCCGCGCGGCGCCGGCCACCTGATCGACCCGACCCGGCTTATCGCCGGGTCCGCCGAGGTCTACGGCGCCGACGAGATGGTCCGCAAGTTCGGCGAGATCGTGCCGGTCCCGGCCGCGCGGGTCATCGAGAGCGAAGACGGGATGGAGATCGACCTCGGCGGCCGCCCGCTGCGGCTGCTGCACACCGAGGGCCACGCACGCCACCACTACTGCGTCTGGGACGCGGCCAGCCGCGGGATCTTCACCGGCGACACGTTCGGCATCTCCTACCGCGAGTTCGATACCGCGCGGGGCGCCTTCATTTTCGCCACGACCACCCCGGTGCAGCTCGACCCCGACGCCTGGCTCGCCACCGTCGACCGGCTCATGGCCCTGGATCCCGATGCGGCCTACCTGGCGCACTTCGGCCGGGTCGGCGAACTCCCGCGGCTCGCCGACGACCTGCGCGACGACCTGCGTGCCGTGCGCGACCTCGCTCTGGCGCACGCGGACGATCTGGACCCGGCGCGCGGGATTCGGACCGACCTCGAGGCGCGCTTCCTCGCGCGCCTGGCCGAACACGGCGTCGACTGGCCGCGGGAGAAGGTGCTCGAGCACCTCGACATGGATCTCGATCTCAACGCCCAAGGGCTCGCGGTCTGGCTCGCGCGGCAGCGGCGGGGCAGGGGCTGACCGTCGCCGGAAAACGGCCCGTCCCTCCCGTCGCGCCGGACCGTGTGACCGGCTTCGACCACCATTACCGGGCCCGGCACGAGGCGTCGGCGAAGCTCGCCGGCGTCCCCGGGGGGGCGGTCAGCCGAAGGCGTAGACCGCCGTCGAGGTGTGCAGCACGGGGCCGTCCGGCCGGGCGGGCCCATCGTCGTGCGATGCGGACCCGGATGGGGCGAGCGCCGGGATCGCCCGGGCCCGGTGGGCGGCGACACCGGTCTCGTGGAGGAAGTCGGTTACCCGAGAGATCAGCTTGCCCCGGCGCACGGCCTTCTCGAACGAGTGGCCGATCCTCGGCAGCAGTACGAACCGGTAGGGCGTCTCGAGGCCGCGGGCGCGCGCGGCAAGGCGCATGCTGGCCACGAAGTGGCGACCCCGGTCGACGCGGGTCCGGCCCTGCTCGCGGTCGCGCCGCGGGCTGGTGTTGAGCGCCGCGTCGCGCTGCCGGTCCCGTTCGCCGACCACGACCGCCATCGGGATGCGCAGGTAGGCCTCGATATCGAGGTCGCCGAGACCTTCCCGGTGGCCGAGCCCGTACGGGTAGCGGCGCCCGGCCTCGGGCAGCGTGTACCAGCCCGCCGCACCGATGACCACCGCCGCCACGCGCTCGGGATGGAGCGCGGCGTAGCGGTGGGCGAACTGGCCCCCGCCGGAGTACCCGAAAAGCAGCCGTTGCGGCTCATCCACGAGCCCAGAGGCACGGGCGAGCTGGGCGATCGCCGCGTCGAGCGCCTCGTCGGAGCGGGGCGTGCCGGACTCGAGACCGGGGCGCTGGAAGCGTGCGTACGCATCCTGGTCGAACAGCGGCGCCAGTACCACGAGACCCAGCGTCTCGGCGAGCCCTGAGAACGCCTCCGCCTGCGCCCTGGCCTGACGGCCGATGCCGTGCACGCAGACCAGAAGGCGGTCGGTGGCGTAGGCGGCACGCGGCAGGTAGGCGTGGAAGATGAGTTCGTGGGGCGCGTCGCCGTGCAGGCGGAGGATGCGCCCGCGCAGCGCGGCATGGTCGGTGGGCGTCGTGTTCGGGCTCATGGTCTCCTCCCGGTTCAGCTCGCGGACACGCCGAGTTGCGCCGCAGGGGCGCGCGGCAGGTCACGCGTGACGGTCAGGCGGCCCTGCTCGAGGTGCCAGGCCCGCCCGGCCAGCGCCTGCAGGCCGGGATCGTGGGTGACGTAGATCACCGTGCCCGGGTACTCGGCGAGCAGCCGCACGAGAAGGTCGCGGTGGGTGCGGTCGAAGTTGGCGCCCATCTCGTCGAGGAGCAGGACGCGCGGGCGCAGCAGCAGGGCCCGTGCCAGGACGATCCGTTGTCGCTGGCCGAGCGAGAGGTTGCGGCCATGGTCGCGAATGCGGCTCTCGAGGCCGCGCGGAAGCTGCTCGGCCAGGGCGTCGAGCCCGCACAGCCGCGACACCTCGTCCATGGCCGAGGCATCGCGCTCGCGCATCCCGTAGCGGATGTTGGCCAGCACCGTGCCGCGCAGCAGGGGCAGGTCGGCCCGGGCCAGGCCCACGGCGCGGCGCAGCGACGGGCGGGTCATGCGGCCGATGGCGATGCCGTCCACCGTGACCCTGCCCCGGTCGGGTTCGAGCAGGCGCGCGGCCAGCGCGAGCAGGGTCGACTTGCCCGAGCCGTTGGCGCCGCACAGGACCACGCGCTCGCCCGCCGGGGCCTCGACCGTGACGTCGTCGAGAACGCCGGCGACCCGCACGGCGTCGAACACGAGCCTCCCCCGTTGGCGGCGGCGGTTCAGCGTCACCTCGTCGCGCGGCGGTGCGACCGGTTGCAGGGCGAGGAAGGACTCGGCCTTCTCCCGCGCGACGCGCGCGCCCTGGCGGTACTCGTGGACGCGGGCGAAATCGCGGGCGAGGGGCAGCAGCATCGAGGCGGCACCCAGCGCCGCGGCCACCGCCGTGGGCTCCAGGTCACCGCCCCGGACGAGCCAGGCGCCGATGAGCAGCACGAGCAGCGTGGCGAGCCCGCCGAGCAGCTCGGCCAGCGCGCGCAGCCAGCCGATCCAGGAGGCGCGCCGGACCATCGCCTCGCCGAGCCGCCGGCCCTGGCGGCTGAGGCGCCGCCGTTCGGCCTGCCTGCGATCGAAGAGCTGGACCACCTCGAGGCTGTGCAGCTTTTCCCCGACGTTGCCCGCCAGGCGGGCCCGCCGTCGCCGCGCATCGCGCACCGCGCGGACCAGCGGTCCGGCCAGGTGCCGTCCCGCCAGGGCGACCACGGCGACGAGGACTAGCACGCCCAGCGCGAAGGCCCAGTGCAGGACCGCGAGCGCGACGAGGATCCCGGCGAGGAGCAGCCCGCCGACCACGCCGCGTGCGATACCGAGGCTGACCCACTGGCGCCAGGCGTTAAGATCGCCGACGAAGCGCAGCATCAGGCCGCCGGGATCGCGGGCGGCGACGGTGCGCGGCGGTAGCTCGCCCAGGTGGCCGAAGAGGCGGCCGCGCACGTCGTTGACGAAGTGCTGGCCGAGCCGCTCGGCATCGACGCGCTCGCGCTGGCGGAGCAGCGCTCCCGCGACGACGGTCGCGGCGAGGAGCAGGGCGCTGGAGATCGGCAACGGTGTTTCGACGGCGAGGATGGCATCGAACAGTCGCTCGACCAGCAGCGCGAGCGCGATGACCAGCAGGGCCTGAGCGAACCCGTTGAGCAGCAAGCGCAGCAGCATCCCACGCCGCGGCCCGGCGAAGAGGACGGGCAGGCTCACGCGACCTGCCGGGTGCGCCGCGCGACGTCGATGGCGTCGGCGAGGTGGCGGTGGATCGCGGGGTCGGCCAGTGCCTCGTTGTCGAGCACCGGGAGGCCCGAGGCCGACCCGGCCTCGCGCATGCCCAGGGGCGAGGTGGTCAGCACGCCGCTGAGACCGAGCACGGGCCAGCCCTTCTGTTCCAGCCAGCAGGCGCCGGCCACCGCGCCCATGGCATCGCCCCCTGCGAACAGCAGCCCGTCAACCGCAGCGCGGAACCGGCGCGACTGCAGCAGCGCCGACGTCTCCCTCTGGTAGATGCCATCGGCCACTTCGAGAACGACCGCCTCGCAGCCCTGCGCCGCGAGGTGGCCGGTCAACTTCTCCGCGACCCGTTCCAGCTCGGGGAGGTCCAGGAGGTAGGTCGTGGCGTGACCCGCGTCGGTGAAATCGAGGACCCTCTCCGCGCCCGCGTCCCACATCGACCAGGCGTCGCCCCCGGAGCCGGTGCCGGTGATCTTGGCCGCGCCGACGCGCAGGCCGGCACGCGCTAGGCCCCGCAACAGATGGGCGGCGGTCATCGTTTTCCCGGCGTTCATCGAGGTTCCACAGACCAGGATCGTCAGGGGACGCGGCGTCGCCGCGGGTGTCCCGAGGGCGAATCGCCCGAGGTGGAGCCGCGCTCCCTCGCCGTCGGTCAGCAGGCCGAGGGGCTGGATCCGCGTCGCCTGCCGGGCACGCTTGTGCTTGTGGACGACGCGCGCGGCGATGCCGCCCGCGGCGACCAGGTGACAGGCATCGAGGTCTTCCGGAACGAGGCCCTCGAACTGGTCCGGCGCGTAGCGGTTGCCCATCGCGACGACGATCTCGTCTCCGGGGTGGAGGTGGGCGCGGCGTCCGCTGGGCAGCTCGAGCCGGGTGTGGTGGCCCAGGCGGTCGACGCGTGCCAGGATCAGGTCGCCCGCCTGCGGTCGCGCCCCGGTCAGCCCCGCGACCAGGCCGCGGTCGAGGTGGCGGGTGGCGTAGGCGAACTTGGCGCGTGCGACCCGCTCCGGGCTGAGCGGGAGGATGGCCGGACCGGTGCGGGATGACGCACCGGGAAGGGGGTAGATCGGTTGCATGCCGTGTTCCTTTTTCGTCGCGGGCGACCGCGGGGGTCGGGACGCCTGCCCCGGGATGACGTACCTGTCACCGGAGAGCCGCATGTTGATTGCTATCCTCGAATGGGAAAATATTCCCAAATTCACAGTTTGTCAAGTT
>JAWVZO010000031.1:0-19859 GCA_033722135.1 Gammaproteobacteria bacterium | reverse complement strand
GGCAACAGTTTCCGTAGATTTTCCATAATCTGCCCCCAGAACCGAGTTAAAACGCAGGCGGTCCGGTCTCGTGCCAGACATACGCCACGGCGATGGTGGCGGGCAGTATGCAATATCCGGAAGAAAGTGCGAAGTGCGCCGCGCGCCCCCACCCGTACGGAACCGGGATCCGCACCATCCAGGGCACGGCGGCCAACGGGACGAGCGCGGCGACCGGCAGGTTCGCGTAGACCGTGCCGAGCCCGGCCAGCGTGCCGAGCAGCTGGGCCACCGGCAACGCAAGACCCCTGCCGGCCCACGGCTCCCGGCCGAGAAGCAAGCACAGGGCCAGGGCCCCGATCCCGGCAGCGAGACTGAAGGCGCGCTCGGCATAGAGGACCGACGCGCCGAGCGCGGCGCACGAACCGACCCCCATCCCCAAAACCAGCAGGGCCGCGAGGTTCGATCTCGACGACCCGCCACCGCGAACGAACGCGGCCAGCACGGCGAGGTTGAACAGTGGAAGGTAGCCGTAACGGACCACAGCGTCGAGGCCCTCGCGGGTAATCAGAGGCGCAATCAGCCACAGCGGCAATGCCAGCGCGAGGAGCAGGTGGAGCGCGGCCAGCGTGCGGGGCCGGGCCGCGAACAGCCCGCCGAGCGCGAACACGGGCACCGCGGCCCAGACCAGCTTGGCCGTGGAGTCGAAGGCCAGCAGGCCGCTGCCGATCGCCATCCAGGCCGAGACCAGGAAGCCCGCGAGCACGCCTGTCAGTGCCCTCCAGGACTGCGCCGGCCCCGGCAGTGCGCAGACGACCAGCACGATGGCCAGCGGCAGGAGCCCGGCGTAGACCGCGGGGTGGTAGAGAAATGCGGTGAGAGACGTCATGTGTCGAGAATCGGGTGTGTGTTCCAGCCGAATCCTGCGGAATCCGTGCCGAATCGCCCACTCCGGTCGGCCGGCGAGGGCGCGGGTCGCGTAATGGCGTGCCGGCGTGCCTGTGCACTATTCTGGACCATCTTCCCGACGCACGCCCGCCGTGACGGAACCGGCTCACCGGTGGAGGATGACAGCTGTATGAGCGGGTCGTCCGCGCCCGGTGCGGAGACGACCCGGTTCTTGCCTTCCTGCTTGGCGCGGTACAACGCCACGTCGGCACGGTCGATCATGCCGGGGGAATCCTCGCCCGGCCGAAGCTCGGAGAGGCCGATACCCGCCGTCACCGAAAGCTTGAAGACGTGCTGTCGAAGGTCACGGCCTGCGCGCAGTAACGAGCCGCTCGGTGGTCCGCTCGGGGTGGCCGAGGTCGCAGGATGATTCGATGCCCATGCACTGGGTCGGCGTAACCGCAACGGCGGGCTCCATGCCGCTGTCTTGGAACGCATTTCGCCGCGACCTCGATCCCCGGGTCGTCGGGCAATGGAAGGTCCGGCCGAAGCGGAGCTCGCCGATCGGCCGGTGCGTCCAGGAATGGATTTGGTCGGGGCGGAGGGATTTGAACCCCCGACCACCTGCACCCCATGCAGGTGCGCTACCAGGCTGCGCTACGCCCCGTGTGCTTGATCTGTCGGTCGGAACCGGACGGGCATTCTACCCGATCCGGAGGCCACGAACAGCGGTTCAGTGGCGGAGGATGCGGAGGATCTCCTCGAGTTCGCTGCGCACCATGCGGATGAGCTGCTGGCTCTGCTGGGCATCGTCCTTGGCCTGTCCGCCCTCGAGGTACTGGCGGGCGCCGCCGATGGTGTAGCCCTGCTCGTAGAGCAGGCTGCGGATCTGGCGGATCATCATCACGTCGTGGCGCTGGTAGTAGCGGCGGTTGCCGCGGCGCTTGACGGGCTTGAGCTGCGGGAACTCCTGCTCCCAGTAGCGGAGTACGTGCGGCTTGACGTCGCAGAGCTCGCCGACCTCGCCGATCGTGAAGTAGCGCTTCGCCGGGATCGGCGGCAGTTCGGCGTTATTGCTCGTCTCGAGCATAGCTCGGCTCCACCATGGTCTTGAGCTTCTGACCCGGGCGGAAGGTGACGACGCGGCGCGCGGTGATCGGGATCTCCTCCCCGGTCTTGGGGTTGCGGCCGGGACGCTCCCGCTTCTCGCGCAGATCGAAGTTGCCGAATCCGGAGAGCTTGACCTGGTTGCCCTGCTCGAGGCTCGCGCGGATCTCCTCGAAGAACTGCTCGACCAGCTCCTTTGCTTCCCGCTTGTTCAGGCCCAGCACCTCGAAGAGCTGCTCGGCCATGTCTGCCTTGGTCAGTGCCATCGTTCTTAGTCTACTCCCTGAGGTCCGCCCCGTGGTCGTCGCGCAGTCGCTGCACGACGCCCTCGATCACCGTGTCGACCTCGTTGTCCTTTAGAGTGCGCGAAGGATGCTGCAAGGTCAAGCCCAACGCCAAACTTTTTCTGTTTGAATCAACGCCTTTGCCAACGTATATGTCAAACAACTGTAGCTCGAGCAGCCACGGGCCGGCCGCCTCGCGCACGGTGGCGCAGAGGTCTCCGGACGGCAGCGACTCGTCGACGACGACCGCCAGGTCCCGGCGGATGGCCGGGAAACGCGAGAGCGTCGCGTAGCTCGGCGCCTCGCCCTGGCCGAGGGCCGACAGGCTCAGCTCGAAAAGCAGGATCCTCCCCTTGAGCCCCATTTTTTGCGCGACCTGCGGGCCGAGGCTGCCGATCCACCCGATCTCCCGGTCACCGCGCAGGATGCGTGCCGACTGGCCGGGGTGGAGTGCGGGTCGCTTTTCCGGAACAAAGATAGAGTCAGAAGCCGGGCCGGTCAATCCGAGCAGCGCCTCGACGTCGCCCTTGACGTCGAAGAAATCGATCTCGCGGGCCGCCTCGCCCCACTGCTCCGGATCGGCGGTGCCGCACGCCACGCCGGCGACCATCGGCTCCTGGACGATGCCGTCGGTGCCCTGCAGGTAGCGCAGGCCGGTCTCGAACAGGCGGACCCGCGGCTGCTGGCGGCGCAGGTTGTGGGCGACGGCGTCGAGCAGGCCGACCCACAGCGTGGTACGCATCACGGCGAGGTCGCTGGAGATCGGGTTGGCGAGCGCGATGGCCTCGTGCCCGGGGTCGAGCAGCGCCTGCCTGGCCGGATCGACGAAGCTGAAGGTGATCGCCTCGTGGTAGCCGCGCTCGACCAGCGTGCCGGCCACACGCTGCGCATCGGCGCGCCGTTCCGGTTCGGGCAGGATGGTCATCGCCCCGTGCGGCCGGCTCGGGGGGATCGCCTCGTAGCCGTGGATGCGGGCCAGTTCCTCGATCAGGTCGGCCTCGATGGCGACGTCGAAGCGGTAGCTCGGTGCCCGGACCTCCCAGCCGTCGGCGGCGGCCACGGCCTCCATGCCCAGGCGCGCGAGGATCTCCTCGACGTCGTCGTCTGGGATGTCGATGCCGAGCAGCCGACGGACGCGCTCGCGGCGCAGTCGGACGGTGGCCGGGCGCGGCAGGTGCGCCTCGTCGGACGCCTCGACGATCGGACCGGGTGTGCCGCCGACGATGTCGAGCAGGAGGCGGGTGGCGCGCTCCATGGCGCGGCGCTGCAACTCCGGATCGACGCCGCGCTCGAATCGGTGCGAGGCGTCGGTGTGCATGCCGTAGCGGCGCGCGCGGCCGGCAATCGCCGTCGGCGCGAAGAAGGCGCTCTCGAGGAACAGGGTCCCGGTGTCGTCGGCGACCCCCGAGAGCTCGCCGCCCATGACACCGGCGATGGCGACCGCCTGCCCGTGGTCGGCGATCACCAGCGTCTCGGCGTCGAGTTCGACCTCGCGCCCGTCGAGCAGCAGCAGCTTCTCGCCCGCCTCGGCCCAGCGCACGACGATGCCGCCCTCGAGCCGCGCCAGGTCGAAGGCGTGCATCGGCTGGCCGAGTTCGAGCATGACGTAGTTGGTGACGTCGACCAGCGGCCCGAGGCTGCGCACGCCACTGCGCCGCAGCCGCTCCTGCATCCAGGCGGGCGTGGTGGCGTGCGGATCGATGCCCCGGATCACCCGGCCGAGGTAGCGTGGGCACCCCTCGGGCGCGGCGAGCTCGACCGGGAAGGTGTCGTCGACGGCCGCCTCGACCGGCTCGGCGGCGACCGGCGTGACCCTGGCGCGGTTGAGCACGCCGACCTCGCGCGCGATCCCCGCGAGGCCGAGGCAGTCGCCGCGGTTCGGGGTCAGGTCGACCTCGATGGCGGTGTCGTCGAGCCCCAGGGCGGCCGCCAGCGGCGCACCCGGCTCGAGGCCCTCGGGCAGCTCGAGCAGGCCCTCGGCCGCCTCGCCGAGGCCGAGTTCAATCGCCGAGCAGAGCATGCCGTGGGACTCGACGCCGCGCAGCTTGCTGCGTTTGATCTTCGGTCCGTCGGGGAGCTGTGCGCCGACAGTCGCCAGGGGTGCGAGCAGCCCCTCGCGGGCGTTCGGCGCCCCGCACACCACCTGGAGCAGTGTGCCATCGCCGATGTCGACCCGGCAGACGCGGAGCCGGTCGGCGTCCGGGTGCGGGACGATCTCCGCGATGCGCCCGACCACGACGCCGTCGAGCGGCGGCGCCACGGGCTCGACGCTGTCGACCTCGAGCCCGGCCATGGTGAGCTGGTGGACCAGAGCGGCGGTGTCGATCTCCGGATCGACCCACTCCCGCAGCCACGATTCGCTGAAACGCATGTTCGCCCTCCCCGCCCTACTGGAACTGGCGCAGGAAGCGCAGGTCGTTGTCGAAGAAGATCCGCAGGTCGTCGATACCGTAGCGGAGCATCGCCAGGCGCTCGACGCCCATGCCGAACGCGAAGCCGGTGAAGCGCTCGCTGTCGATGCCTACGTGGCGGAACACTTCCGGGTGGATCATGCCGCTGCCGAGGATCTCCAGCCAGCCGCTCTGGCCGCAGGTACGGCAGCCCGAGCCGCTGCAGATCACGCACTGGATGTCGACCTCGGCGGACGGCTCGGTAAACGGGAAGTAGGACGGCCGGAAGCGCACCGCGAGGTCGTCGCGCTCGAAGAAGTTGCGCAGGAAGTCGTTGAGGATGCCCTTGAGGTCGGCGAAGCTGATCGCCTCGTCGACCAGGAAGCCCTCGACCTGGTGGAACATCGGGCTGTGGGTCAGGTCCGAGTCGCAGCGGTAGACCCGCCCCGGCGCGATCACCGCCAGCGGTGGTTCGCGGTTCTCCATGGCGCGGATCTGCACGTTCGAGGTGTGGGTCCGCAGCAGCATGCGCGCGTCGAAGTAGAAGGTGTCGTGCATCGCCCGCGCGGGGTGGTGCGGCGGGATGTTGAGGGCCTCGAAGTTGTGGTAGTCGTCCTCGATCTCGGGCCCTTCGATCACCGCGAAGCCGGCCTGGGCGAAGAGCCGCTCGATGCGGCGCAGCGTCGCGGTGATCGGGTGAAGCCCGCCACGCACCTGGCCGCGGCCGGGCAGCGTGACATCGAGGGTCTCGCGGGCGAGCGCCTCGGCGAGCCGCGCCTCGTCGAGCGCCTCGCGGCGCCGCTCCAGCGCCTCCTGCAGCTGCTGCTTGGCGCGGTTGATCGCCTGGCCGCGCGCCGGCCGCTCGTCGGCGGCGACCTGGCCGAGCCGCTTGAGCAGGTCGGTCAGCAGCCCCTTCTTGCCCAGGTAGCGGACCCGTACCCGGTCAAGGCCGGCCAGGTCGCCGGCGGCGTCGATCTCGGTCTCCGCCCGGTTTACCAGTTCTTCTACGTCGTGCACCGCTCGTCCCCGTCGTGCCCCAAAGAAAAGGGGGAAAGGCGCCCAGGCCTTTCCCCCGTCCCGATCGGCCGGCCGGTGCCCGGAGGCGACGGCCGGTCTGGCGATCGATCAGCTGGAGAGAGCGGCCTTGGCCTGGGCCGCGACGGCGGCGAAGGCGGCCTTGTCGTTGACGGCGAGGTCGGCGAGGACCTTGCGGTCGACCTCGATGCCGGAACGCGACAGGCCGTTGATGAAGCGGCTGTAGGAGAGGCCGTGCTCGCGCGCGGCGGCGTTGATCCGCGCGATCCACAGCGCGCGGAACTGGCGCTTGCGCTGGCGGCGGTCGCGGTAGGCGTACTGCCCGGCCTTGATGACCGCCTGCTTGGCGACGCGGTAGACGCGGCTGCGCGCCCCGTAATACCCCTTCGCCTCGGCGAGGACCTTCTTGTGACGGTTGCGGGCCGTCACGCCCCGTTTCACTCGTGGCATGGTGCGCTCCTCAGCTGTACGGCAGCAGCTTGCGCACCGCTGCGACGTCGGCCTCGTCGACCTGGTTCATGTGGCGGAGGTGGCGCTTCCGCTTGGTGCTCTTCTTGGTCAGGATGTGGTTCTTGTACGCCTGCGCGCACTTGTAACCACCCCCGGCCGTGCGGGCGAACCGCTTGGCGGCTCCCCGGTTCGACTTGATCTTGGGCATCGTTGCTGTCTCTCGTTTCGTTTATGGCAAAAGTACGTCGCACCCTCGCGGGCTTTCACCGAGCGACTACTTCCTTTTCCTGGGCGCCAGGACCATGACCATGAGGCGACCTTCGCGGCGGGGCGCCTGCTCCACCGTGCTGATCTCCTCGAGGTCCTTCTCGATGCGCTGCAGCAGCTCGAGACCCAGCTCCTGGTGGGCCATCTCGCGGCCGCGGAAGCGCAGCGTGACCTTGGTCTTGTCGCCCTCCTCGAGGAACCGCGTCAGGTTGCGCAACTTGACGTTGTAATCCCCGATGTCCGTGTTGGGCCGGAACTTGACCTCCTTGATCTGGATCTGCTTCTGCTTCTTCTTGGCCTCGTGCCGCTTCTTGTTCTCCTCGAAGCGGAACTTGCCGTAGTCCATGATCTTGCAGACCGGGGGTTCGGCGTTGGCCGCGATCTCGACCAGGTCCATGTCCGCGTCGAGCGACGCCTGCTGCGCCTCCTCGAGCGTTACGATCCCCACCTGTTCCCCGTCGGCTCCGATCAACCGCACCTTCGGCGCGGTGATGTCGTCATTGAGACGAACGTCTTTGTCAGAAGCTATGTCAGATCCTCCTATTCAGTCCGGCCCAACCGGGCCACATCGGCGGCGAGTCGGTCCACGAAGTCCGCGAGGGACATCGAGCCGAGATCCTGGCCGCCCCGTGTACGCACGGCAACAGCGCCCCCTTCCTGCTCGCGATCGCCGACCACCAGCAGATACGGTACGCGCTGCAACGTGTGCTCGCGGATTTTAAAGCCGATCTTCTCGTTTCTCAAGTCCGCGACCGCCCTGAATCCCTGTTTTTTCAAGGATTCAGCAACCTCGTCCGCGTAGCCGTCCTGGCGGTCGGTGATGGTCAGTACCACCGCCTGGGTCGGTGCCAGCCAGGCCGGGAAGGCACCGGCGTGCTGCTCGATCAGGATGCCGATGAAGCGCTCGAGCGAGCCTAGGATCGCCCGGTGCAGCATCACCGGGACCTGGCGCGACCCGTCCTCCGCGACGTACTCGGCGTCGAGACGTCCCGGCATCGAGAAGTCGACTTGGACGGTGCCGCACTGCCAGACGCGCTCGAGGCAGTCGCGCAGCGAGAAGTCGATCTTCGGCCCGTAGAAGGCACCCTCCCCCTCCTGCAGGGTCCACTCGAGGCCCTTGGCGTCGAGCGCCTTCTCGAGCGCCGCCTCGGCCTTGTCCCAGACCGCGTCGGACCCGACCCGCTGCTCGGGGCGGGTCGAGAGCGCGATGATCACGTCGGTGAAGCCGAAGTCGGCGTAGACCTCGAACAGCAGGTCGACGAAGTCGGAGACCTCCTGCTGGATCTGGTCCTCGGTGCAGAAGATGTGCGCGTCGTCCTGCACGAAGTTCCTGACCCGCATCAGGCCGTGCAGCGTGCCGCTCGCCTCGTTGCGGTGGCACGAGCCGAACTCGGCGAGCCGCAGGGGGAGGTCGCGGTAGCTTTTGAGCCCCTGGTTGTACACCTGGATGTGGCACGGGCAGTTCATCGGCTTGATCGCGTAGTCGCGATCCTCGGAGCCGGTGGTGAACATGTCGGCGCGGAACTTGTCCCAGTGGCCCGACTTCTCCCACAGCGAACGGTCGACGATCTGCGGGGTGCGGATTTCGCGGTAGCCACGCGCGCGGATCTTGTCGCGGATGTACTGCTCGACGGTGCGGTAGACGGTCCAGCCGTTGGGGTGCCAGAAGACCATGCCCGGCGCCTCTTCCTGCACGTGGAAGAGGTCCTGGGCCTTGGCGATCTTGCGGTGGTCACGCTTCTCGGCCTCGGCGAGGCGGTGGAGGTAACCCTTGAGCTGCTTCCTGTCGGGCCAGGCGGTGCCGTAGATGCGCTGGAGCATCTCGTTGCGCGAGTCTCCGCGCCAGTAGGCACCGGCCACCTTCATCAGCTTGAAGGCACCGAGCTTGCCGGTGTCGGGCACGTGCGGGCCGCGGCAGAGGTCGATGAAGTCGCCCTGCCGGTAGAGCGAGATGGTCTCGCCCGATGGGATGTCGCGAATGATCTCGGCCTTGTAGGCCTCGCCCTGTTCCTCGAAGAATTCGATCGCCTCGTCCCGATCCCACTCCTCGCGGGCCACCGGGATCGCCTGGTCGGCGAGTTCCTTCATCCGCTTCTCGATCGCCTCCAGATCCTCCGGCGTGAACGGGCGTTCGAAGGCGAAATCGTAGTAGAAGCCGTTGTCGATCACCGGCCCGATGGTCACCTGGGCCTTGGGAAAGAGCTGCTTGACCGCCTGGGCGAGCAGGTGGGCGCTGGAGTGGCGGATGACCTCCAGCCCCTCCTCGTCCCGCGCGGTGACGATGGCGAGTTCGGCATCGGCATCGATGACGTGGCTGGTGTCGACCAGGCGGCCGTCGACCCGTCCGGCGAGGGCCGCTTTAGCCAGTCCGGGACCGATCGACTCGGCCACCCCTGCGACGCTGACCGGGTCGTCATAATGGCGCTGGCTGCCGTCGGGAAGCGTGATTTGGGGCATCGTCCGGGACGTCTCGCGGGGAACGGCTGTTCGGTTCCCGATAGGGTGTTTTCCTGAGTCCCTGCCGGTTCGGCTCGGGGTCCGCTTGCTGCGTTGCTGCCGGACCCGTGCCCGGCAGCGCAGGCGCGCGAATGTAGCAGAGCCCGAGTCGGGCAGGCAAATTCAATCCCTTGCATGCGGCGATCGCCCTGCAACGCAAAGCCCCCGCGTTACGCGGGGGCTTTGCTCTTGGCGGGGAGCGGACCCCACCCGTCAACGGGTGCGGCCGGTTACCCGGTCAGGGACCTCAGTCCCATTCCCAGATCGGCTCGCCCATGTTGACGTCGTCGGGTTCGGTGAACACGCCGGTCGCGCCGCCGACCAGCGCGCCGGCGACCGGGGCGCCTACGGCGTAGCCGGCCGCGCCACCGATTCCCGAACCGGTAATGGCGCGCTCCTCGTCGGTGACCCCGCAGGCGGTCAGAGCCGTAGCGAACACGGCGATGCTGGCAAGAGTGAATAGTCTGGACATGGCAATACCTCGATCGTCTGGATGGCTTGAGACCCGAGCGAGCGCATCGGCGGTGAAACCGGGCGCGAATTCTCGGCGTCCCCGGTCACTTGGGCATCATCGACCGGCGCAACTCGCGGAGCGGCACGATGACGATCTCGTCATCGGCCAGGTCGAGCAGATCGGCGATGGGATCCTTGCTGGTGTCGATCACCGCGTACATCTCACCGCCCTTGGCCAGGACGAAGTCCTCGATCTCGCCGATGCGCTTGCCCTTGTTGCTGTAGACGGTCTCGCCGAGCAGGGTCGAGAAGCGCGGTCCGGTGACCGATTCGGGCACCTTGAAGAGATCGGGCGCGTCGACGACGATGACCTTGCCGCCGTGCTGACCCGCGATCGCGGTGGGGGCGAAGATGAGGCCCACGACCGCAAAGAATAGGGCGTGTTTCATGGCACGAAGCATTTCTTGATTCTCCTTGTTTAACATTTGTTAAAAGCCAAATTATTTTTGGCCATTGACTACATACTGTAGTAAAGAAATATATATTTTCCATATTTCACCGATAGTTATGTTCTCATTGTCGTCGTTACATCATGATTTCGGTGCGCATCGGATTATTTTTTGATGCGCACGACTAAATCAAGAACGGATCATGAATTGCGTTTTTTCTGGGGGGTCTGACGGGTCCCGATACTTCGATCAGGCCACGTCCGTTCGGACGATCCGGTCGGAAGAAAAACCCGAACGGGACGGGTGACGAGAGCTACGCCCTCGCCTCGGCAACCCGCGGGAAACAGCCGAGAGCGCCCTGCCGGGATCGCTTCACCGGAAGCTCGACCGGGACGGGAACGACGGTTCCACCCCGGGCTCGGCCGCCCTCACGGGAGACGTTGACCTGGACGATCCAGTCTTACGGATCTGGCCTGGTCGCAAAAAACGCCAGGAGAGACGCCTGGCGTGGGGTCCCGGGACCAGGGGGCGAAGGAGACGAAGCCCCCGCTGTGGAGCTGCTTCTGCCCCGGGCCGTCATCACGGCGCCACTCGAGTGGCAAAACCCAGCCCGGCTGCTCAGTCCGATACGGTGGCGCGCGGTTCAGCGGCTGGCGTTCGGGAAGAACAGTTGCTGGCCGCCGAGCTCGTAGTCGGCGATCGCGGCCTGGCCCTCGGGGCCGGTGATCCAGTCGATGAAGATCTGGCCCGCCTCGACGTTGACCTTGGGGTGCTTCTCCGGGTTGACCAGGATCACGCCGTACTGGTTGAACAGGTCGTCGTCACCCTCGACCGCAATGGCATGGTCGCCCTTGTTCTTGAAGCTGATCCAGGTACCCCGGTCGGTCAGCGCGTAGGCGCCCATGCCAACGGCGGCGTTCAGTGTCGCGCCCATGCCGGAACCGGTCTCGCGGTACCAGGAGCCGCTCGCGGCCTCGATGTCGACGCCGGCCTGTTTCCAGAGCGCGACTTCCTTTTTGTGCGTGCCCGAGTTGTCCCCGCGCGACGCGAAGGGCGCCCCGGCCTCGGCGATCATCGCGAGCGCTTTCGCGGCTACTCTCATGCCCCCGACCCCGGCGGGATCGGTGACCGGTCCGACGATGATGAAGTCGTTGTACATGACGTCGAAGCGCTCGACGCCGAAACCTTCGGCGACGAACTTCTCCTCGGCCGGCCTGGCGTGGACCAGAAGCACGTCGCCGTCGCCGTTCTTGGCGTTCTTGATCGCCTGCCCGGTGCCAACCGCGACGACGTAGACCTGGATACCGGTCTTGCCGGTGAACTGCGGGAGGATGGCGTCGTAGAGCCCCGAATTGGCCGTCGACGTGGTCGACTGGAGGATGATCGAGTCCTCCGCGGCGAAGGCCGTGCCGAGGGACCAGGCCAGGGCGAGGATGGCAGCAAGCAGTCTCTTCGTGAGCATCGATTGTCTCCTTTGGGTTGGATCGTCTTGGTGGTGGGATTCAGAGCACGAGCCTTCCTGCGAGGTAATCCCGGGCCTCGGGCGAGACGGCACGTTCGAAAAAGGCATCGGCCGGCGTGTGCTCAGCCAGCCGGCCCCGGTGCAGGAAGACGACGTCGTCGGCGAGTCGCCGCGCCTGGCCGACGTCGTGGGTGACGAACAGGATCTTGGTGCCCTCGTCGCGCGCCTCGTTCACCAGCGTCTCGATCGCGACCACCGACGCCGGATCGAGACTCGCCGTCGGCTCGTCCATCAGCAGCACCTCCGGCCGCAGCGCCAACGCGCGCGCCATCGCCAGGCGCTGCTGCTCGCCGCCGGAGAGCCGGCGCGCCGGCCTTTCCGCCATCGCGGCGAGACCGACGTGCTCGAGCCACTGCAGCGCCTCATCCCGTCCCGCGCCGGGCACCAGGCGCAGGACGAACTCGAGGTTGGCCAGCACCGAGCGGCGGAGCAGGACCGGACGCTGGAAGACGAGGGCCTGGCGACGGCGCGCAGCCTCGTCGAACACCCGGCCGTTCCAGCGCACTTCGCCGGCGGTCGGTACGAGCAAGCCGTGCAGCAGCCTGAGCAGCAGGCTCTTGCCCGCGCCGTTCGGGCCCATGACGACGGTGACGCCGGGGCTGGCTACCTCGAGGTCGATGCCGTCGACCAGGCGCATGCCCCGGACCTCGTAGACGAGGCCACGCGCCTGCAGGGGCATCAGGCCGACCGCGGGACCGCCCCGTTCAGCTTCGCGAAGCACCGCTTCAGCCATAGGCCATGCGGCTCGCGCTAGCGCGCAGCCCCATCACCGCGGCGTTGACCGACAGCGCGATGGTGACCAGCACGACACCGAGGGCCAGCGCCAGCGCGAGGTCACCCTTCGAGGTCTCCAGCGCGATGGCGGTGGTCATGACCCGGGTCAGGTGGGCGATGTTGCCGCCGACGATGATCACCGCCCCCACCTCGGCCACCGCGCGCCCGAAGCCCGCCAGGGCGACGGTCAGCAGGCTGTAGCGTGCGTCCCACAGCAGGGCCGCCACGGCGGCGCGGGGCGACAGGCAGAGCGAGCGGAACTGCTCGTCGTACTCTTCGTGGAGCTGTTCGAGCACCTCGCGCGAGAGCGCGGCGACGATCGGAGTGACCAGGATCGCCTGCGCGACGATCATCGCGGTCGGCGTGTAGAGGAGTTCGAGCCAGCCGAGCGGGCCGGCGTTGGAGAGCATCAGGTAGACCAGCAGGCCGACGACCACGGGCGGCAGGCCCATCAGCGCGTTCACCAGCACCAGCACCGCGCCCCGCCCCGGGAACCGGGCCATCGCCAAGAGCGCGCCTATCGGCAACCCGATCGCGCAGGAGATCGCCACCGCGGTCAGGCTGACGCGCAGCGACAGGCCGACGATCTCGATCAGGTCCGCATCCGCGGAGAAGACGAGATCGAACGCCAGAACGAAGGCGTGTCCGAAATCCTGCATCGGGCTATGAGCCAACTAATGATGTGAACGGCTCAATAATAGTGCATTATTTGTTTATTTCTCGCAAATGATGTAAATATCACAGTTATATGCCCTATTTCGCATTTCCAGCGGGCACTCGAAAGCCCAGATGTGGTGACCGATGCAAGATTTGGCCACGCCATTCCTGACCACGCGCGAACTCGCCGATCTGTTGCGCATCAAGGAGCGCAAGGTCTACGAGCTGGCCGCGGCCGATGCGGTGCCGTGCCTGCGCGTGACCGGCAAGCTGCTCTTCCCCGCCAGGGAGATCGAGGCGTGGCTTGCCCATCACACCACGGGCAACGACGCATGGAGCACCGAGTCCGCCCAGGTCTTTGCCGGGAGCCACGACCCCCTGCTGGAGTGGGCGTTGCGGGAGTCGGGGGCGGATCTCGCCACCCATTTCGACGGCAGCGAGAACGGCCTCGACCGCTTCGCCGACGGCGGCGCCCTCGCCACGGCCCTGCATCTGCACGAACCGGAACTCGACGACTGGAACGTCACCACGGTGGCGCGGCGTTTCGGCCACGCACCGGTCGTGCTGGTCGAGTTCGCCTGGCGCGAGCGCGGCCTGATCGTCGCCGAGAGCGAAGTGGCGACCTATGCGGACGGTATCGCCGCGCTGCGCGGCAGGCGCGTCGTGCCGCGGCAGCCCGGCGCGGGAAGCCAGGGCGTGCTAGACCACCTGCTGCACACGGCGGGGATCGCCGCGAACGAGCTGGATTTCACGCCTCCAGCACGGACCGAGACCGATGCGGCACTCGCCATCCTCGAGGGCAAGGCGGACGCGGCCCTCGGCCTGCTCGACCTCGCCCGCCGGTACCGCCTCGGATTCGTACCGCTGCTCAGGGAGCGATTCGACCTCCTCATCGACCGCAGGGCCTGGTTCGAACCCCCGATGCAATCCTTCCTCGCCTTCTGCCGCTCGGAACGCTTCCGCGAGAAAGCCGCCGAATCGTTCGGCTACGACATCAGCGGCTTTGGCCGGGTGCACTTCAACGGCGGCTGAACCGAGCGGCTCATGGCACCGGCGGTACAGTGCGGGAATCGCACGTCTCCATACCGCGCCTCTCCGCCCGCCCGGAGCACAGCCCCGGGGCTATTCCGCACCCAGTCTCCAACAGAGGGGCTCTTTCGGGGGCAATTACACGGGGCTTGACGACCGGAGCACATCAATGGGCAGGTCAAGCCACCTCCATCGCCATGATCTTTACCCGATGGCCCGGGCTCTGGAGGGAAAACCGAATCCAAGACCGAGGCACCGGTCGCGGTAAATTGGCTTGGATCACCAGCCACGCTGTTCCGTGATCGGACAGGGCTGAATTGAAAAAGGGCCTCGCGGGATACCCCGGAGGCCCTTTCCGATCGGCGTTGGTAGGCGCGATTGGACTCGAACCAACGACCCCCACCATGTCAAGGTGGTGCTCTAACCAGCTGAGCTACGCGCCTGCAAGGCGGCGAAATTTAGCACAGCCCAGAGTTGGGCCACAAGGGCACCGCGGCGATGGGCGAATCCCCGCCACGTGCCCGTTGCGCTTGGGTGTATTCCCGCCGATTTCAGCCACCGTGAAGGTACTGCCGCCCCAATTGCCCTTTTCCCACGCACCGTCTACTCTCAGGTGCTTAGCGCCGCCCCGGCGTGTCTATCCGGCGCTGATAAGAACTGGCACGCCTTCTGCACATGATCTGGAGTGAGCAATTGGCTTGCAACCCAATCGAAATGAGAATGGAGGTTTCAATGCGTTTGATCGCAACTGCCGCCACCGCCGCGGTGGCCCTGGCCTTGACCACCGGTTCCGCGTTCGCCAAGTGCGACCCGGACGAGATCGTGATCAAGTTCAGCCACGTTACCAACACCGACAAGCACCCGAAGGGCATCGCCGCGTCGCTGCTCGAGAAGCGGGTCAACGAGGAGATGAACGGCAAGGCCTGCATGGAGGTCTTCCCGAACTCGTCGCTCTACAACGACGACCAGGTGCTCGAGGCGATGCTCGCCGGCAACGTCCAGCTGGCCGCCCCGTCGCTGTCGAAGTTCGAGAAGTTCACCAAGAAGTACCGCCTGTTCGACCTGCCGTTCCTGTTCAACGACATCGACGCCGTTGACAGCTTCCAGAACTCCGCCGACGGCGAGAAGCTCAAGGGCGCGATGAAGCGTCGTGGCCTCGTCGGCCTGGCTTTCTGGCACAACGGCATGAAGCAGATGTCGGCCAACAAGCCGCTGATCGAGCCCTCCGACGCCGAGGGCCTGAAGTTCCGCGTGCAGCCCTCCGACGTGCTCGTCGCCCAGATGGAGGCGCTCGGCGCCAACCCGCAGAAGATGGCCTTCTCCGAGGTCTACGGCGCGCTGCAGACGGGCGTGGTCGACGGCCAGGAGAACACCTGGTCGAACATCTACGGCAAGAAGTTCTTCGAGGTTCAGGACGGCATCACCGAGACCAACCACGGCATCATCGACTACCTCGTGGTCACGTCGACCAAGTGGTGGGACGGCCTGCCGGACGACGTGCGCACCCAGCTCAAGAACATCATCGACGATGTCACCGCGGTGCGTAATGCCGAGTCGACCAAGGTCAACGAGCAGGCCAAGCAGGCCATCATCGACGCCGGCGGCGTGGTCCGCCAGCTGACCCCCGAGCAGCGCGCGAAGTGGGTCGAGACGATGAAGCCCGTGTGGGCCAAGTTCGAAGACGACATCGGCAAGGACCTCATCGAGGCCGCCCAGTCCCACAACTAAGGCGTACCCAGAAAACGCCACAGATCGGAGACGCGGGGCCGGGGGACCGGGGCCGCGGGGGCCCGGACAAACACACGGGGGGGGGGGGGTCCGCCAGGACTACGAGCCAACCACCCCGCTGGGGCGCGTGGTCAACGAGATCGAGGAGACGCTCATCGCGCTGATCCTCGGCGCGATGACCCTCGTGACCTTCAGCAACGTCATCGCGCGCTACGTCTTCAACGACAACATCCTCTGGGCGCTGGAAACGACCTCGTTCCTGTTCGCCTGGCTCGTGCTGATCGGCGCCTCCTACTGCGTCAAAACCCACTCCCACCTCGGGGTCGACGCGATCATCAACATGGTCTCGCCGAGCACCCGCAAGATCCTCGCCTGGCTGTCGATCGCGGCCACCTTCGCCTTCAGCGTGATGCTGCTGATCGGCTCCTGGAACTACTGGGCGCCGTTCGCGGCGCTGCCCATGACCACCGGCGAGGTCAACGACTATGCCTGGTACGAGGTCAACGACATCCCGATGCTCGACTGGCTGCGCTTCATCGAAGAACCGATGAACGCCGGTGAGGCGTACGAGAAGCTGCCGCGCTTCATCCCTTACGCGGCGCTGCCGATCGGCATGTTCCTGCTCACGCTGCGCGTCATCCAGGCGGCGTGGCACCTCAAGACTGGTCGCATCGACAAGATCATCGCCGGGCACGAGGCCGAAGAGCTCGTCGAAGACGCCTCGCACAAAGCGAACAAGGAGGACTGAGCAATGGATACTGCCTTCCTGTTCGCGATGGTGATCGCCTTCCTGCTGATCGGGGTCCCGATCGGCGTTTCGCTCGGCCTGAGTTCGATCATCTTCCTGATGATCTTCTCGCACAGTTCGCTCGACTCGATCGCCCAGACGCTGTTCAACGCCTTCGCCGGCCACTACACGCTGCTGGCGATCCCGTTCTTCATCCTTGCTTCGACCTTCATGTCGACCGGCGGGGTCGCCAAGCGCATCATCCGCTTCGCCATCGCCTGCGTGGGTCACTTCCAGGGTGGGCTGGCGATCGCTGGCGTGTTCGCCTGCATGCTGTTCGCTGCGCTGTCGGGTTCCTCGCCGGCCACGGTGGTCGCGGTGGGCACCATCGTCATCGCCGGCATGGTCAAGGTCGGTTACACGAAGGACTTCGCCGCCGGCGTGATCTGTAATGCCGGTACGCTCGGCATCCTGATCCCGCCGTCCATCGTGATGGTGGTCTACGCCTCGGCGGTCGACGTCTCTGTCGGCCGCATGTTCCTCGCCGGCGTGATTCCAGGCCTGCTCGCCGGGCTGATGCTGATGATCGGCATCTACGTGATGGCCCGGATCCGCAACATGCCCAAGGAGCCCTGGACCGGCTGGGGCGAGATCTTCGCGTCGGGCCGCGACGCCGGCTGGGGCCTGTTCCTGATCGTCATCATCCTCGGCGGCATCTACGGCGGCATCTTCACGCCGACCGAGGCCGCCGCCGTCGCCGCGGTCTACGCGTTCTTCATCGCCAACTTCATCTACAAGGACATGGGTCCGCTGCACACCGAAGAGGGCGAACCCAAGACACGGCTGTTCAGGCACCCCTTCAGCCTGCTGACGGTCTTCGTCCACCCGGACACCAAGAAGTCGCTGTTCGAGGCCGGGCGTACGACGATCATGCTGCTGTTCATCATCGCCAACGCGCTGATCCTCAAGCACGTCCTGACCGAGGAGCAGATCCCGCAGATGATCGCCACCACCATGCTCGACGCCGGCTTCGGTCCGATCATGTTCCTGGTCATCGTCAACGTGATCCTGCTGATCGGCGGACAGTTCATGGAGCCGTCCGGCCTGATCGTCATCGTCGCGCCGCTGGTGTTCCCGATCGCGATCAGCCTCGGCATCGACCCGATCCATCTCGGCATCATCATGGTGGTGAACATGGAGATCGGCATGATCACGCCACCGGTCGGGCTGAACCTATTCGTGACGTCCGGCGTGGCCGGGATGGCCATGATGCGAGTGGTGAGAGCAGCCGCGCCGTTCCTGGCGATCCTGTTCGTGTTCCTGATCATGATCACCTACATCCCGTGGCTTTCGACGGTGATCCCGAACGCGCTGATGGGACCGGAGATCATCACCAACTGACGCGACGCAGTCGCGAACCTCAGACGCCGCGCCCCGTGCGCGGCGTTTTTTTGGTTCCCCGCACGTGACCGGTGGCCGTGATAATTCCGACCACGTGGTTAACCGGGCCGCGCCGCCGGCCAGGGCTTGCACCCGGGAGGACACGGCAGAATTGCCACGCTCGGCCGTCAGCCCGCGGAGACGGAGGTCGGTCGACCGCCCTGCTCCGGCGAGGCGAATCGGCAGGAACGACGATTCGGATGGCCGCGGGCTACCGTCCGGGTTCTCGCCTGTCGATTGCCTGCCCGCCGTGCCGTACCTCGACGCGAAGGGCTTCCCATGGGCGACTGGCCGCCCTCGACCGAGCGGCTAGACTGGTATTCCGTGAAGCCCGATGACGCACAAGGCGCTGAACCGCTGTACGTCTGGGATGCCCCGGTCCGGCTGTTCCACTGGCTGCTGGTGGTGCTGGTAACGACCTCGGTCATCACCGGCCTGGCCGGCAGCCAGGCCTTCACCTGGCACGAACGCTCAGGGATCGCGATCCTCGCGCTGCTGCTCTTCCGCTGGCTCTGGGGCTTCGCCGGGAGCACGACCGCGCGGTTCACCCATTTCGTGCGCGGGCCGCGCGCGGTGGCGGCGTTCGTCCACGCGCTGCTGCGCGACAGGCCCTACCCGGTCGCGGGGCACAACCCGCTCGGCGGATGGATGGTCGTGGCGCTGTTGGTCGCCCTGACCGCACAGGCCGGGAGCGGCCTGTTCGCCGACGACGAGGTCTTCTCCTCCGGACCGCTGGCCGACCGCGTGGGCAACGCGACGAGCCGGGTGCTGACCTCGTTTCACGGGAGCAACGCCTGGGTCGTGGTGACGCTCGCCTGCATCCACATCGCCGCCGTGCTCTTCCACCTTCGGGTCCGCGGGGAGAATCTCGTCCGCCCGATGATCACCGGCCGCAGGACGTGGCCACGGGACCGGGCCCGCCCCGGACTTCGCTTCGCGCCGAACTGGGTCGCGGCGCTGGTGCTGGTCCTCTCGGTGGCCGCGGTGCTCGCCGCCCTGGCCCATTTCGGCTAACCGTAACCAAGGGAGTCTCAACCATGTCATCAAGACGCATACGAAATCTCGCCGCCGCGTTCTCGCTCGCCTGCGTGACCACGGCGGTCACCTACGCCGAAACGCTCGAGCCCGAGGACTCGATCGTCGCGCGCCGCGCCGTGATGCGCGTGATCTCGCTGAACTTCGCCCCGCTGGTGGCGATGGCCAAGGAGGAGATTCCGTTCGACGCCCAGACGTTCCGGACCAATGCCGAGCGGATGGCCCTGGTCAGCTCGATGCCCGTGGCCGATTACTTCGTCGATGGCACCGATGTGGACGTCGGCGAAGCCAAGACCGAGGCGCTGCCCGAGATCTGGCTGGACTGGGAAAACTTCTCCGACAAGCTGGAGACGATGCGCCGTGAGGTCGCCGACCTGTCCGTAATCGCGCAATCGGGCGACGCGGACGCGTTGAAGAACCAGGTGATCGAGACCGCAGACGCCTGCAAGGACTGCCACGACGCGTTCCGGCGCTGAGCCCCGTCATGCCTGGCGCGGCACCATGGAGCGAGTGGTGCGCTCCGGGAAGGAGCGGCCCCGGGCGACTCAGGTCTTCGCGCCGAGCTCTCCGCTGACCAGCGCACGGCGCGCTGCCATGTCGCGCAGCAGCAGCAGGTCCTCGGCGATCATCTGCGGGAACCCGATCCGCTCGCCGTCGCGATCGTCGATCAGGAGCGCCTCGAGGTAGGCCAGCGCATCGCGCGGCTCGTTCCAGAGGTCCTCGACCCGCCGCGCGATGTGCGGGCACGCCTCCTCCAGGCCGACACCTTCGCGTACGAAGCCGTCCGGTGAGTAGGTCTCCCAGACCGGTTTCTCGATGTTGAAGCGGCGCTTGAAGTCCGCGGCCCGCTCCTCGAACTCGCTGCGCCGCTCCTCGCCGCGCAGCAGGTGGAAGAGCTTGAGCCACGGCCGCGGCTCGTTGCTGTCCCTGCCGGGGCCGTCGAGGTACTCCTCGATCATCTGGATCGCCTTTTCCGGCTCGCCGAACAGCAGCAGCACCTCGGCCTGCTCGAGCAGGCTGTCGACCTCCTCGACGCTGAAGATGTAGTGCGTGGCATCGGCCTCCGCGACCGGTTCCTCACCGGGCTCACCAGTGGCCTGGGGCTGCGCGGCGTGGTGGCGCTCGCTGGCCTCGATCATCTCGCCGTGG
>JAWVZO010000030.1:0-19921 GCA_033722135.1 Gammaproteobacteria bacterium | reverse complement strand
GGCCCCGGTGAGCAGGTTCTCCTCGATGGTCAGGTGCTCGAAGCAGTGTCGGCCTTCCATGACCTGGATGACCCCTCGCTTGACCAGCTCGGAGGGGTTGAGTGCGTGGACGTTCTCGCCACGGTAGATGATGCTGCCCTTCGTGACGTCGCCACGCTCGGCGCCGAGCAGGTTGGAGATCGCCTTGAGGGTGGTCGACTTGCCGGCCCCGTTGGCCCCGAGGAGGGCGACGATGCCCCCCTCGGGAACCCCCAGGGAAACCCCCTTGAGCACAAGGATCACGTGGTCGTAGATGACCTCGATGTTGTTGACTTCGAGCAGTGGCGCGTCGGCTGGACGCACGTCCGCTGTCGGTGCAGTTGCACTGTTCAAGAGGGCCTCCCCGGGTTCGGAACCGTCATCTCAGGCGCTGGAGATCAGCACTCACGCGGCGTGATGTTGTTCTCCTTGGCGTACGCCTCGGAATCCTCCTTGATCAGCGGGCCGGTGATGTCGCGCAGCGGCTCGTAGAACTTGGTGACGATCGACCACTGCTTGGCCTTGGCGTCCCACTGCTGCAGCGCGACCTTGCCCGGACCCGTGTGGTTCTCACAGGTGATCTTCACCGGATAGGTGAAGCCCTTCATGCCGAGTTCCTCGAGGCGCTTCTCATCGACGTTGAGGCTCTCGAAGCCGTCACGCACGTGCTCGCCGCGCACCTCCTTGGTGCCGTGGATCTTCATCGCGTTGCGGACCGCCTCGACGGTCCACATCGCCGCGACCATGCCCCGGTTGTAGAGCACCTCGCCGATGCGATCGACGTCGCCCTTGCCCTTGCCCTTGGCGTAGACGTATTCCTTGATGTCGTCATGGACCGGGAAGTCGTCGCCCGGAGCGTGGAACGCGCCCGACAGGTAGCCGTTCGCCTCCTCGCCGGCGGGCAGGACGTCGTTCTCGGAACCCGACCACCACACGCCGATGAAATGATCCATCGGGTAGCGGATCGACGCGGCCTCCTTGATGGCGACCTGGTTCATGACGCCCCAGCCCCACATCAGCACCCAGTCCGGGCGCTCGCGGCGGATCTGCAGCCAGGTGGCCTTCTGCTCCTGTCCCGGGTGATCGACCGGCAGCAGCTGCAGCTCGTAGCCGTACTTCTCGGCCATGGTCTCGAGCGTGCGGATCGGCTCCTTGCCGTAGGCCGAGTTGTGGTAGACCAGCGCGATCTTCTTGCCCTTGAGGTACTCCATGCCGCCTTCCTGGTCGGCGATGTACTGCACGAAGACCGTCGCCTGATCCCAGTAGGTGGCCGGGAAGTTGAAGACGTAAGGGAAGATCTTGCCGTTGGCGGCGGACGTGCGTCCGTAACCCATGGAGAAGACCGGGATCTTGTCTTCGGTGGCTTTCGGGATCAGCTGGTAGGTGATGCCGGTCGACAGGGGCTGGAAGGCCAGTGCCCCGGAAGGCGGCGTGTCCTTCAGCTTCTCGTAGCACTCCACGCCCTGCTTGGTGTTGTAGGCCGTCTCGCAGCTCGGATTGGCGATCTTGACGCCCTCGATGCCGCCGTCCCGCTCGTTGATCAGCGTGAAGTAGTCGCTGTACCCGTTGGCAAACGGGATGCCGTTCGGGGCGTACGGACCGGTTCGGTAGTCGGTCGACGGGATGACCAGTTCGTAAGCGGAGGCCGTGGCCGTGAGCATCGGTGCGATCACCGCGGCCAAGGCAACCCGCTTGATCTTCGCTAGGTTCATGATGTCTTCCCTCTCTCCTTTGTGTGGTGGTTCTACGCGCCCGCCCTGGAGAGGCGGACCCTCGGCAAGCGCCCCTCAGTGCGGGAACGGCCAGAGCCGAAGCTTCTCCTTGGTGATCTGCCAGAGCCGCGCGAGTCCGTGCGGTTCGACGATCAGGAAGAAGAGGATCAGCGCGCCGAGACTCATGATCTCGACGTGCTTGGCGGTCACGGTCGCGATATCGAAACCGTCGACCATGATGTTCTTGAGCAGCAGCGGCAGCAGCAAAATGAAAGCGGCGCCGAAGAAGTTGCCCATGATGCTGCCGAGCCCGCCGACGATGACCATGAACAGCACCAGGAATGATTGGTTGATGTCGAACGCCTCGACCGGCTCGGCGGAACCGAGCCAAACGCCGAAGTAGAGCGCACCGGCCATGCCGACGTAGAAGGAGCTGACAGCAAACGCGGAGAGCTTGGCGAACATGGGGCGGATGCCGATGATCTCGGCGGCGATATCCATGTCGCGAATCGCCATCCACTCGCGGCCCACGCGACCGCGCACGATGTTCTTCGCGGCAAGCGCGAAGATCACGACGAAGCCCAGGCAGAAGAGGTACTTCACGCCGGGTTGGGCGCCCGGACCGGTGATCTGGATGCCGAACAGGTCGGCGTCGGGCATGGTGATCTGTCCGGTCATGTTGTAATTGTTGAACCAGCCGAACTTGTTGAACATCCAGACGAGGAAGAACTGGGCGGCGAGCGTCGCCACGGCCAGATAGAAGCCCTTGATACGCAGCGAAGGCAGACCGAAGAGCACGCCCACCGCGGCGGTGATCAGGCCCGAGAGCAGGACGATGACGATCAGGTTGAGGTCCGGGTAGGCGGTCACCAGCTTGTAGGTCGAGTAGGCGCCGACCGCCATGAAACCGCCGGTGCCGAGCGAAAGCTGGCCGCAGTAACCGATCAGGATGTTCAGGCCGAGCGCGGCGAGGGCGTAGATCAGCAGCGGGAGCAGCACCGCATTGGCCAGGTAGTCGTCGACCAGGAACGGCATCACGAACAGCGAGAAGGCGAGCACGCCGAGTATGAACCAGCGATCCTGGGCGATCGGGAAGATCGCCTGGTCGGCCTGGTAGCTGGTCTTGAATTGGCCCGTTTCGCGGTAAAGCATCGGCTCAGACCCTTTCGATGATCTTTTCGCCAAACAGCCCCTGCGGTCGGAACAGCAGGAACACCAGGGCGAGCATGTAGGCAAACCAGTTCTCGATCGCGCCACCGACGTACGGTCCGACGTAGACCTCGGCCACCTTCTCGCCAACTCCGATGATCAGGCCACCGACGATCGCTCCGGGGACCGAGGTGAAGCCACCTAGGATCAGCACCGGCAACGCCTTGAGCGCGATCAGCGACAGCGAGAACTGCACGCCGGATTTGCTGCCCCACATGATGCCGGCAACCAGCGCGACGATGCCCGCCACCGACCAGACGATCACCCAGATCGTCCGCAGCGAGATGCCGACCGAGAGCGCGGCCTGGTGGTCATCGGCAACCGCGCGCAGCGCCCGTCCGGTGCGGGTCTTCTGGAAAAACAGCGCGAGGACCGTCACGAGCACCGCCGCCGTGGCGGCCGCGAACATCTCGAGCTTCTCGATATAGAGCCCGTACTGGTCGAAGAGGTAGTCGTGCGCGCCCTGCGGGATGCCGATGTCGAGCGCCTTGACGTCCGAACCGAACAGGATGTCGCCCAGGCCCTCGAGCACGTAGGCCAGGCCGATGGTGGCCATGAACAGGATGATGCCTTCCTGATTGACCAGGTGGCGCAAGACCAGGCGCTCGATCAGCCAGGCGAGCGCGATCATCACCCCGATCGTGGCGAGGATCGCGAACGGCACCGGCAGGGGAAAACCTATCAGCGCTGCCGCCCATCCGTCGGGCGACATGAAATCGTAGAGTGCCAGGGCCGCGAACAGGGCGAGCACGCCCTGGGCGAAGTTGAAGATGCCCGAGGCCTTGAAGATCAGCACGAAGCCGAGTGCGACCAGCGCGTACATAACGCCGGCCATCAGGCCGCTGATCACCGTTTCTGTGAAAAAGAGCATGCGTGCCCGCTCCGGTTCAGTCGTGACTGACGCCGAGATAGGCGTCGATCACGTCCTTGTTGTTGCGCACCTCGTCAGGCGGCCCGTCGCCGATCTTGCGCCCGTAATCGAGCACGACGACATGGTCGGAGATATCCATGACCACGCCCATGTCGTGCTCGATCAGCACGATGGTCGTGCCGAATTCGTCGTTGACGTCGAGGATGAAGCGGCTCATGTCCTGCTTCTCCTCGAGGTTCATGCCGGCCATCGGTTCGTCGAGCAGCAGCATGGTCGGCTCGGCGGCCAGTGCGCGGCCGAGTTCGACCCGCTTCTGCAGGCCGTAGGGGAGCTTGCCGACGGGTGCCTTGCGGATGTGTTCGATCTCGAGGAAGTCGATGATCTGCTCGACCCGCTCGCGGTGATCGAGTTCTTCCTTCAGCGCGGGCCCGATGCGCAGCGCCTGCCAGATCAGGCCGCGGTGCATCATGGTGTTGCGCCCGGTCATGATGTTGTCGAGCGTGGACATGCCCTTGAACAGCGCGATGTTCTGGAACGTGCGGGCGATGCCCTGGCGTGCCGCCTCGTGCGGTTTCATCTGCTTGCGGGTCACGCCACGGTAGGTGATCAGCCCCTCCTGGGGATGGTAGAAACCGTTGATCACGTTCAGCATCGAGCTCTTGCCCGCGCCGTTGGGACCGATGATCGACAGCACCTGGTGTTCGCGCACCTGGAAGCTGATGTTGGTCAGTGCGCGCACGCCGCCGAAGGAGAGGCTGATGTTGTCGACCGAAAGGACAACGTCGCCGATTTTCTTCTGGCTCTGCACCTGGGCCACGGACTCCGTCATCTGCTCGGCGGTTTCGCTCACGCGGCGGCCTCCCTGACCTCGACGGTCTTGGTGTCACGGATCTTCAGATCGGCAACGATCTTGCCCTTGCGGCCGTCCTCGAAGGTGACCTCGGCCTCGACGTGCACCTCGTCTCGACCGTCGTAGAGCGCCTCGATGAGATCGCCGTAGCGCTCGGCGATGATCCGGCGGCGCACCTTGCGGGTGCGGGTCAGTTCGCCGTCGTCGGCATCGAGTTCCTTGTGCAGAATCAGGAACCGGTGGATCTGTGAGCCGGAGAGGTGCGGGTCGTCGGCGAGGTCTTCATTGACCTTCTCGACGCAGGCCTGGATCTGGTCGTAGACCTCGGCACGACCGGCGAGGTCGGTGTACCCGGAGTAGGCGATGCCGTTGCGTTCGGCCCAGTTGCCGACCGCCTCGAGATCGATGTTGATGAACGCCGCGACGAAGTCCCGTTCGTGCCCGAAGGCGACCACTTCCTTGATCTGGGGGAAGAACTTGAGCTTGTTCTCGAGGAACTTGGGCGCGAACATCGAGCCGTCGTTGAGCTTGCCGACGTCCTTGGCCCGGTCGATGATGCGCAGGTGGCCGTCTTCGCCGAAGTAGCCCGCGTCGCCGGTCATCACCCAGCCATCCGGGGTCTTGGTCTCCGCGGTCGCTTCCTCGTTCTTGTGGTAGCGCATGAACACGCCGGGACTGCGGTAGAGCACCTCGCCGCTGTCGGTGATCTTCACCTCGACGCCGGGCGCCGGCACACCCACGGTGTCCGGCTTGACCTCGCCGTCGGGGTGCATGGTGATGAACACCGAGGCTTCGGTCTGACCGTAGAGCTGCTTGATGTTCATGCCGAGACCGCGGTAGAAGTCGAAGATTTCGGGACCGATTGCCTCGCCCGCGGTGTAGGCCACCCGCACCTTCGAGAAGCCGAGGACGTTCTTGAGCGGTCCGTAGACCAGCAGGGATCCTAGGAAATACTCGAAACGTTCCCAGGCGCTGACCGGCTCGCCCTCGAGGATGCGCACGCCGACATGTCGTGCGACGTCGATGTAGTGTTTGTAGAGCCACTGCTTGATCGCGCTCGCGTCCTCGATGCGGATGCTGACGTTGGTCAGCAGGTTCTCGAAGATCGCCGGCGGCGCAAAGAAGTAGGTCGGCCCGATCTCGCGCATGTCGGTCATGACCGTGTCACCGCTCTCGGGGCAGTTGATGCAGAAGCCGCAGACGTAGGCCTGGGCGAGCGAGAAGATGCAATCGCCCACCCAGGCCATCGGCAGGTAGGAGACCATTTCCTCGTTGGCGGTCAGGTGGTCGAACTCGGCCGCATTGCGCGCCGTGACCAGCAGGTTGTCGTGACTGAGCTCGACCCCCTTGGGGCGGCCGGTGGTGCCCGAGGTATAGAGCATGATGGCGAGGTCGTCGCCCTTGCCGTTGGCAATGCGTTGCTCCAGCTCGTCCGCATGCGCCTGCAGCCAGGTGCGGCCGCGCGCCTGCACTTCCCCGAGCGCATGCAGGAACGTCTGCTCGTAGTCGCGCATGCCGCGCGTCTCCTCGTAGACGATGTGCGCCAGCGACTCGCAGCCCGCCTTGACCTCGAGGAGCTTGTCGACCTGTTCCTGGTCCTCAACGACGGCGAAACGGATCCCCGCGTGGTCGAAGATGTACTGCATCTCCTCGGCCACCGAGTCCTGGTAGACCGGCACCGGGACGCCGCCCGCGATCTGCGCGGCCACCATCGCCCAGTAGAGCTGCGGCCGGTTGTCGCCGACGATGGCGAGCTTGTCGCCGGCTTCGAACCCCATGTCGGCGAGGCCGCCGGCGAGCGCCATGATCTCGTCGCGCGCCTGGCTCCAGGACCACGACTGCCAGATGCCGAAATCCTTCTCCCGGATCGCGGCCCGGTCCGGTCGCACGCGGGCGTGCTCGAGCAACAGTTTGGGAATGGTATCGAAACGGGACGAATCACCCGTCCCCTCGGGCTTGGCTGACATCGATGCCTTGTTCCTCTGGTGGTCGTTCTGGTCTGGCCAGATGCGGCAATCTTTATGCTTTATGTGCCGCACCCCGGGTCAGCGGGGAGGCTGATTATCACTTTAACGTCAACGTGAATACAACCATGACGTATGCGTCACCCCGCGTGCGGCACCTCTTCCGGCCGGATCGGTCGCCTCGCGAGGCCGGTGCAGCGAATGGCCCCGGCTCGTGCCGTGGTACCGGAACCCTCCTCTCCCGCTTCCGCTGCGCGGCCGCCGGACGGCACCGCGTCCTCCGGCTCCCGGGCCATGGCGGGCCGCCTCGCCCGCTCTGCTAGGCTTGCCGCGATGTCCACACGCCGCGTCATGCAGGAGCCGCCGGGTCGACCGGCGGTGGTAACAGTCGGCGACGAACTCGTCTACGGCGAGCGCGAGGACGGCAACCGGCAGTGGTTGCTGGAACGGCTCCGCGCCCTCGGGCAGCCGGCCGAGGTGGCTCTCAGCCTGCCCGACGACGCCGGAGCCATCGCCCACTGGATCACGGCCCTGACCGATCGCGGCTGCAAGCCGATCCTGGTCGCCGGCGGCCTCGGGGGCACCCACGACGACCGCACGCGACAGGGCGTCGCGGCGGGTCTCGGCCTGCGGCTCGAGGTCCACCCCGAGTGCGACGCGCTCCTGTCGGCCAGCTACGGGGAACGCTACACGGCGCAAAGGCGGCGGATGGCCGAGCTGCCAGCCGGCTGCGCATTGCTGCCCAACCCCCATGGGGCGCCCGGTTTCCGGGTCGGCGACGTGTTCGGCTTTCCCGGATTCCCCGAGATGCTCCGCCCAATGGCCGAGACGGTCTTCGCTGAACTGTTCCCGGCGGGCGAGGCCCGGCTTGTCGTGATCGAGGTGCCGCTCGCCGTGCAGGAGGGGGATATCGCGCTCGAGGTCGAGGCCTTCTGCGAGCGGCACCCCGGCGCCCGGGTGGGCCTCTACCCCGCCGCCGGAAGCGGTCCCCCGGGCGTCGTCCTCCGTGGCCGCGTGCCGGAGAGCGACGCCGCCACGCGGGACGCGTTCGCGGCCCTGGTCGAGCACCTGCGCCGCCACGAGCGCGCGCCCGGCGGGGCGGGGTGATCGCCGGCGCCCCTGTTATACTCGAAGCGCATCGCGCCAAACCTGCGGAGGTCACCCCTTGAGCTGGATTGCTACCCTCATCGGTCTCGGGGCCGGCGTACTCGTCGGCTACCTCCTGGCGCGTCGCTTCGACGACGCCGGGCGGCGCGCGCGCTCCCTGGAACAGGAACTCGAGCGTGCCCGTGAGGAGCATGCCGCCTACCGGCGCGAGGTCGGCGATCACTTCGCGCGCACCGCGTCGGCCGTCAACCAGCTCACCGACAGTTACCGCAACGTCCACCGGGAACTCCGCGAGGGCGCGCATGCACTGTGCGACAACGGGATCGCCGAGGCCGCGCTCGCCTTCGACTCGTCCCGGCTGATCGCCACGGCACCCGAGGACGACCCTGCGACCGATACGTCCGAGGATGCCGCCACGGAGGCCTCGGCACCGGAAGCGCCGGAAAGCCATCGCGCGGAAACCCCGCCCGATGCGGAATCCGCGGCCAGCGATTCGACGGCTGATGCCGTGGATGCGCCCGAACCCGGTCCGGCCGACGCCGGCAAACCCCCGTCTACCGGGGAGGCCGCTGCCCCCGAGGCGAAGGCCGCCGACACGGAGGCCGCCGACACGGGGGCTGACGACGAAACACCGTGGAATCCGTCACCCGGGGGCGCCTCGTGGACGCCGGCGGAGGCGGTCGAGGCCGACGATTCGCCCCGCCAGCCGCGTGACTACGCCGAGGAGGGGGCTGCCGACGGGTCCCGCGCGACGCGGCACTGACCCCGGCGACCGGTCGAGGCGGCGGCGCCATGTGCGAACTGCTGGGGATGAGCGCCAACGTCCCGACCGATATCGTCTTCAGCTTCACCGGCCTGATCGAGCGCGGCGGGCGCACCGGCCCCCATAGCGACGGCTGGGGCATCGCCTTCTACTCCGATCGCGGCTGCCGCTGCTTCCACGACCCGCTCCCCGGGGCCCACTCCGAGGTCGCCGACCTGATCCGCCGCTACGCGATCAAGAGCCGCAACGTCATCTGCCACATCCGCCGCGCCAACCGCGGGCGGGTCTGCCTCGAGAACACCCACCCCTTCACCCGCGAGTTGTGGGGCCGGACCTGGAGTTTCGCGCACAACGGGCAGCTCAAGGGGATCAAGCGCTGGCCGCTGGGCCACTACCGTCCGGTCGGCACCACCGACAGCGAGCAAGCCTTCTGCTGGCTGCTCGAGCGGATCCGGCGGCGCTTCCCGAGACCGCCCCGCAACTCGGCCACGCTGTATCGCGAGATCGCCGCGCGGACCGCGGAACTCGCCGAGCTGGGGATCTGCAACCTGCTGATCAGCGACGCGCGGCACCTCTACGCCTTCTGCAGCACCGAGCTCGCCTGGCTGACCCGCTGCGCCCCTTTCGGCACCGCGAGCCTGATCGACACCGAGGTCAACGTCGACTTCGCCCCGCTGACCACTCCCGACGACGTGGTGACGGTGATCGCCACACGCCCCCTGACCCGTGACGAGGCGTGGGAACAGGTGGCGCCGGGAACGCTGCTGATCTTCTGCGAGGGCAAGCTGCTCGACCGCCTCGCGGCGGCCTAGGTCCGGGAATCCTCCTCCGCGCGCCGCTCGCGATCCACGGACTCGACCTGGGCCCGGATCTCGGGACGCCGCGCGCAGAGTGCGTCGAAATCGGCGCGCCGGAGCTCGTAGAGCGCGCAGGGCGTCGCCGCCCTGCAGGTCGCGGTGCGCGGCGCGCGGTGCAACAGGGCCATCTCGCCGAAGAAGTCGCCGGCGAACAGGCGTGCCACGTCGTGTTCGCCCGCGCCGTCGCGGCGCGAGACGCGGACCACGCCCCGCCCGATCAGGTACATCGAATCGTCGCGCTCCCCCTCGACCACCACCGCCTCGCCGTCCGGCACGGTGTGCACGTGCAGGCAGGCGACCACCTGCGCGAAATCGACGTCGGTCAGGTCGCGGAACAGCGGAACCTTGCGCAGCAGCTCTGCCGGCTCGAACTGCAGCTTGGTGATGTCCCCGCCGCGCAGCCCCTCGATCCGCCCGGCGACCTCCCCGAGCAGTTCGTGGGCGTCGCCGGGCGGCAGGGTCCCCTCCCGGCACTCCCGCTCGATGGCGTGGCGCTCGGCCGTCAGCAGCAGGCGTCCGGCGAGGCGCTCCTGCATCGCGGCGACGAATTCGGGGAACTGCGCCGCGGTCGCGTCGATCCGCTCGGCGGCCTGCTCACGCCAGTAGCGGTAGCGCTCGCGGACGGTCGCGATCGCCGGGCCGCCGAGGGCCCGCTCGCTGGCGACCCGCTCGAGATCGTCGAGGACCCGCAGGCTGCCCTGGTAGCGCCCCCACGCCTCCTCGTACTCGTAGGCGACGAGCGAGGTGGTGCGCCGTTCCGCCAGCGGGGTGTCCGACACCAGCCGGCGCAACCAGCGCAGGCCGAGCTCGGTCAGTGATTCGTGTGGCGGATGGAGGGTGTACTCCGGCAGCTCGCCGCGGTGCCGCAAGCCCTCGGCCTGGGTATCGACGGAGTGGATCAGATCGCGGCAGGCGCGCTCGCTGAGGTGACCGCGGTCGTAGCTGTCGAGGTAGTGCGCGCGCTCGAGCGCCAGCGAGCGGAGGAAAAGGAGCTGCAGCTCGCGGGGCGCGTCGAGTTCCGACCTGCGCAGGCGCTCGATCGCCTGCTCGAGGCGGTCGCGAGCCGCCTCGTAGTCGTCCTGCAGTTGCCGGGCGATACGTGCCGAGAAGAGGCCGCCCCGCTGCAGCTCGGGAATCCGTGACAGTGCCAGGCGCTTGGCGGCGAGCTGCCCCTCCTCGCGCGCCAGGCGATCGGCCAGCGGCGGCCGGTCGAGGCCGAGATGGCGCACCAGCCGCTCGATGGTCAGCCCCTGGGCGAGCAGCGTGAAGAGCACGGCCCCCATGACCAGCGCGACGAAGGTCTCGGCCTCCGGAATCGCCGGCAGGCTGAGGACGATGGCCAGGGCCACCGCCCCGCGCAGGCCGCCCCAGAACATCACGTGACGGTAAGGCAGCCGCACCTGGCCGCCGGCCGACAGGTTCCCGAGGAGCGGCAGCAGGCCGTAGATCACCGCCGCGCGCGCGAGCAGCATCGCGAGCACCACCACCAGCAGCAGGTCCAGCGCCCCGCCGAGCGCCTGGAGGTCGACCCGCAGACCGACCAGCAGGAAGATCAGCGCGTTGGCGACAAACGCGAGGTACTCCCAGAAGTGCTCCAGGTACCCGCGCACCGACGGCGAGATCTTCAGGCGCCCCCAGCCGCCGAGGGTCATGCCCGCGGCGACGACGGCCATCACGCCGCTGACGTGGAACAGCTCCTCGGCGACCAGGAACGACAGGTAGGCGAGGATGGTCGTCAGGGTGATCTCGATCGGGCCGTCGCCGTGGCACCGCCCGAGCACCCAGCCGCAGAGCAGCGCGGCGATCCAGCCCACGACGATGCCGCCGGTGAAGACCACGAAGAAGCGGACCATCCCGCCGAACACCGTGCCGGCGTCGACCTGGCTCGCCCCGAGCACGCCGACCAGCAGGCCGGCGACCACCAGGGACGTGGCGTCGTTGAACAGGCTCTCGCCCTCGACGAGCACGGTCAGCCGCTGCGGGGCGCCGAGCTGGCGGAACAGGGCCACGACCGCGACCGGGTCGGTGGCGCTGAGGATCGCGCCGAGCAGCAGCGCCGCCACGAGTCCGAACGGGGTGGTGGCCGCCAGCAGGCCGCCGATGATCGCCGTCGACAGCAGCAGGCCCGGCACCGCCAGCGTCAGGATCGGCGCCAGGTTGCGACGTACCAGCCGTGCGTCGAGGTTGAAGGCCGACTCGAAGATCAGCGTCGGCAGGAACACGAACAGGATCACGTCGGGCGAGATGTCGTGCTCGGCGAGGGGCCGAAGTACGGCCGGGCCGTGATCCGCAAGGAGGCCGAGCAGCACCCCGACCACCACCAGCAGCACCGTGAACGGCAGCCGCCAGCGGCGGCTCAGCGCCAGGGTCAGCGCCGAGACCAGCAGCAGCACGACGACCGTGGTGACCAGCTCGGCGATCGGGGCCGCAGCGTGCATGACGTGGCGTTTCGCGAGTAGGGGCCTGGCTCGCGCCCGATCGGCGCGTCACTCGCGCCGGGCGAGCGCCTCGCGCGTGACCTCCTCGCGAAGGTCGGCGACGACCCGTCCGACGCTTCCTTCGGCATGGGTCTCGACCCGCTCGACGTGGCCGTCGTCGCGCTGGCGGTAGACCGCCCCGTCGCCCGGGTCGAGCAGCGGCAGGTACTTCCCGTTGACGTCCTCGTAGACGCGTACGCGACAGACCACCTCGCCGCGATCGGTCATCGGCTCCCGGGCCATGGAGAGCATGCCGTTCTTCTCCTGGACCACGTGCGTGCCCTCCGCATCGCGGTAGGCGACGTAGTAGCGGCCGTTCTCCTTGTGGTAGTAGTCGGCGCACATCGGCCAGACGGCGTCGCCGACCTGCTCGTGGATGCGGCCGTCGAGGATGCAGAAGGTCTTGTCGACCTTCGACAGCGTCCATGCCGAGGTCATGCGGTCGGGGCTGTGGGTCAGCAGGGTCCGCGCCGGATCGAGCGCGGTCCTCCGGAGCTGGTCGTAGCCGGTATGCACGACGCTGCGCGGACCGGAGACGTCGTGGATCGAGACCCCCTCGCTGAAGGTCGCCAGGGCCTCCTCGTAGCGTCGCTCGCTCCAGGTGCGCTCGACGAAGTCGTTGATGTCGCCCTCGAGGACCCGGGCGGCGGCGAACGCGTCGGGCGCCATGCCGTGCGTGGGCATCCTGCGATCCTTGACCAGCGCCTGCCACAGGTCGAGGTCGTGGTTGGTGTCCGACGGGAAGATCAGGACCTCGTCGCCGTAGCGCACGCGCAGGCCGACGGTCGGCAGGCCATGCCAGACCGGCGCGTTGATGGCCTCGATGGTGAAGCCTTCCGGGTCGCGGTAGAGACGCGGGTCCGCCTCGTAGAAACACGGGTCGGTGAAGGCATAGTAGGCCGCCGGTTCGACCCAGGCCTCCGTCTCGGGATCCCGGAACAGCAGTCGTGGACGACGGGTGGCGGGGCTGACCACCACCTTGGCGCGCTCCGGGTCGACCGGCGTCCCGTCACGGTCGACCACCGCGAGCGGCCCGCCCCGCTCGCGGGCGTCATCGATGCGGTACTTCGCCCGGGGGCCGACCGGGAGGCGCTTGTAGTAGTCGGCGACCGGAAGGTCGACGATGCGTCGCGCGTCCGGCGACAGGCTGATGTCGAGCGACGGACCCGAGGCGCGTTCGAGCTCGGCCTGCACGTCGTCGGTGGTCAGCAGCGTCAGCGGCTCGGCGAAATCGGGGGCGTAGCGATAGAACAGCGCCATATCGGTGAACCACCGCTTGTGGTCGTCGTGGCAGTGCGTCACGAACAGGCCGCGGATGTTCTTCAGGGCGCGCCCCCCGATCAGCTGGAACATCGGGGCACCGCAGTCGATCAGCAGTTTCGAGGTGCCGATCTCGAGCAAGTAGCTGATGCTCTTGCCCATGCGCGAGAACGGGCCCGAATCGCCGAGAATGCGCACCCTGATTCCGTCGTCGGCCATGCGTGATTACCCCTCCCGCGCCGAACGCAGCCCACCAATTAATAGTCGCCCCCCACGGGTGACGCCAATTCACTTGCCAATCGTCATGTGGCAGCACTAGTTTAGCGGTCCGCTTTCCGTTACCCCCGATCCGCCATGCCCGATCGTCAGGACCCCGTCGCCCACCTGCGCCGCGACCTCGTCTTCGAGGCCGACCTGCCGGGCGGACATTACCGCTTCGCGACCACCTGGGGCCTGTTCTCCCCCCGTGCCGTCGACGACGGTTCGCGGCTGCTGCTGCGGCACGTCGAGGTGGCGGAGGACGCCGACTGCCTCGACCTCGGCTGCGGCTACGGCGTGCTCGGCGTGGTGCTCGCCCGCCTCGCGCCCCGGGGACGGACCGTCCTGGTCGACAAGGACTTCGTCGCCGTCGACTACGCCCGCCGTAACCTGGCCACGAACGGGATCGGGCACGGCGAGGCGCTGCTCAGCAACGGCTTCGATGGCGTGCGCGGACGCCACTTCGACACCATCGTCGCCAACCTGCCGGCCAAGGTCGGCAAGGAGCTGCTGACCATCTACCTGCACGATGCGCGCAGCGCGCTGCGTCCCGGCGGGGCGCTGTGGATGGTGACCGTCACCGGCCTGCGCCGCTTCATCGAGCGCATGTCGAAGGAGGTGTTCGGCGATTACGACAAGGTCAAGCAGGGCCCGGCCTACACCGTCGCCGTCGCGCGCAAGCGGTAGCAGGAGTCACTGCGCGAGGTCCGCCTCCAGACCGCGGCCCCACGACTCGAGCGCCGCGAGGAGGCGCTCGGCGTCGACGTCGCCGCGCCGTTCCCTGCGCAGCGCGTCGATCCGCGCGAAGTAGTCGTCGAGCGTGCGCCCCCGGGACGCTTCCCGGTCGGTCAGGCGCGTCCGGCGGAACGCCCGCCACGCTTCGCGATCCTCGGCGTCCAGCGCTTCCGGCCAGTTGCGCGCCCGGTAGCGGAACACCATCTCGGGCAGGCGCGGGTCGTCGAACGGGGGCAGCGGCTCGTGCCAGCGCCCGGGAGGACGGCCGCGCACCTCGGCCAGCCGGCGCCGGTCGTCGTCGCCGAGAAAGGGGCCCGCGTAGAGCTGGTCGTCGGGGTCCTCCGGCGGCGTGCCGCCGGGGGGCGCGAACGCCGCGGCGACCCGCTCGGCCAAGCCGGGCTCCCGCAGCAGCCGCGCGTGGTGCCGGGCGATCGCCTCGAGGTCGATGCAGAGCCGGCGCGCGTCCTCGGGCCGCAGGACGGAGAGCGGCGCCAGCACCGGGCAGCGGTTGATGCGAACCTGTTTCAGCGGAATCCGTTCACGGCCCTCGGGCAACGCGTCGCCGGGGCTGAAGACCCGCTCGGCGATCGCCTCCCCGTCGAGCCCGGCCAGGGCCTCGGGATCGGCGGCGAGGTCGAAGACGATGACCGCGTTGGGATTCTCCGGGTGGCCGGCGACCGGGGCGACCACGGCGAGGCAGCCGCGCGCCGCCGGGTAGCGGCCCGAGACGTGCACCAGCGGGGTCATCCCGCGCAGGTCGATCAGCCGCCGGACCGCCTGCTTGCGGCGCAGCTCGAACAGGTAGTCCCAGAGTCGGCGCTTCTGCCCGCGTAGCCGCCGCGCCAACGCGACGGTGGCATGCACGTCGGACAGCGCATCGTGCGCCGCGCCGTGTTCGATCCCGTTCGCGGCGGTCAGCTCCTCGAGCCGGAAGCTCGGCGTGCCGTCGTCGCGGCGCGGCCACTCGAATCCCTCGGGGCGCAGCGCGTGCACGGTGCGCACGAGGTCGATCAGGTCCCAGCGCGAGTTGCCGTCGCGCCATTCGCGCGCGTAGGGGTCGAGCAGGTTCCGGTACAGCGCGCGGCGGGTCACCTCGTCGTCGAACCTGAGGGTGTTGTAGCCGAGGGCGCAGGTGCCCGGCCGGGCCAGCTCGGCGTGCACGCGGTCGACGAACTCCGCTTCGGGTACGCCCCGCTCGGCCACCTGCTGCGGCGTTAGGCCGGTGACCAGGCACGCGTCCGGGTCGGGCAGGAGGTCCCCGGCGGGCCGGCAGTAGAGGACCAGGGGCGCGTCGACCGGGTTGAGTTCGAGGTCGGTGCGCAGGCCGGCGAACTGGAGCGGCCGATCACGATCGAGGTCGATCCCGGTGGTCTCGTAGTCGTGCCAGTAGAAGGTCTCGCCGGCTCTCGCCATGGCCGCAGTCTAGCAGCGGCGGTGCGCGGCACGGACGCGTATACTTCGCCGCCGATGGAACAAACCCCCGCCGCCACCGACGAGCCGGTCCGCGAGCTGACCTGGCGCGACTGCCGGATCACCCTGCTCGGCACCGCGCACGTCTCGAGCGCGAGCACCGACACGGCGCGCGAACTCGCCGCCGCACCGGAGTACGACGCGCTCGCGGTGGAGCTCTGCCCGAGCCGGCACCGCGCCATGACCGATCCCGACGCGCTCGGCAGGCTGGACCTGCTCGACGTGCTGCGCCGCGGGCAGGCGCCGATGGTCATCGCGACCCTCGCCCTCGGGGCGTTCCAGCAGCGCGTGGCCGAGCGCGCCGGGATCGAGCCGGGGGCCGAGCTGCGCGCGCTGGTCGACGAAGCCGGGCGCAGCGACCGCCCGCTGCTGCTGCTCGACCGCGAGATCGGCACGACGCTGCGGCGCACCTACCGCGCCGTGCCCTTCTGGCAGAGGCTCAATCTCGTCGCCGGGCTGCTCGGCAGCGTGGTCAGCCGGGCCGAGGTCGATCCCGAGGAGATCGAGCGCCTCAAGCAGGGCGACGTCCTCGATTCCGCGTTCGGCGAGTTCGCCGCGGAGGCAGGGGATCTCTACCGCCCGCTGATCGACGAGCGCGACCGCTACATGGCCGCCCGGCTGCGCGAGGCGATCGAGACGCACGGTTACCGGCGCCTGCTCGCGGTGGTCGGGGCGGGGCACCTCGCCGGCGTCGAGCGCTACCTCGGCGAGGACGACACGCCCGCCCGGACGGTGTGCAGCGAACTCGACACCCTCCCGACACGCTCGCGCTGGTGGCGTCACTGGCCGTGGGCGATCACCGTGCTGGTGCTGCTCGGCTTCGGGATCGGCTTCTCGCGCAGCCCCGACCTCGGCTGGTCGCTGGTCGCCGACTGGGTACTGATCAACGGCACACTCTCTGCGCTCGGCGCGCTGCTGGCGGCGGCTCACCCGTACACCATCCTGACCGCGTTCGTCGCCGCCCCGCTCACGTCGCTGAATCCCACGGTCGGCGCCGGCATGGTCACCGGCATCGCCGAACTGCTGCTCCGCCGTCCCACGGTGGCCGACTTCGGCAGCCTGCGCACCATGGCCGCCCACGCCGGCGGCTGGTGGCGCAATCGCATCACCCGCGTGCTGCTGGTGTTCCTGTTCAGCACCCTCGGCTCGGCGGCCGGGACGTGGATCGCGGGATTCCGGATCGTCGACCGGCTGGCCGGTTGAGCCGGGCTCGCACGGGGCTCAGCGACCCGCCTGCGAACGACGCGGGACGAACCGGGCGATCTCCCTCAGCATCGCCTCGTGCGGCACGGCATCGAGGGTGTCGTAGCGCGCGAGCGCGCCGGCGAACAGCGCGGTGACGTCACCCGCGTGATCGCCCCCGGCCCCGTCGGCCAGCAGCCGGCGGAGCCCCCTGAGGCACCCGACCTGCAGCTTCATCGCCTGGCCATGGGTCAGCCTGCCGCGGGCATCGCTGACCTCGAGCGCGAAGCGGGCCTCGTGGCGCAGGCGCTCGAGCAGGGCTGCGCAAAGGACCTGGTGCGACGGCTCGAGGCAGCCGATGGCAACCCGCTCGGCCAGGTGGTGACGATGCGCGTGGCGGCAATCGGCATGTCCCGCGAGCAGTGCCCTGGAGAACGGGCACGGCAGGGCGTCGAGCCGCGCCCAGGCCGCGCGGAAGGCGGCTTCATCGACCAAGCACGTCGCCCAGCCAGCCGCGCAGGTCGTCGATCTCGTCCATGCAGACGGCGTGCTCCATCGGGTACTCGCGCCAGGTGAGCGGGTTGCCGAACCCCGCGATCGCGTCGCGGGCCGCCTGGCCCAGGGCCAGCGGCACGACCGGGTCGTGGCGCCCGTGGCCCAGGAACACCGGCGTCGCCGCGTTGGCCGGGTCGCGCCGTGCCGCCAGCGCCTCGCCCCCGGGGAGGTAGCTGGAGAGGCCGATCACGCCCGCGAGGCGGACGGGCATCCGCAGGCCGGCGTTCAGGGCGATCACGCCCCCCTGCGAGAAGCCGGCCAGGACCAGCCGTTCGGCGGGAATCCCGCTCTCGATCTCGCGCTCGACCAGCTCCGTGACCGCCGCCACCGATGCCTCGATCGCGGCCTCGTCGACGCGCCGTCCGAGTTCGATCTCGAGGATGTCGTACCAGGCCCGCATCACCATGCCGCCGTTGACGGTGACCGGTCTCGGCGCGGCATGCGGGAAGACGTAGCGGACGCCCAGCGCTTCGGGGAGCCTCAGTTGCTCGGCCAGAGGCTCGAAGTCGTGGCCGTCGGCGCCGAGGCCGTGCAGCCAGACGATGGCGGAGCGCGGGGGCTCCCGCGGTTCGAGCCTAACCGGCGGCGTTTCGCGATCCATGGTCCCTCCGCGGCAGCGGTGCAGCGCGTCGATCCTGGCATGATAGCCGCCCGCGAGAGGGATTGCCGTCGCCCACCACCCACGAACGGTCGGCCCGGGCTGGGCTGCGTCCGAAACGCGGCGCTAGAATGGCGCCGCCACCACGTGAAGACGGTACCGACATGCTGGAGACCCTGATCGAGCGCACCCTCTACGCCACCCGCTGGCTCCTCGCGCCGCTCTATCTCGGCCTGTCGCTGGCCCTGCTCGCGCTGGGCCTCAAGTTCTTCCAGGAGATCTTCCACCTGCTGCCGCACGTCTTCGAACTGGCCGAGACCGAGCTGGTGCTGACGGTCCTGGCGCTGATCGACATCACGCTGGTCGGCGCCCTGCTGATCATGGTGATGTTCAGCGGCTACGAGAATTTCGTCTCGCGCATCGATTTTCACGAGGGCGCCGACAAGCTCGAGTGGCTCGGCAAGTACGACTCCGGCACGCTGAAGCTCAAGGTGGCCGCCTCGATCGTGGCAATCTCGTCGATCCACCTGCTGCGCGCGTTCATGAACGCCCAGCAGATCCCCGACAACAAGCTCATGTGGTACGTCATCATCCACATGACCTTCGTCTTCTCGGCCCTGCTGCTCGGCCTGCTGGACCGCGTCTCCTTCCGGAGCCACCGCGACCACTGACGCCATCGCCCGGCCGGGTTTGCCGGGACCGCGACTCCGTTTACGTACGTAATTGCACCAATAGGGTGTGCCGAGATCGGGCGCTAGACTCGAAAACAAAAGATCGGTGCCTGCCACCTTGATCCCCGTCAAGGATCGAAAACCCCCGACGCGTACAAGGGAATCAGGTACGCCCATGGAAGACCAGGCAACGCAAGGAACGCCAGGATGGCCGCCGCAGTAACCCGTCGCCAGTGGCTTCGCGCCGATCCGACCGGCCACCGGCCAGTGGTCCGGCCGCCCTGGGCTTCTCCGCGCTTCCACGACACCTGCACCCGCTGCAACGAGTGCCTTCCGGCCTGCCCGGAGCACGTGCTGCGCGTCGGCGACGGCGGGTTCCCGGAGATCGATTTCCGGCGCGGCGAATGCACCTTCTGCGAGGCCTGCGCGAAGGCCTGCACGGCCGGGGCCATCACGCGCCGTCGTAACGGGAGCCGGCCCTGGCGCCACGTCGTCCGTGTCGGGCCCGACTGCCTCGAGGCCCTCGGCGTCCACTGCCACGCCTGCCTCGATCCCTGCCCTGAGGCGGCCGTGCGCTTCCCACGGGGCCATGCCACGCGTCCGCCCGAGATCGATCCCGGCCGCTGCACCGGCTGCGGCGCCTGCATCGCGCCGTGCCCGGTCCGGGCCATCCACGTCCACGTTCCCAGCCCGACCACTGAGGAGGTCCACGCATGAACCTCGCGAGCCTCGTCGTCCATACCCGGCCCAGCGACCGCGAGCGGATCGCCGGGCGACTGCGCGACCTGCCCGGGGTCGAGATCCACGCCGCGAACGACGACGGCCGGATGGTCGTCACCGTGGAGCACGACCTGTCCCAGGTGACGGCCGACACCCTCAAGGCCATCCACGAGACGCGGGGCGTGATCTCGGCCGCGGTCACCTTCCAGTACAGCGACCCTGACACCGACGAATTCGACACCTAAGGAGAGGCGGTCATGAAACTGAATCGGCGCGATTTCATCAAGAGCCAGGCCATCACCGCGGCGGCCACCGCCGCCGGCATGACGGTTCCCGGGGCCCGGGCGGCCGTGACCGCGGGCAAGAGCGACATCCGCTGGGACAAGGCCCCGTGCCGGTTCTGCGGCACCGGCTGCAGCGTCCTGGTCGGGGTCAAGGACGACCGCGTCGTCGCCACCCAGGGCGACCCCGAGGCGCCGGTCAACCGCGGCCTGAACTGCATCAAGGGCTACTTCCTGTCGAAGATCATCTACGGCGAGGACCGCCTGACGACCCCGATGCTGCGCATGAGAGACGGCAGGTTCGCCAAGGACGGCGAGTTCACGCCGATCAGCTGGGACCAGGCGTTCGACATCATGGCCGAG
>JAWVZO010000029.1:0-19931 GCA_033722135.1 Gammaproteobacteria bacterium | reverse complement strand
GGGGTTCGTCACCGTGACGGCCCTGGGCGATGAAGTTCGTGTGGCCCTTCTCGACGAGTACGCGCTGGAATTCGGCGCTCGAGGCGAAGCGGGCGATGTCGGGGTCGGCCCGTTCCGTCGCGGGGGCCTCGGCGAGCAGCCGGCCGCGCTCGTCGAGTACGAAGGCGTCGGTGGCGTGGGCGATGCCGTCGAAGATCGACAGGAACAGGCCGGTCGCCTCGCGCAGGGCGGGATCGTCGGGGGTCTCGAGCAGGGCCTGGACGCGGGCGTCGTGAGAGACGATTCGTGCGAGGCGGTGCATCACCCCGAGGCGGCCGCGCACGTAGGCGCGGAACGCGCCGGCGGTGTGGTGCTGCTGGTGGCTGGAGGCCTCGCGCAACTCGAACTCGGCCCAGTACCACGATCCGGCGAGCAGCAGCACGCCGGTGATCGCGAACCACGCGGCCACGGCCCACCTGGGCAGGTAGATGTGCTTCGGGTTGCGCATGCCCCCTGCGGGCCCGCCCGCGGCGAGCCCCGGCTCGGTCTCGTGGACCGGTTTTTCTAACCCGCGAGATGCCGGTTCGCGGGATCTTGGCGGCAGCATGCCAAAGCACGCCGGTTTGGGCAAATCGGCGCGATGCCGCATGTACGGATGCATCGAGTCCCAACGACCCGCTCGGCGCGCTAAGATGTGCCCTTTCGCCGAACAAGGATTTGGGAGAAACCGATGGCATCCGATTACCGCGCCCCCGTCGCCGACCTGCGCTTCTGTCTGGAGCACCTGTGCGATCTCGAGGAACTCGCCACGCGCCCGGGCTTCGAGGAGGCGACGCCGGACATGGTCGCCGCGGTGCTGGAGGAGGCCGGGCGCTTCGCCGGCGAGGTCCTCGCGCCGCTCAATTGGCCGGGCGACCGCGAGGGGGCGAAGCTCGTCGACGGCAAGGTGGAACTCCCCGAGGGGTTTGCCGACGCCTACGCGCGGTTCGTCGAGAACGGCTGGCCGGCGCTCGACATGCCCGCCGATTTCGGCGGCCAGGGGATGCCTAAGGCGGTCGGCACCGCAGTCAACGAGTGCTGGCACGCGGCGAACATTGCCTTCGCGCTCGGCCCGATGCTGACCCAGGGGGCGATCGACGCTGTCGAGCAGCACGCGCCCGACGCGCTCAAGGCGACCTACCTCGAGAAGATGGTTTCCGGCGAGTGGTCCGGCACGATGAACCTGACAGAGCCGCAGGCCGGCTCGGACCTCTCGGCGGTGCGCACCAGGGCGGTGCCGGAGGGTGACCACTACCGCATCACCGGCCAGAAAATCTTCATCACCTGGGGCGAGCACGAGGCCTCGGAGAACATCGTCCACCTGGTGCTGGCGAGGCTGCCCGACGCCCCGGAGGGTACGCGCGGCATCTCGCTGTTCCTGGTGCCGAAGTACCTGGTCGGTGACGATGGCACGCCCGGCGAGCACAATGACCTGCGCGCGGTCTCGCTCGAGCACAAGCTCGGCATCCACGCGAGCCCCACCTGCGTTATGAGCTACGGCGACGAGGGCGGGGCGGTCGGCTACCTGGTCGGCGAGGAGAACAAGGGCCTCGCCTGCATGTTCACGATGATGAACGCGGCGCGGCTCGCGGTGGGCCTGCAGGGCGTGGCGATCGGCGAGCGCGCCTACCAGGCCGCGGTCGACTACGCGAAGGAGCGCATCCAGGGCGGCGCGCCGGGCCGCGACGGGCGCGTGGCGATCATCGAACATGCCGACGTGCGGCGCATGCTGTTGACCATGCGCGCGCTGGTCGAGGCGGGGCGTGCGCTGTCGCTGGTCGCCGTGGCCGCGTTCGACCGCGCCGCGACGGCGGCGGACGAGGATGAGCGCAAGGCGCATCAGGCGCGCGTCGACCTGCTCACGCCGATCGTCAAGGCGTGGGCCACCGAGAACGGCCAGGAGGTCGCCTCGCTCGGCGTGCAGGTGCACGGCGGCATGGGCTACATCGAGGAGACCGGCGCGGCGCAGCACCTGCGCGACGCACGCATCACCACCATCTACGAGGGCACCACCGGCATCCAGGCGCTCGACCTGGTCGGGCGCAAGACGCTGCGCGACGGCGGCGCGGCGATGCGCGACCTGGTCGCCGAGATGCGCGCGCTGCTCCCGGAGCTCGAGGCCGACGAGGCGACGGCCGACCTGGCCGGCCCCTACACCGTCGCGGTCGACCAGGGCGAGGCGGGCCTCGCGTGGCTGCTCCAGCACGGCGGCAGCGAGCCGGCCGTGCCGGCGAGCGTGGCGGTGCCCTACCTGATGCTCCAGGGCACGGTCTGCGGCGCGTGGGTGATGGCCAGGTCGGCCCTCGCCGCGAGCCGGGCGCTGGCCGCGGGGGCCGAGGACCCCGGGTTCCTCGAGACCAAGCGGCTCGTCGCGCGCTTCTACTTCGACCACGTCGCGCCGCGCGCGGCGGCCTGGCTCGCCACCGTCGAGGCGGGATCGCGCGGCATCACCGACATGGCGAACGAGGCCTTCTGATCCGGCGCGCCGCCGTCGCGGCACGGCGCGTGCGCGGTTAGAATCGGCCTTCGTTGCGGCCCCGTTCGGGGCCCGCCCACGCGCCCGCCCGGAAGCGGGCGCCACGACGGAGGAACGACGTGGCGAAAGTGCTGATCATCGGGGCCGGCGGCGTCGGCGGCGTGGTGACCCACAAGTGCGCGCAGGTGCCGGAGGTCTTCTCGGAGATCGTCCTGGCCAGCCGCAACGAGGCCAAGTGCAGGAAGATCGCCGCGCAGATCGACCGGCCGATCGCCACCGCGCAGGTCGATGCCGACAACGTGCCGGAGCTGGTCGCACTGCTGCGCGACGTGCAGCCGGAGCTGGTCATCAACGTCGCGCTGCCGTACCAGGACCTGACCATCATGGACGCCTGCCTCGAGGCGGGCGTGCACTACCTCGACACCGCCAACTACGAGCCGCCGGACACGGCGAAGTTCGAGTACAAGTGGCAGTGGGCCTACCGGGAGCGATTCGAGAAGGCGGGGCTGATGGCGCTGCTCGGCTCCGGGTTCGACCCCGGCGCGACCAACGTCTTCACCGCCTACCTCGCCAAGCACTACTTCGACACCATCCGCACGCTCGATATCGTCGACGTCAACGGCGGCGACCACGGCTACCCTTTCGCGACCAACTTCAACCCCGAGATCAACATCCGCGAGGTGACCGCCGAGTGTCGCCACTGGGAGGGCGGCGCGTTCGTTACCACGCCGCCGATGTCGCTCCGGCAGGGCTTTACCTGTCCCGAGGGGGTCGGCACCTACCAGATCTACCGGATGTACCACGAGGAGCTGGAGTCGCTGACGAAGCACTACCCGAGCCTGGAGCGGGCCCAGTTCTGGATGAGCTTCTCGGACAACTACCTCAAGCACCTCGAGGTACTGGGCAACGTCGGCATGACCGGCATCGAGCCGGTGATGTTCGAGGGTAGGCCGATCGTGCCGATCCAGTTCCTCAAGGCGCTGCTGCCCGACCCGGCGAGCCTCGGCCCGCGCACCAAGGGCAGGACCTGCATCGGCGTGCTGGTGCACGGCGAGAAGGATGGCCAGGAGCGCGACGTCTACCTGTACAACATCTGCGACCACCAGGCGTGCTACCGCGAGGTGCAGTCGCAGGCGATCTCCTACACCACCGGCGTGCCGGCGATGATCGGCGCGAAGATGATGCTCGAGGGCAAGTGGATGAAGCCCGGGGTGTGGAACATGGAGCAGATGGATCCCGATCCGTTCATGGCCGACATGAGCGCCCACGGCCTGCCGTGGAGCGTCATCGAGGAGCCGGGCTACACGCTCGCCCACTGAGCCGGCCAGGGGCCGCGCGGCCGTGAACAGCCACACCTTCGCCCACTTCGATCCGGCGCGCGTGCCGTCGCCCTGTTTCGTCGTCGACGCGGCGGCGGTCGAGGCCAACCTGCGCCTGCTGCGCGAGGTGCAGGAGGCGAGCGGCGCGAAGGTGCTCGCCGCGCTGAAGGCATTCGCGATGGCCGCGCTCGGCCCGCTGACCGCCCGCCACCTGTCGGGCACCTGCGCGAGCGGGCTGCACGAGGCGCGCTTCGGCCACGAGGAGGTCGGCGGCGAGGTGCACGTCTTCGCGGCCGCCTACGGCGAGGCGGAGCTGCGCGAGATCCTCGCCATCGCCGACCACGTGGTCTTCAACTCCTTCGAGCAGTGGCACCGCTTCCGCGAGCTCGCGCTTGAGGCCCGGGCGCGGCGGCCGGGGCTGCGCTTCGGCCTGCGCATCAACCCGCAGCACTCCGAGGGCACGGTGCCGCTCTACGACCCGTGCGCACCGGGCTCGCGGCTCGGCATCCCGGCCGGGCGGTTCGCCGGCGAGTCGCTCGAAGGGATCAGCGGCCTGCACTTCCACACGCTGTGCGAGCAGGACTTCGCGCCGCTCGACCGCACGCTGGCCGTCGTCGAGCGCGACTTCGGCCACCTGTTCGATCGGCTCGAGTGGATCAACTTCGGCGGCGGCCACCACATCACCCGCCCGGGCTACGACGTCGACGCGCTGGTCGCGCGGATTCGCGCGTTCCGCGCGCGCCACGGGCTGGCCGTCTACCTCGAGCCCGGCGAGGCGGTGGCGATCCGCACCGGGGTGCTGGTCGCCGAGGTGCTCGACGTCATGGATACCGACCGGCCGCAGGCGATCCTCGACACCTCGGCCACCTGCCACATGCCCGACACCCTGGAGATGCCGTACCGCGCGGAGATCCTCGGCGCAGGCGAGGCGGGCGAGAGGGCGCACGCCTACCGCCTCGGCGGCACCACCTGCCTGGCCGGCGACGTGATCGGCGACTACAGCTTCGACGCGCCGCTCGTAGTGGGGCAGCGGCTCGTGTTCGACGACATGGCGCACTACACGATGGTCAAGACGACGACCTTCAACGGCACCCCGCTGCCGGCCATCGCGCTGTGGGACTCGCGCAGCGACACGCTCGAGGTGCTGCGCGAGTTCGGCTACGAGGCGTTCCGCGACCGCCTCGGCTGAGCCCGGCGTCACGCGTGCGCCCGGCGGGCGTCACACGTGCACGGCCATGCCCACGCCGATCGCGAGCAGCACGCCGCCGAGCAGCGGGCGCATCACCGGCTCGGGCATCGCCAGTGCCGCGCGGCTGCCGAGGTAGGTGCCCGGGAGCGAGCCGAGCAGCAGGCTGCCGAGCAGCGCGAAGTCGACGTGGCCGAGGCCGAGATGCCAGAGCCCGGCGAACAGCGCCAGCGGCAGCGCGTGGGCGATGTCGCTGCCGACTATCCGTGCCGCCGGCAGCGCGGGGTAGAGCAGGAACAGCACCGCGACGCCGAGCGCTCCGGCACCGACCGACGACAGCGCGACCAGCACGCCGACCACGGCCCCGGCGGCCACCGTCAGCGGGGCCTGCCACGACGGCGGGATCAGGCTGTGCCGCCCCGCGGCATGGCGGGTCCGGCCGAGCAGCAGCATCAGCGCGGTGGCGACCAGGCTGACGCTGAGCGTTCCGACGATCAGCCGCTGCAGGTCGGCGCCGTCGGCGACCAGCCGGCTGACGACGAGCAGTGCGAGCGCGGCGCCGGGCAGGCTGCCGAGGGCGAGCAGCCGGACCAGCGGCCAGCGCACGGTGCCGCTGCGCTGGTGCTGGACCAGGGCGCAGAACTTGGTCAGCGGGGCGAACAGCAGGTCGGTGCCGACCGCGACCGTCGGCGGCACGCCGGCGAACAGCAGCGCCGGGGTCATCAGCGCGCCGCCGCCCATGCCGCTCAGGCCGATCACCGCGCCCACGACGAAGCCCGTCAGGACGAACGCGGCCTCCACGGCGCGCGCCTAGGCGGTCTTGCCGGCGAGTTCGAAGGCCTGGGCCGGTGTCGGCGGCCCGGACGCGTCGCCCTGGATGACCTCGCGGACGAACTTCAGGTAGACGGTGTAGGCGCGGGTCGTCCCGTCGGCCTCGACGAGGAAGAACGGCGCGGTCGCCACGCCGTGCTCGCGGGCCAGCCGCCAGCCCTCGCCGTCCGGGTCGCGCTCGTCGGCGACGACGACGCGGTCGATCCAGGCGTCGTGGCCGTTGTCGGCCATGCGCGCCTCGACCTGCCGGCACTTGCGGCACGGCGTGCCGTCGGCGAGGAGCTTCTTGACCAGCGTGATGCGGCGCATGGTGACCCCTCCCGTCAGCCGTTGACGGCGCGCAGGTTGGCGGCGTGCAGGCCGCACTCCTTGTCGGCCGGGTTCTCCCACCACCAGCGCCCCTCGCGCTCGTGCTGGTTGGGCAGCACCGGGCGGGTGCAGGGCTCGCAGCCGATGCTGGTGAAGCCGCGTGCGTGGAGCGGGTTGTACGGCACCTCGTTGGCGCGGATGTAGTTCCAGACGTCGGCCGAGGACCAGTTGGCCAGCGGGTTGAACTTGACCAGCGCGCGTTCCGGCGTCGAGAACGCCCCGTCGAGCTCGACCACCGCGAGTTCGTTGCGGGTGCCGAGGCTCTGGTCGCGGCGCTGGCCGGTGACCCATGCGTCGAGCGTGGCCAGCTTGCGCCGCAGCGGGGCGACCTTGCGCACCTGGCAGCACTCCTTGTGGCCGTCGTCGTAGAAGCTCGACAGCCCCTTGGCGTTGACCAGCGCCTCGACCACCCCGGCCTCGGGGAAGGTGATCTCGAGGTCGATGCCGTAGTGCTCGCGGACCGTGTCGAGGTAGCGGTAGGTCTCGGGGTGCAGCCGCCCGGTGTCGAGCGAGAAGGCGCGGAACGGCACGCCGAGCTGCGCGGCCATGTCGATCAGCACCACGTCCTCGGCGCCGCTGAACGAGATCGCGACGTGCTCGCGGCTCTTCAGCGCCTCCTCGATGATCGCCTGCGGTTCCGCGCCGGCCAGGCGCCTCGCCAGCTGGGTGATGTCGTTGCCGTGACTCATGTCGTGTCTCTCCGGTATCGAAACAGGGCGCCGGACGGCGGGTCCGTCGCGTGATGGGGGAGAGTGATACCAGAGCGCGACGCGCGCGAAAAAGAATTAATCGGTCTTTGGTTATTCCCGGGCGTGCCGTTGCCGTGCACCCGGGAGGCGTGCGCGGTCGGCGGGTGGACCCCGACCTGCCGGGTGCGCGACGGCCGGGTCCGGAAGGCCCGGGCGGCGGCTCAGCCCGGGTTGCCGTCCGCCCGGGGACGCAGCAGGATCGGCGCGTAGATCCCGACGAAGAGCAGGAACGCGGCGAGCCACAGGAATCCGGAGAGGTAGAGCCAGGTGCCGTGTCCGGCCGGGAAGAACCCGGTCAGGAAGACGCGGACCAGCGCGGCGGCGTTGAGCAGCACGAACGCGACGTCGATCGCCAGCACCGAGCGCATCGGCCGGCCGGTGTGGCCGAGCGCGACCCGGGCCATCATGCCGAGCGTCAGCACGCCGAGTGCACCGACGGTGAAGGCGTGGGTCGCCGCCGACGGGACGAACAGCCCGAGCGCGGCGAGCGCGTGCAGCGCGAAGCCGGCCACCAGCCAGGCGTAGCCGCTGTAGAGCACCGCGAGGATCGGCACGCCGAACACGCCTCGCTGGTACCACCCGGCCAGGCGCGCCGCCTGGACCGCGGCCATGGTCCCGGCGACGGCGGCCAGCGCCGCGCCGGACACGCCGGCCAGGTGCAGCGCGATCAGCAGCGCCATCAGCACCACGCCGGCGAGCTCGACCGGGCGGCGCACCCGGGGACGCGCGCCGGCGACACCGGTCTCGGTGAAGAACGGCATCACCCGTCCGCCGACCAGCAGCACCAGCGCGAGCACGAGGTCGAGCATCAGCCGGGTGCCGACGGTCGCCGGCAGGTCGCTCCAGCCGAGCGCCCGCGCGTGCACGATGGCGTTGGCGAGCGTCATCGCCAGTAGCAGCGGCAGCATCACCAGGTTCATGCGGTTGCGCCCGGCGCGCAGCGGGCCGGCCAGCGCGAGCGCCAGCGCGGGCAGGAAAACGAGATCGACCAGCGCGACGGCCAGGCCCGGCACACCGGGCAGCCAGGGCAGCAGCCGGGCGAGCAGCCAGAGCGCGGCGAGCGCCGCCAGCGGTGCGCCGGTCGGGGTGTCGACGCCGGTCCAGTTGCGCACCGCGGTCAGCAGGAACCCGGCGATTACCGCGGCGATGTAGCCGAACAGCATCTCGTGGCTGTGCCAGCCGACCAGGTCGTAGTGGGCCGGCGGCGGCAACTCGCCGACGGCGAGGGCAAGCCAGGCACCGAGCAGCAGCACCGCGGCGAGTCCGGCGAGCAGGAAGAACGGGCGGAAGCCGAGGGCGAACGGGGCCCAGCGGGGGGAGGGGTTCGTGTGGATGGGGTCCATGACCCGACTCTATGCGTCGCGCAGGGTGACGCCTTGATCGCCATCAAGCGCAGCGGGGGCGGTCAACGGTTGGCGGGTTCGGGCTTCGGGACCCAGGCCGTGGCCAGTCGCCGGGCCTCGCGGACCTGGTGCGGGGCGAGGCGTTGCAGCAGGTAGTCGCGGTGGCGCGCCGCATCGGCGTCGCCGCTGTCGGCGGCGATCAGCGCCCACTTGAGCGCCTCGACGAGGTGCTGCGGCGTTCCCTCGCCGTTGTAGTAGAGCACCGCGAGGCCGGTCTGCGCGGTTACCGAGCCCTGCTCGGCGGCGCGCAGCAGCCAGCGGAAGGCCGCGACGAGGTCGCGCGGCACGCCGTCGCCCCGGTAGAGCCGGCTGCCGAGCCGTGCCTGGGCCTCGGCATCGCCCGCCAGGGCCGCCGCGCGCAGCGCGTCGACCGGTTCGGCCATCGCCACGGGCGGAAGAAGCACCGCGCAGGCCACCACGAGCGCGTGCAGGAGGCGGCGGAGTGCGGGAAAGGCCGGGCGCGCGGCGGGTGTGACGGTCGGCTGCGGTCGCATCGTTCCGGGCGTGGCCGTGGGTTCGGGAGGCCAGCTTAGCCGATGCGGCCCCGGTGCGCCGCGGGGGTGGTTCAGGCGAGGCGGGACTCGCCGAAACGCAGGCCCTCGCCGGGCGTCGGCTCGGGCAGCGTGAAGCTCGCCTGGCAGTGATCGCAGTGCCAGCGGGTGACCAGCAGATCGTCGCGCAGGTCGAGGTGGCGGACCATCGGCCGTTCGACGTGGTCGAGGTTGGCGCAGAGCGGGCAGGCCGGGGCGGATGCGTCGCCGTCGCCGGGCGTGTAGTGAGACATCAGGTGCGGGGTCATGTCGACCTCCTGGCGCCGGGTTCGGCGTGTCGGCCCCCTCAAGCCGTCTATCATGCAAACTACGCCTGCCGACCGACCCCCGCAATGCGTGAGATCACGTAATTTGCCGGCCCGGGCCGGGGCGAAGAGATTCCAGTTGCAACAATGTCTTGCAGCGTTACACGAGGTAGGAAGGAGAAGGCCATGAGCAGACACGTATACAAGAAGATCGAACTCGTCGGGTCGTCGCCGGAAAGCATCGAGGCCGCCATCGACAACGCACTCGCCCGCGCGGCGACGACGGTGCACAACATGCGCTGGTTCGAGGTTGCGGAGACCCGCGGCCACATCGAGGATGGCCGGGTCGGGCACTACCAGGTGACGATCCGCGTCGGCTTCACGCTCGACGAGTGACGCCCGCCGGAGGCCGACGCGGCTGCTAAGCTAGCCGGCAACCCCCCCAACCGGAGCGGAACATGCGCGGCGTCCTCCTCGATCTCGACACGCTGGGCGACGATCTCGACCTCGGCCGACTCGAGGCGAGCCTCGACGACTGGCGACTCCACCCGGTCACCGCCCCGGGCGAGGTCGCCGGACGCATCGCCGGAGCCGAGGTGGTGGTCACCAACAAGGTGGTGCTCGATGCCGCCACGCTCGCCGCGGCGTCAGACCTCCGCTTCGTCGCCGTCGCCGCGACCGGGACCAACAACGTCGACCTCGACGCGGCGCGCGACGCGGGGGTCGTGGTGAGCAACGTCACCGCCTACGGCACGCCTTCGGTCGCCCAGCACGTCTTCACGCTGCTGCTGGCCCTGACCACCAAGGTGTTCGAGTACCGCGAGGCGGTCGCCGAGGGTCGCTGGGCCGCCAGCCCGCACTTCTGCCTGCTCGACTACCCGATCCGCGAACTGGCCGGGAAGACGCTCGGGATCGTCGGTTACGGCGAGTTGGGGCAGGGCGTCGCGCGGCTGGCCGAGGCGTTCGACATGGAGGTGCGCATCGCCCAGCGCCCGGGTGGCTCGCCCCGGGAGGGGCGGGTGCCGCTGACGGAGCTCCTGCCGGAGGTCGACGTGCTGACCCTCCACTGCCCGCTGACCGACGCCACCCGCAACCTCATCGGCGCCGACGAGCTCGCCGCGATGCGCGACGACGCGGTGCTGATCAACACCGCGCGCGGCGGCATCGTCGACGAGGCGGCGCTGGCCGCGGCGCTGCGCACCGGGCGCCTCGGCGGTGCCGGGTTCGATGTGCTCACCGTCGAGCCACCGCATGACGGCAACCCGCTGCTCGAGCCGGACATCCCGAACCTGATCGTGACCCCGCACGTCGCCTGGGCTGCGCGCGAGTCGCGCCAGCGCCTGATCGACCAGGTGGCCGAGAACATCGAGCGGTTCCGCGCCGGGGACCCGCGCAACCGGGTGGCGTGACCCCGGGGGACCCGCTCGCAACAGGGCTTTCCAAGCCAGTGGGACACGCCTGGCGCACAGCATTTCCAGCGTGGGCCGGACTGAAACCCGAACCGCAAAAGAGAAGGGCGGCCAGTGGCCGCCCTTCCTGGTCGTCTTCGTAAGCCCCTCGTCAGGCCTGCGCCATCTGCAGGTGGATGCGCGGGCTACCGGCCATCACCTTGAGCCGCTCGATGTCGTGCAGCTTGACGTACTTGCGCTGCACGGTGAGCAGGCCGTCGGTGTCGAAGCGGGTGAACATCCGGCTGACCGTCTCGACGGCCAGACCGAGGTAGTTGCCGATGTCGTTGCGCGACATGCTGAGGTAGAACTCGGTCGCCGAGAAACCGCGCCGCTGGAAGCGGGTCGACAGGCTGAGCAGCAACGCGGCGAGGCGCTCCTCGGCGCTCTTGCGGCTGAGCAGCATGGTCAGGGTCTGGTAGTGCAGCACCTTCTGGCTGAGCAGGCGGATCAGCTCGTCCTTCAGGCCGGGCAGGCTCTCGGTGAGGATGTCGATGCGGTCGAACGGAATCTCGCAGACGCTGCTGGTCTCGAGGGCCACCGCCGAGCCGGGCATGTCCTCGGCGCAGATGCCGGCCAGGCCGAGAAGCTCGCCCGGCAGGTGGAAACCGGTCACCTGTTCGCTACCGTCGTCCGAGTTGACGTAGGTCTTGATCGACCCGGAACGCACGCAGTAGATCGAGCTGAACGGATCGCCGGCGCGGTAGAGGTGCTCGCCGCGCGAGACCACGCGGCGCTTCTTGATCGCGTTCTCGAGCAGGGCCATGGTGTTGGCGTCCGCGCCCGGCGGGGTGCAGATGCCGTACATGGAGCAGTTGCGGCAGCTGACCGCCACTTCCGATAACTTGATCACGTTGTTCTTGCTGGACTGGCTCATCTGTTCTCCAGTGAGAATCGCACGAAACGCCGATGGGCGTCCGGTCAACCCCCTAGAAATGACTTACGTCATTTTAGGCTCATTCTACCTACCATTTCAATCAGGAATTTCCCCGCCCCCTTTTGCCAGGCGCCCGGAGGGTTCGGTTAGAATCCGCCTCTCCCCAGGAAACACCCCGGATCAGGCCCTTCCGCGCACCGTGCAGATCGAGCTCAACGGCGAACTTCGCGAGATTCCCGACGGCACCGACGTCGCCGGCCTGCTCGCGCTTCTCGACCTCGGCGACCGACGGGTCGCGGTCGAGGTGAACCGGGAAATCGTACCCCGGGGCTCGCACGCCGGCCACCGGCTCCGTTCCGGCGACCGGGTGGAGGTCGTCCAGGCGATCGGCGGCGGGTCCGGCGCAACGCATCGAGAGGAACAGCGAAGATGAATTCGACCACCCCCGCACCGGCCCGGACCGACGACGCGCTGGTGGTCGCCGGCCGGAGCTACCGTTCCCGCCTGCTTGTCGGCACCGGGAAGTACCGCGACTTCGACGAGACCCGCGCGGCGCTCGACGCGAGCGGGGCGGAGATCGTCACCGTCGCGATCCGCCGCACCAACATCGGCCAGAATCCCGACGAGCCTAACCTGCTCGACGCGCTGCCGGCGGACCGCTACACGCTGCTGCCGAACACTGCCGGCTGCTACACCGTCGAGGACGCGGTGCGCACCTGCCGGCTCGCGCGCGAGCTCCTCGACGGCCACGACCTGGTCAAGCTCGAGGTGCTCGGCGACGAGAAGACCCTGTTCCCCGACGTCATGGCCACGCTGGAGGCGGCCGAGACGCTCGTGGCCGACGGCTTCAAGGTGATGGTCTACACCAACGATGACCCGATCGTCGCCCGGCGCCTCGAGGAGGCGGGCTGCGTCGCGGTGATGCCGCTCGCCGCGCCGATCGGTTCCGGCCTCGGCATCCGCAACCCGTACAACATCCTCGAGATCGTCGAGAACGCGTCGGTGCCGGTGCTCGTCGACGCCGGCGTCGGCACCGCCTCGGATGCCGCGGTCGCGATGGAGCTCGGCTGCGACGGAGTGCTGATGAACACCGCGATCGCCGCGGCGCGCGACCCGGTGCTGATGGCCTCGGCCATGCGCAAGGGGATCGAGGCGGGGCGGGAGGCGTTCCTGGCCGGTCGCATGCCCCGCAAGCGCTACGCCAGCGCCTCGTCGCCGATCGACGGCACCTTCTTCTGAGCCCGTGACCGAGCGCGACGAGGCCCCGTCCGCCCCGGAACGGGGCGTACGCAGCTACGTTCGCCGCCAGGGGCGCATGACCCCGGCCCAGCGCCGCGCGCTGGAGTCACTCTACCCGCGCTTCGGCGTGCCTCTTGCCGACAGGCCGCTCGACCTCCCGGCCCTGTTCGGGCGCCGGGCGCCGGTGGCGCTGGAGATCGGCTTCGGCATGGGCGACGCGCTGCTCGCCATGGCCGAGGCCGATCCGGGGCACGACTTCCTCGGCGTCGAGGTGCACCGTCCGGGCATCGGCCGGCTGCTCGCCGGGATCGAGGCGCGCGGCCTGGCCAACGTGCGGGTGATCGAGGGCGACGCGCTGCAGGTCCTAGGGGCGATGCTCGATGACGGGAGCCTCGACCGGCTGCTGCTGTTCTTCCCCGACCCGTGGCCCAAGAAGCGACACCACAAGCGCCGCCTGCTGCAACCCGAGTTCGTCGAGCTCGCCGCCCGCCGCCTGGCCCTCGGCGGCCTGTTCCACGCCGCGACCGACTGGGCCCCCTACGCCGAGCAGATGCTCGGGGTGCTCGAGGGGTGCGCGCTGCTCGAGAACGACGCCGCGCCGGGCGGTTACGCCCCGCGTCCCGCGTACCGGCCGCCGACCCGTTTCGAGCGTCGCGGTCGCGCGCTGGGCCACGAGGTGTTCGACCTGCTGTTCCGGCGGCGGTGACCGGAGTTCCGGCAGGGCCGTTCCATAAGCCGGATTTTTGCGTCCATCAAGCCGTTCTGGGCACTATCGGAACGCGTCGCCTAGTGCGGAAAATCCATGATGGACGTGGAGTTAGGGAGTATGCATAATTTTTCGAATGGCCCGTCTCCGGGGCTGTAGGAACCACGAATTTCTCCGCAGGGAATGCCGCGTTGACCGAGAGCCTCATCCTCACCGACGACATGATGATCGTGCTGGGGATTCTCGCGTTCACCATCTTCCTGTTCGTCTCCGAGATCGTCCGTGTCGACGTGGCCGCGATCGTGGTCATGGTGATCGTCGGGGTGGTCAGCTACTTCCACACGCCGTTGGTCGAGATCCGCCACCTGTTCGACGGCTTCTCGTCGAACGCGGTGATGTCGATCATCGCGGTGATGATCATCGGCGCCGGCCTCGACAAGACCGGGCTGATGAGCACGGTTGCCGCGCAGATCCTGCGTATCGGCGGGCAGGCCGAGAAGCGCATCATCCCGCTGGTCTCGGGCACGGTCGCGATCATCTCGAGCTTCATGCAGAACGTCGGCGCGACCGCGCTCTTCCTGCCGGTGGTCAGCCGCATCTCGGGGCGTACCGGGTTGCCGATGTCGCGCCTGCTGATGCCCATGGGGTTCTGCGCGATCCTCGGCGGGACGGTCACGATGATCGGTTCGAGCCCGCTGATCCTGCTCAACGACCTGATCCTGACCTCGAACCGCAGCCTGCCCGACGGCTTCGCGCCGATGGCGACGTTCGACCTGTTCGACGTCACGCCGGTCGGCCTGGCGCTGGTCGCGACCGGTGTCCTCTACTTCATGTACCTCGGCAACCACATGCTGCCGGCGGTAAAGAAGAAGAAATCGGAGTCCACCTACGGCGGCACGACGATGTCCTACCTGCGCGACACCTACGGGCTCTCGGGCGACCTGTTCGAGGTCGAGGTGCCGCCGGAGAGCCCGCTGGTCGGCAAGACCGTCGAACAGGTCGAGTTCGGCACCGAGCACCGGCTGCTGATCGTCGCCATGCGCGGCAACCGCAAGCAGCTGGTCTCGCCGGCGCGCGACGTCGAGATCGTGCCCAACACCGTGATCGCGTTCATCGGCGCCAGCGACGAGATCGGCGAGTTCGCCGTGCGCCAGCGGGTCAAGATCCGCCCCGACCTGAGCACCTTCGCCGACATCCTCGCCCCGGTCCATGCCGGCGTCGCCGAGATCGTCATCCCGCCCAGCTCGAAGCTGATCGGCAAGACGATGGCCGACATCCGCATGCGCAAGACCTACGGCATCAGCGTCCTGGCGCTGCACCGCGGCGGCGAGACCCGGCGCAGCAAGCTCGGCGACATCGAGTTCCAGGCCGGCGACACGCTGATCGTCCACACCCAGTGGGATGACCTGGCCCGGCTGCAGAAGGACCGCAACTTCGTCGTGGTCACCGCCGATTTCCCGCACGAGGAGCTGCGCCCGCACAAGGTGATGTGGGCGGTGATCTTCTTCCTGACCGCGCTCGGCCTGGTGCTGTTCACCGACCTGCGCCTATCGATCGCCCTGCTGGTCGGCGCCGTGGGCATGATCCTGAGCGGCGTGCTGACCATGGATGAGGCCTACGAGGCGGTCAGCTGGAAGACCGTGTTCCTGCTCGCCAGCCTGATCCCGCTCGGCCTGGCGGTCGAGGGCACCGGCACGGCACGCTGGATCGCGCAGCAGACCCTCGAACTGCTCGACGGAATCCCGATCTGGGGCCTGCAGGCGGCGATCGGCGTGCTCGCGACGATCTTCACGCTGGTGATGTCCAACGTCGGCGCGACGGTGCTCCTGGTGCCGCTCGCGGTCAACATCGCGCTTGGCGCCGGCGCCGACCCGCGCATCTTCGCGCTGACCGTCGCGGTCTGCACCTCCAACTCCTTCCTGATCCCGACCCACCAGGTCAACGCGCTGATCATGGGGCCCGCCGGCTACAAGGTGATGGACTTCATGCGCGCCGGCGGGGTGATGACCGTGCTCTTCCTGGTCGTCGCGATCGCCATGCTGAACCTCGTCTTCTAGTTCAGTTAATACTTATAAATACATAAGCATTCATAATGTGTGCTTATGGTAGCATCGCGTCATTACGCGGTTGGAAACCGCTCTCGTGCTAGTTTGTGCCGGCCTCGGCCGGGGGATGAGGAGAGCCAGAAATGTCACAAAAACACCCGATCATCGCCGTGACCGGTTCATCCGGCGCCGGCACCTCGACGGTCAAGACGGCGTTCGAGCACATCTTCTACCGCGAGGGGGTGCGCGCCGCGATTGTCGAGGGCGACAGCTTCCACCGCTACGACCGCGCGGCGATGAAGGAGGAGACAGAGAAGGCCCTCGTGGAGGGGCGTGACTTCAGCCACTTCGGGCCCGAGGCGAACCTCTTCGACAAGCTCGAATCGCTGTTCCGCGAGTACGCCAAGCACGGTACCGGCGAGTCGCGCCTCTACCTGCACAATCCCGAGGAGGCGGCGCCGTTCAGCCAGGAGCCGGGCACCTTCACTCCGTGGCAGCCGATCCGCCACGACACCAACCTGCTCTTCTACGAGGGTCTGCACGGCGGCGTGGTGACCGACGAGCACAACGTCGCGCAGTGGGTCGACCTGATGATCGGCGTGGTGCCGATCGTCAACCTGGAGTGGATCCAGAAGATCCACCGTGACACCTCGGCACGCGGCTACTCGGCCGAGGCGGTCACCGACACCATCCTGCGGCGCATGCACGACTACGTGCACTACATCACGCCGCAGTTCTCGCGCACCGACATCAACTTCCAGCGCGTGCCGACGGTCGACACCTCCAACCCGTTCGTCGCCCGCGACATCCCGACCCCGGACGAGAGCTTCGTGGTGATCCGCTTCAAGGATCCGCGCAAGCTGCGCATCGACTTCCCGTACCTGATCAGCATGATCCACGATTCGTTCATGTCCCGGCGCAACACCATCGTGGTGCCCGGCGGCAAGATGGGCTTCGCGATGGAGATCGTCCTCGCCCCGCTGGTCGAGGAGATGATGCTCAAGCAGGGGCGCTGAGCGACGGACAGTCCGCTGCGCATGCGCTAGGCTTCGCGGATGGGGCGGCAGCGGGCCGCCCGTCATTCGCGAGGGACGCCATGCGCCGCAACCGGCTCGGCCGCACCGACATCGAGGTCAGCGCGCTCTGTCTCGGGACGATGACCTGGGGCGAGCAGAACAGCGAGGCCGAGGCCCACGCGCAGCTCGACCGCGCGCTCGACGCCGGCATCAACTTCATCGACACCGCCGAGCTCTACCCGGTCCCGCCGCGTGCCGAGACCCGGGGGCGCACCGAAGCCTACATCGGCAGCTGGCTGGCCGCGCGGGGTGGCCGCGACCGCGTCGTGCTGGCGACCAAGGTCTGCGGCCGGGCCGACTGGCTGAACCATTTCCGCGGCGGCAACACGCGTCTCGATCGCGCCAACATGACCGCGGCGCTCGACGACAGCCTGCGGCGCCTGCAGACCGACTACGTCGACCTCTACCAGCTGCACTGGCCCGATCGCAGCACCAACTTCTTCGGCAAGCTCGGCTACGAGCATGCCGACGAGGCCGACGAAGGGGCGCCGATCGAGGAGACGCTGGGGGTGCTGGCCGACTTCGTCGCGGCGGGCAAGGTGCGTCACGTCGGGCTGTCGAACGAGACACCGTGGGGCACGATGCGCTTCCTCGCCCTGGCGGACGCGGCCGGGCTGCCGCGCGTGGTCTCGATCCAGAACCCTTACAACCTGCTCAACCGCAGCTTCGAGGTCGGTCTGGCCGAGATCGCCCACCGCGAGCAGGTCGGGCTGCTCGCCTACTCGCCGATGGCCTTCGGCGTGCTGAGCGGCAAGTACCTCGACGGCGCTCGGCCGCCCGGGGCACGGATCACGCTGTTCGAGCGCTTCAGCCGCTACACGGGGCCGGAGGCGGAGCCGGCGGTGCGCGCCTACGTCGAGATTGCCCGCGAGCACGGTCTGTCGCCGGCGCAGATGGCGCTCGCCTACGTCACCAGCCGGCCGTTCCTGACCGCCAACATCATCGGCGCGACGGGAATGGAGCAGCTCGAGGAGAACCTGGCCAGTGCCGACCTGGTTCTCGACGAGACCGTCCTCGACGCCATCGAGGCGGTGCACCGGTACCACTCCAACCCCTGCCCCTGAGGCCGTAGCCGGCGCAAGAACCGGGTGGCCCGCGGCCCAGGAACCGATCTACGCTGATCCCGGGATCACGGTACGGGGAACGGGAATGGGCGTGGCGACGGCATCGCGAATCGCGGACGCACCTGCCGGCTGGCTGTTCGACGCCGACGGCGGGCGCGACTACCGGCGCATCGCCGCGGCGATCCGCTTCCTGGTCGACCGCCGGGGCCGCCAGCCCGACCTCGCCGAGGTCGCGGCGCACGTCGGCCTCGGTCCCCACCATTTCCAGCGGCTGTTCGTGCGCTGGGCCGGGGTCTCACCGAAGCAGTTCCTCGGGTACCTGACCGTCAGCCATGCCCGGCAGCTGCTGCGCGACTCGGCGACCGTGCTCGACGCGGCGCTGGCCAGCGGGCTCTCCGGGCCCTCGCGATTGCACGACCTGTTCGTCGGCGTGGAGGGGATGACCCCGGGCGAGTGCCGCAGACTCGGCGCCGGCCTGATGCTGCGCCACGCCGTGCTGGAGACGGCGCTCGGGCCGGCGCTGGCGCTGGTCACCGAGCGCGGCGTGGCCGGCCTGCGTTTCCTCTGCGACGAGGACGCGGACGGCACGGCGGCGCTCGCTGCGGCCCGGCGCGAGTGGCCGGAGGGCCGGCTGGTTTCCGATCGGGTGGCCGTGCACGCCATGCTCGGCCGGCTCGGGACGGCGACGGCCCCCGCGTTGCTGCTGCGCGGCAGCCGGTTCCGGCTCCGTGTCTGGGAGGCGCTGCTCGCGCTGCCCGAGGGGACGGCCTGCAGCTACGGGACCCTGGCTGCACGGCTCGGCAGCGGTGCATCGGCACGGGCCGTCGGCTCCGCGGTGGGCGACAACCCGGTCGCGGTGCTGGTGCCGTGCCACCGCGTGCTGCGCGGCGACGGGGGGATCGGCGGTTATCGCTGGGGAGAGACGCGCAAGCGCGCGCTGCTCGCCCGTGAAGCGGCGCGGCTCAGTCGAGGTCGCCGGTGAAGCGTCTCGCGCCCGGGCTGCCGTTGCGCGCCGCGGTCTCGATCCAGTGCATGCCGGCCTCCTCGTCGCGAGGTGTGCCGCTGCCGGCGAGCAGCATCAGGCCGAGGTTGAACTGGGCCTCGGCGTGCCCCTGGTCGGCCGCGCGCGCGAACCACTCGACCGCCTTGCCCTCGGGGTCGGGCTCGCCCTCGGGGATACCGAAGCCGTAGGTGTACATGAAGCCGAGCTGGAACTGCCCCTCGGCGAATCCCTGCTCGGCGGCGCGCCAGAACCACGTGAACGCGATGCGGTCGTCCTCCGGGACGCCATACCCGTTGTAGTAGGCGAGGCCGAGGTAGACCTGGGCCAGGGGATCCCCCCCCTCGGCGGCTGCGGTCAGGGCCGGGATGGCGCGGTCGAACTCTCCGAGCTCGTAGGCGGCGATCGCCTCTTCGAGCGGTGACGCGCCGGCGGCGCCGGCGAACAGCAGCAGGCCGGCCAGCAGCGGGCCGGTGATACGTTCCCTCATCGGTTACTCCATCGATCCAGCGGTGCGAAGGGTTCGGCTCATTCGTCGCGGGCAACGCGGAAGCCGATGTCGAACTGCATCGCCTCGGCAAGCATGTGCGAGCGGGCGGCCGGCCGTACCTGGCTCTTCTGGCTGAGGTAGGAGCCGCCACGGATCACCCGCTCCCGGCAGCGCCCGGTGCGGGCCGAGCCGTCGGTCGGCGCATTGGCGTAGCCGGCGACGTAGCAGTCGGCGACCCACTCGTGGACGTTGCCGGCGGCGTTGTGCAGCTTGTAGGGGTTCTCCGGCATCTTCTCGACCGAGACCGGGCGGTCGGGGTTAGGGTTGCGGAAGTCGCAGCCGGTGCAGATCGCGTACGCCTTGTCGTCGTACTCGGCCCACCAGAAGTTACCGGTCGCCCCGCCGCGTGCCGCGTACTCCCACTCGGCCTCGGTCGGCAGGCGGTAGTTCTCCCCGGTCTCCTCGCTCAGCCACTCGGTGTAGGCGACCGCGTCGTGCCAGCTGACGTTGACGACCGGCTGGCTGCCGCGCCCCCACTGGTCGGCCGGCCGTTCGCGGTCGGTGGCGCGGGCGAAGCGGTCGTACTGGGCGAACGAGACCTCCTGGGTGCCGATCGAGAAGGGCGCGACGGTCACCTCGTGCGGCGGTTGCTCGTCGGGGCCGCCGGTGGTGCTGCCCATGACGAAGGTCCCGCCGGGCAGGCGCACCATCTCGGGTCCAGCGATGCCGCTGGTGAGCGTGTCGCTGTAGGTCGACAGCGGCGGCGGGGGCGGCGGGGGCGGCGATGGATCGGGCCGGTCGGCGACGGCCGGTGTGGGCGTGACCGCGGTGTCGCCCGT
>JAWVZO010000028.1:0-19986 GCA_033722135.1 Gammaproteobacteria bacterium | reverse complement strand
GGCGTCGATCAGCTCGTACGCCTCGACCTCCGGCCGGTCGACTATGGCGATCTCGTACTGGGTCGGATGCAGGCAGAGCACGCAACGGCTCCCCTGGAGCCCGTGCTTGCGCACGAGGCCACCGAGCAGGCTCGAGGTCTCGTTGCCCACCGCGTAGTCGCACGCCACGAGCCTCGGCGGCTGGTCCGGGGTGCGCTCCACATGGGCCACCGCCACCCCGCCCGGATGGATCGAGACCCCCGTCACTCCCCGGTGTTTCCCGCGCTTCTTTCCGATCATGCGAGCGGGCCGTTCCTCATCCTGGGATATCCAAGCGCAACCGTGCGCGCCGCGATCTTATTTTTACTATTTATTCTCGGGACTTACTGAATGAAAGTCAAATGATTTCTAGCATCATGCGCTAACCGTGAAGCGCCAGGGTGCCGGTCAGCTCGGCGAGGCTCCCGAAACCGTGACGCGCGAGGTAGTCGCGGATGCCGGCATTGATCCGTGGCAGCAGCAACGGGTCGTAGAACAGCGCCGTGCCGATGCCGACCGCGCTGGCGCCGGCGATGACGAACTCGAGCGCGTCCTCGGCCGAGACGATGCCGCCCTGGCCGATGATCGGGATGCCGTGTTCGCGCGCGACGCGGTGCACCTGGTGCACCTTCAGCAGGGCGATCGGCTTGATCGCCGGGCCCGACAGGCCGCCCTGGTTGTTGCCGATGACCGGCGTGCGCGACTCGATGTCGACCGCCATGCCCATCAGCGTGTTGATCACGGCGAAGGCATCGGTGCCGGCATCGATGCAGCGTCGGGCGTTCTCGGCGATGTCGGTCTGGTTCGGCGACAGCTTGGTGATCAGCGGTTTCCCGGTGGCCGCGCGGCACGCCTCGACGACGCGGGCCGACATCGCCGGGTCGTTGCCGAACGCGACGCCGCCCGCCTTGACGTTGGGGCAGGAGATGTTGATCTCGATGGCGTCGATCGGCGAGTCGTCGAAGATCCGCGTGACCTCGGCGTACTCCTCGATCGTGCTGCCCGAGACGTTGGCGATGAAGCGCGTCTCGTCGAAGTCGAGCTGCGGCAGGATGGCGTCGACGACGTGGCGCGCCCCGGGATTCTGGAGGCCGATGGCGTTGAGCATGCCGTCCGGGGTTTCGTAGACCCGGTGCGGGCGGTTGCCGAGGCGCGGCTCGAGGGTCGTCCCCTTCAGGCAGATCGCGCCCGCATCGCGGTTCGAGAAGCCCGCGACCCGCGTATACTCCTCGCCGAAGCCGACGCAGCCCGAGAGCAGCACCAGCGGCGTGGCGAGCCGGACCCCCGCGAGATCGACCTCGAGCGACGGTGTCCCCTGTTCCGCGCTCACCGTTTCCACGCACTCATCAAGCGATGTTCCACGTCGTCCTCTTCGAGCCCGAGATCCCCCCGAACACGGGCAACATCATACGCCTGTGCGCCAACGCCGGGGCAGCGCTGCACCTGGTCCACCCGCTCGGGTTCGCGATGGAGGACCGCCAGCTGCGCCGCGCCGGCCTCGACTACCGCGAGTGGGCGCGGGTGCGGGAGCACGCCGGCCTCGCGGCCCTCATCGACGAGGTCCGCCCGGGACGCCTGTTCGCGTTCACCACCCGGGCGTCGCGGCCCTGTCACGAGGTGCGTTTCGCGGAGGGCGACGCGCTGCTCTTCGGTCCCGAGTCGCGCGGCCTGCCCGACGCCGTGCTCGACCGGGTGCCGGAGGCCGACCGGCTGCGCATCCCGATGGTGCCGGGCAGCCGCAGCCTAAATCTCTCCAACGCCGTGGCCGTGGTGCTCTACGAGGCGTGGCGCCAGAACGGTTTCGCGGGAGGCGCCTGAGGCGCGCTCCGGGACGTCACGCGTCCTCGGCCTTCGGCGTGCGCGTGAGCAGGGCGTGGACCGCGTCTCGCGGGGGCACGCCCGACCAGAGTACCCGGTAGGCCTGCTCGACGATCGGCATCTCGACGGCGTGCCGCCCGGCCAGCCGGCGCACCTCGCGCGCGGTGCCGCGGCCCTCGACCACCTGGCCGATCTCGGCCAGCGCCTCCTCGGGCGCCGTGCCCCGGCCCAGCGCGAGGCCGAAGCGGCGGTTGCGCGACTGGTCGTCGGTGCAGGTCAGGACCAGGTCGCCCAGCCCCGCGAGGCCCATGAACGTGGCGTGGTGCGCGCCGAGGGCCTCGCCGAGCCGCAGCATCTCGGCGAGGCCCCGGGTGACCAGCGCCGCGCGGGCGTTGGCACCGAAGCCGAGGCCGTCGGCGATCCCTGCGGCGATGGCGAGCACGTTCTTGACCGCGCCGCCGAGCTGGACGCCGGCCAGGTCTGAACTGGTGTAGGTGCGGAAGGTCTCGGCGTGGAGCCGCAGGCTCATCGCCTCGGCGAACGCCTCGTCACTCGCGGCGACGGTGATCGCCGTCGGCAGCCCGGCCGCCACCTCGCGTGCGAACGTCGGCCCGGAGAGCACCGCGAGCCCGCGCACGTCGGGCAGGCACTCGGTCGCGACCTCGCTCAGCAGGCGGCCGGTCTCCGGCTCCAGGCCCTTGGTCGCCCAGGCAAGGCAGGCCTCCGGCGGCAGCGCGCCCCGGAGGCGGCGCAGGGTCTCGGCGAAGGCGTGGCTCGGCACCACGACGAGCACGTCGCGCACGCCGTCGAGCGCCGCGTCCAGATCGGCCGTGGGCGCGAGGTCCGGCGGAAACGGCGCGTCGGGAAGGTAGCGGCGGTTGACCCGCTCGGCGATCAGTGGGGCCATCGCCTCCGGGTCGTGGCCCCACAGGCGCGTCGGGTTGCCGTTGCGCGCGAGGTGGGTCGCCAGCGCCGTGCCCCAGGATCCGGCCCCGAGCACGGCGATCGGCGTGCGCCGCGCGCCCATCAGGCGTCGGCGGTCGTTGCCGCCCGGCCCTTGTCCTGGCTCTGCGCGTAGAGCGCGTCGAAGTTGATCGGGTCGAGCAGCAGCTGGGGGAAGCCCCCCTTCACAGCCAGGCTGCTGACCGCCTCGCGCGCGAATGGGTAGAGGATGTTGGGGCAGAAGCTGCCGAGCAGCGGACCGAGCTCCTCCTCCGGAACCCCGCGGACGTGGAACACGCCGGCCTGGTGCACCTCGATGAGGTAGGCGGTCTTCTCCTCGACCTTCGCCTCGACCGAGACCTTGAGGACCACCTCGTACTGGTTCTCGGCGACGCGGCGGGTCGAGGACTCGATGCCCAGCTCCATCTTCGGCTCCCAGCTTTTGCCGCCGAAGACCTGGGGCGCATTCGGGTTCTCGAAGGAGACGTCGCGGAGGTAGACCTTCTGGATGCTGAACTGCCGCTCCGTCGTCCCGGACGGGGGAGGGGTCGTTTCGTCGTTCGCCATGCTGGAATCCTGTGGTTGGGTCGGCGGGGAGCCGGGATCAGTCGCCGATCCCGAGCAGCGGATCGAGCTCGCCGTCGAGGTCGAGTTCGACCATGTCGTCGAACCCGCCGACGTGCCGCTCGCCGATGAAGAGTTGGGGCACGGTGTCCCGGCCGGAGCGTTCGGTCATCTCGCGCCAGCGGTCGGCGTCGACGTCGACGCGGATCTCCTCGTAGGCGACGCCCTTGCGCTCGAGCAGCCGGCGAGCCCGGTGGCAGTAGCCGCACAGTTCCGAGGTGTAGAGAAGGATGCCGGGGGCGGTCATCGCGGCTACTTCTTCTTCTTGTTCTTGCGGGTCACCGGGAGGCTCGCCCCTTCCCAGGCCAGCATGCCGCCGTTGAGCAGGTAGACCTTCTCGAAGCCGGCCTTGGCGAGGGTGCTGCAGGCGGGCCCGGAGCGCGTTCCGGCGCGGCAGGTCACGATGACCGGCTTGTCGCGGTACTTGCTGATCTCGACATGGCGCTTGGCGAGGGTGTTCAGCGGGATGTGCACCGCGCCGACCACGTGCCCCTCGTTGAATTCCTTGGTCTCGCGGACGTCGACCATGACGCCGCCCTCGCGGTTGAGCAGCGGGACCGCGCCCTGCGGGTCGATGCGGCCGTAGCCGGCGAAGCGGTTGCCGACGAAGCTCCAGACGATCATGCCGATGATGACCACCAGCGCGAGGTGCAGGTAGACGTGGTTGCCTGCGAATTCGAGGTACTGCTCCATGGGATTCCGTCTGTCGTCGGGCCTCGCGCGGGCGCGCCCGTGGGGCATGCGCCCGCGGCGTGGCGGGTGGCTGGGTTCAGGTCCGGTTGCAGAACACTTCGCGCATCATACCGAGCAACTGCAGCGTGCGGTTGTCGCCGACGCGGTAGTAGACGCGGTTGGCCTCCTTGCGCGAGGTGAGGATGCCCTTGTCGCGGAGGATCGCGAGGTGCTGCGAGATGTTGCTCTGCGAAGTGCCGACGTACTCGGCGATCTCCTGCACGCTGATCTCCTCGTCGCCGAGGGTGCAGAGGATCTTCAGGCGCAGCGGGTGGGACATCGCCTTGAGCGAGCGCGAGGTCCGCTCGATGTCCTCGTCCTTGGAGATCACCATCTTGTCGCCGACCTTCATCGCTGTTCCCCGGTCCGGGCTCTTCCCCGGCGTTCCATCATTATTGAATTATACATTGATACTTTGAGATGCCGTCAGCCACTGGCCGCGTATAATCCCGCCGACACGCCATGTCGATGCCCTCCCGACCCGCCCGTTCATGCCGCACCGCCTTCCGTCGGGGCGCCGTGCCGGGGTTCGTGCTGCTGCTGGCCTGCTGGACCGGAACGGTCCCGGCCGCCCCCCCGACCGCCGGGGACCTCGACGCGCTCCGCGCGCGCATCGCCACGCTGCAGGCGGAACTCGACGAGGCCCGCGGGAAGCAGGATCGCGAGCGCGAGAAGCTCCGTGCGATCGAGGTGCAGATCGGCAACCTGCACCGCGACCGCCGGCGCATCGAGCGGGATCTCGCACGGCACGGGGAGCGGCTCGGCGAACTCGAGCGGGAGCGGACCGCACGGGCGCGCGAGGTGGCCGCGCAGCGCCACCAGCTCGCCGCGCAGGTGCGCGCCGCCCATGCGATGGGGCGCCAGGAGCAGCTCAAGATCGTCCTCAACCAGGAGGACCCGGCGCGCCTCGGCCGGCTGCTCGGCTACTACGGCTACTTCAACCGCGCGCGGCTCGCGCGCATCGCCGCGATCGAGACGGCTCTGGACCGGCTCCGCTCGGTCGAGGATGAGGTCGTGGCGGAGAGGGCGCGCCTCGACGCGCTGCACGCCCGGCACCGCGAGAGCGAGGCGGCCCTCGAGGCCGAGCGGCGCGAGCGCGCCGAGCTGCTGGCGCGACTCGCGGGGCGCATCGAGGACCACGACCGCGAGCTGGCCCGGCAGCGTGCCGACGAGGCGCGCCTCGTCAAGCTCCTCGACTCGCTGCAGCGGGCGCTCGACGAGATGCCGGCCGTGGAGCGCGTTCCGTTCGGTAAGCAGCGCGGCCGGCTCGGCTGGCCGGCGCGCGGCGGATTCAGTGCCGACTACGGCCAGGCTCGCGGGGTCGGCGGGGCCCGTTGGCAGGGTGTGGTGATCGATGCCGCCGAGGGTGGCGAGGTGCGCGCCGTCTCCCACGGGCGGGTCGCCTTCGCCGACTGGCTGCGCGGCTACGGCCTGCTGATGATCCTCGACCACGGCGACGGCTACATGACCCTCTACGGTTACAACCAGGCGTTGAACAAGGAGGTCGGTGACTGGGTCGAAGAGGGCGAGGTGATCGCCTCGGTCGGCCGCAGCGGGGGCAATGCCCGCGCCGGGCTCTACTTCGAGATACGTCACCGCGGCCGCCCGATCGACCCCCGGCGCTGGTGCCGTGCCGACGGCGGACGGCGCGCCGGCTGAGGCCCGGCGCTTTCGCCCAGGCACCCGGGTGGTCTATCTTCGCAGCAGCGGCCCCGCCCGCCGCCCAGGAGTGCATCGATGAAATTCCCTTACCCGCTGGCCGCCGCCCTGGTGCTCGTAGGAGCGCTGGTGCTCGGCCCGCTGCCGGCCGCGGCCCAGCAGCCCGCGACCGAGGACGCGCCGGCCGCCGAGAAGACGAAGGCGAAGCCCGAGCTGCCGCTGGACAAGCTGCGCCTGTTCACCGAGGTGTTCGGCCGCATCAAGCAGGACTACGTCGTCGACGTCAGCGACGACCAGCTTCTCGACTACGCGATCCAGGGCATGCTCGCCGGGCTCGACCCGCACTCCTCGTTCCTGGACGCCGAGAGCTTCCGGGAGATCCGCATCGGCACCAGCGGGCAGTTCGGCGGCCTCGGCATCGAGGTCGGCATGGAGGACGGCTTCGTCAAGGTGATCGCGCCGATCGACGACACCCCGGCGCAGAAGGCCGGGGTGCAGGCCGGCGACCTGATCATCCGTCTCGACGACACGCCGGTGAAGGGGATGACCCTCAACGAGGCGGTCAAGCTGATGCGCGGCGAGCCGGGCGAGGACATCGTCCTGACCATCGTCCGCGAGGGCCAGGACCAGCCGCTCACGCTGACCATCACCCGCGACGTCATCAAGGTGAAGAGCGTGCGCAGCCGGGTGCTCGAACCGGGTTACGGCTACGTCCGGATCAGCCAGTTCCGCGCGCGGACCGGCGAGAACCTGCTCCAGGTGGTCGAGGAACTCAAGGAGGGCGCGGGCGGCGCCCTCAAGGGCATGGTGCTCGACCTGCGCAACAACCCTGGCGGCGTGCTCAACGGCGCGGTGGAGGTCAGCGACGCGTTCCTCGACGAGGGGCTGATCGTCTACACCGAGGGGCGCATCGCCGACTCCAAGCTCAGCTTCAGCGCGACGCCCGGCGACGTGCTCGACGGCGCGCCGCTCGTGGTGCTGGTCAATGGCGGTTCCGCGTCGGCCTCGGAGATCGTCGCCGGGGCGCTGCAGGACCATGCCCGCGCGGTGATCCTCGGCGAGGCCACCTTCGGCAAGGGGTCGGTGCAGACCATCATGCCGATCGGCCAGGAGACCGCGCTGAAGCTCACCACCGCGCGCTACTACACGCCGAGCGGGCGCTCGATCCAGGCCGAGGGGATCGTGCCCGACATCGCCCTCGGGCGCGTGCGCCTCGCCGCGCTGGAAGGGCAGGATATCGGTCGGCTCAAGGAGGCCGATCTCTCCGGCCACCTGGAGAACGGCGAGAAGGCACCCGGCGTCCAGCCCGAGGCGCCCGATGTCCCGGGCCCCGCCGAAATCGTCGACGACTACCCGCTGAACGAGGCGCTGAACCTGCTCAAGGGGCTCCACCTGCTGCAGAAAGACCGCGCGCGTGGTTGAGCGGGTCGCGGCGGCACTGCTCTTGCTCGCCGCGACCCTGGCTGCGCCGGCCGTTGCCGGCCCGGTCGTCAGCATCATCATCGACGACCTCGGCGACCGTGCCGCCGACCGCGCGGTCCTCGACCTGCCGCCGGCGGTGGCCCTGTCGATCCTGCCCCACACCCCCTACGGTGCCCGCCTGGCGCGCGCCGGCGCCGAGCGTGGCCACGAGGTGCTGCTGCACCTGCCGATGGAGGCGAAGCGCGGACGGCACGGCGGGCCCGGCATGCTCAGCGCCGATCTCGACCGGGACGAGCTCCACGCGCGCCTGTTCCGGGCCCTCGCCTCGGTGCCGGGCGCGCAGGGCGTCAACAACCACATGGGCAGCCTGCTGACGCGCCAGCCCCGGCAGATGCGCTGGGTCATGGCCGCGCTCAAGGCCTACGGCCACCTGTTCTACGTCGACAGCCGCACCACCCACGAGACGGTGGCGTTCCAGGTCGCTGGGGACTTCGGACTGCGGCGCGCCGAGCGTGACCGCTTCCTCGACCACGTCGTCGCCCCGGGGGCGATCCGCGCGGCGCTGCTCGGGCTCGTCGAGGAGGCGCGCGCCAAGGGCAGCGCTCTCGCCATCGGCCACCCCCACCCCGAAACGCTCGCCGTGCTGGCCGAGATGCTGCCCGAGTTCGAGGCCCTCGGTGTCGAACTGGTCCCCGTGCGCGAACTGATCGCCCGGCGCGACGACGCCGGGCGCGTACGGGTCAGCGCCCTGCCGGCCGCGCCGGCGAGCGCCGCCGGGAAGTAACCGGTCTCGCCTCGCGCCTGCCGGACCGGTGCGGCAGGCGGCCCCGGATCCTGCGTAACCAACCCGCGCTCACTCCCCGTCGCGTTCCTTCTTGCGTGCGCGCGGATGCGCCCGGTCGTAGACCCGGGCCAGGTGCTGGTAGTCGAGGTGGGTATAGATCTGCGTGGTGGCGATGTCGGCGTGGCCGAGCAGTTCCTGGACCGCACGCAGGTCGCCGCTCGACTCGAGCAGGTGGCTGGCGAAGGAGTGGCGCAGCATGTGCGGGTGCACGTTCCGCTCCAGCCCCTGGCCGAGCGCCCGGGCGCGCAGCCGCGCCTGGATGCTGCGCGCGGCGAGCCGCCGGCCCCGCTGGCTGATGAACAGCGCGGTCTCCCCGGCGGGGGCCAGGGTGTCGCGGACGGCGAGCCAGTCGTCGAGCGCGGCCAGCGCCTTCCGCCCGACCGGGACCACGCGGCTCTTGGCCCCCTTGCCGGTCACGTCGACCGTCGCCTCGCGCAGGTCGAGGTCGACGAGGTCGAGTCCGACCAGTTCCGCCAGGCGCAACCCGGAGGAGTAGCCGAGCTCGAAGATCGCGCGGTCGCGCCGGTCGAGCGGCGCGTCGCCCCCGAACCCGACCAGCCGCCCGACCTGCTCGACGTCGAGGGTGCTCGGCAGGCGCCGCGCGCCGCGCGGTGCGCGCACGTCCGCGGCGGGATCCCGCTCGGCGTGCCCCTCGCGCAGCAGGTAGCGGAACAGCGTGCGCACCGCCGAGAGCAGGCGCTGCAGGCTGCGCCCGGAGAGCCCGGCCCGGTGGCGGCCCGCGACGAACGCGCGCACCGCCTGGGGATCGAGGTCGCCCCAGCGCGCGATGCCACGGTCGTCGCAGAACGCGAGCAATGTGTCGAGGTCGCGGCGGTAGGCGTCGACGGTGCGCGGCGAGAGGCGCCGCTCGGAGTGCAGGTGGTCCAGGAAGCGTGTCAGCCAGGCCCGTTCGGCCGCCTGCATGACCGCGGACCGTTCAGTCGGCTTCGCTGCCGGCCTGGGGCGTCTCGGCGCGGTGCAGGTGGCGGCCGAGGGCGTGGCTGATCAGCTGCCCGAGCTGCTGGAGGAAGGCGACCCCCATGCCGTGCTGGAAGCGCTCGCTGTCGCGGCTGCCGATGCCGAGCAGGCCGAACGGTTCGGCCTCGGCGAGCGGGATCACCACCGCCGAGCCGATGGCGGTCGGGTCGGGTCCGAACAGGCCGTCGAGCTGGGCCGTGGTCAGCCGGCCGCAGATCGGCTTGCGGCTGTTGAGGATGTTCTCGAACTCGGCCAGCTCCGGGCTGCTGGCGCTCAGCCACCGGGCGGTGTCGAGCGTCGGCCCGCTGACGCGGTCATCGAAGAGCAGCAGCGCGACGCGGTCGGCCTCGAAGGCGCCGCTGAGCTTGGCGTCGACCGCGCCGATGACGTCCTCGAGGGTCTTGCAGTCGAGCAGCGCCAGTGCGAGCTGGTGCATCCGCTCGGCGAGCCGGTCGTTGTCGCGGGCGACCTCGAGGAGCTGGCGAAGCTGCCGCTCCGCCGTGGTCTGCTTGTCGCGCAGCACCTGGACCTGCCGTTCGATCAGCGAGACCGCGCTGCCGGTCGGGTGGGGGATGGTCAGCTCGGCGAGGAGTTCCCGGTGTTCGTGCAGGAACTCGGGGTGCTCGACGAGGTAGGCGACGACCTGGTCCGGGGTGAGGTTCGCGTCGCGTGATGCGTCGTTCATGGGTCGATGACACCCTCGAAGACATGGGTGGCGGGACCGGTCATGTAGACCGGCTCGCCTTCGCCACGCCAGCTTATCACAAGTCTTCCGCCGGGCAGGTCGATCGCCACGGGGTCGTCGAACAGCCCCTGCACGCGGCCGATTACCGCCGCCGCGCAGGCCCCGCTGCCACACGCGCGGGTCTCCCCGACGCCGCGTTCGAACACCCTCAGGCGGCCCCGTCCGCGGTCGACGACGCCGAGGAACCCGACGTTGACGCGGCGCGGGAAGTCCGGGTGGGATTCGAGCAGCGGGCCGAGGGTCCCGACCGGGGCCGTGTCCGGGTCGTCGACCAGCAGCACGGCGTGCGGGTTGCCGAGCGCCACGGCGCCGAACGTCACCTGGCCCTGCGCGGTATCGAGCAGATAGCGCACCTCGCGCGCGGGCGCGTGGAACGGAATCCGCGCGGGCTCGAACTCGGGCACGCCCATGGCGACGGTAACCTGGCCGTCATCCTCGTGGCGCAGCTCGAGCTCCCCGGCCAGCGTGGCCACGCGCAGCGTCGTCTTGTCGCTCAGGCCCTGGTCGCGCACGAACCGGGCGAAGCAGCGCGCGCCGTTGCCGCACTGCTCCACCTCGCCGCCGTCGGCATTGAAGATGCGGTAGCGGAAATCGACCGTGGCACTCTCCGCCGGCTCGACCAGCAGCAGCTGGTCGCAGCCGATGCCGGTGTGTCGGTCGGCGAGGCGGCGGATCGTCTCCGCGTCGAGCGCGACCTGCTGGCGCACGCCGTCGACGACCACGAAGTCGTTGCCGAGGCCGTGCATCTTGCTGAAGCGGAGCGGCATGGACGGAAGGTAAGGGCGCCCCCGGGGGGATGCAAGCCGCCGGACACCGGCGCGGAGCGCTGCTAGGCGGGGCGCTGGCCGCTGACCACCAGGTGGCGGTCACTGACGATGCAGGCGTCGAGCCAGTCGAGTTCGGCGTCGCGCAGTTGCGCCACGACCTCGTCGATAGTGAAGGCGGCGTGCAGCGACGCGCGGAAGTCGCGCTGCAGGATCTCGGGCTCCCCGGCGGCGTACGCGGCGACCAGGCGCCCGACCTCCGCCTCGTCGCGCGGGCGTAGCAGGTCCATGACGAAGACCGCGGCGCCCGGTTCGGCGAGCCGGTCGACTGTGGCCCAGAGCACGCCCGGACGGTGCAGGTGGTGGAGCAGGCTGTTGCTGATCACCACCGGGTAGGTCGCCGCCGGCAGGATCGCCTCGGGCAGGTGCCCCTCGACCAGCGTGATCCGGTCGTCGAGACCGGCCGCGTCGACCGCGCGGCGCGCGTGGTGCAGCATCGCCGCCGAGCCGTCGACGCCGTCGACGCGGCACTCGGGGTGGGCGCGCGCGAAGCGGACGGTGACGTCGCCGGTGCCGCAGCCGAGGTCGACCGCCCGGTCGCGGACCGCGAGGCCGGAGAAGAACTCGCCGAACAGCGTGACGAACTGCCCGTGCGGTTCGCTGAAGTCGGCCTCGGCGTAGGCGCGCGCCTGCGCCTCGTCATCCATCAGCTCCGGCTCGGGGGTGCGCGGTAGCGGGGGGGCGTCGCTCATTCCGGCAGTCTCCGCTCGCCGCGCAGCAGGTCGGCGACGGTCTCGCGGTCGCGGACCAGGTGCGCCGTGGCACCGTCGACCAGCACCTCGGCGGCGCGCGGCCGGGTGTTGTAGTTCGAGCTCATGACGAAGCCGTAGGCGCCGGCGCCGCGCACCGCGAGCAGGTCGCCCTCGGTCACGGCCAGGTCGCGTCCCTTGCCGAGGAAGTCGCCGGTCTCGCAGACCGGACCGACGACGTCGACGCGCCGCGTCGCGGCAGCCGGGCCGGGCGCGACGGGTTCGATGGCCATCCACGCGTCGTAGAGCGCCGGTCGGATCAGGTCGTTCATCGCCGCGTCCACGATGGCGAAGTCGTGCGCCTCGGTCGCCTTGAGGTGCTCGACCCGGGTGAGCAGCACGCCGGCGTTGCCGGCGATCGCGCGGCCCGGCTCGATCAGCAGCTCCAGGTCGCGCCCTTCGAGCAGTGGGCGCAGCGCGCGCGCGTAGTCGGACGGCTCGGGAGGCGCCTCGTCTCGGTAGCGGATGCCGAGGCCGCCGCCGAGGTCGAGGTGCTCGAGCGCGATCCCCGCCTCGGCGAGCCGGTCGACCAGCGCGAGCACCCGCGTCAGGGCGTCGGTGAACGGCGCCAGCGAGGTGAGCTGCGAGCCGATGTGGCAGTCGATGCCGCGCACCGCGACGTGCGGCAGCGACGCGGCGACGCGGTAGAGGTCGAACGCCGCATCGACGTCGATGCCGAACTTGTTCTCGCGCAGCCCGGTGGCGATGTAGGGGTGGGTCCCGGCGTCGACGTCCGGGTTGACCCGCAACGACACCGGCGCGACCGCGTTGGCCGCGGCGGCCACCGCGTCGAGCCGCTCGAGCTCGGCGGCCGACTCGACGTTGAAGCAGCGGATGCCGGCCGCCAGCGCCGCGGCCATCTCGTCGCCGCGCTTGCCGACGCCGGAAAAGACCACCTTCGCCGGGTCGCCCCCGGCGCAGAGCACCCGCTCGAGCTCGCCGCCGGAGACGATGTCGAACCCGGAGCCGAGCCGGGCGAGCACGTCGAGCACCGCGAGGTTCGAGTTGGCCTTGACCGCGTAGCAGACCAGGTGGGGCAGGTCGCCGAGCGCGTCGTCGAAGGCGTGCCAGTGGCGCTCCAGGGTGGCGCGTGAGTAGACGTAGAGCGGCGTCCCGTGGCGCTCGGCCAGCTGTTCGAGCGGCAGCTCCTCGACGTGCAGCCGGCCGTCGACGCGGGTGAAATGATCCATGCCGTTCAGTTCGCGCCGGCGGGTGGGCGGTCGTTCTCGTCGGGCAGGTAGAGCTGCCCCTTCTGCCCGCACCCCAGGAGCAGCAGGGCCGCGAGCAGCAGCGCGACGGTCGTGCGGGCGACGTTCATCGGCCCGGAGTATACCGAGGCGCCCGGCGCCGGGACAGGCGTCGGGGGGTGTGCGATCATCGGTGGCAGGAGAGCCCGAACGCTCCGGCGGCGGCGCGGACGCATGCGCCGGCGGGGCGTCCGGGGGCCGGGAAGGGAGTGACCGCTTGCCCCTGCGCACCCACATCCTGCTCTGGGCACTGCTCGCGGCGGTGGTGCCGCTGTCGGTGGCCGGGTTCGTCGCCGTGGCCAACCTCGAGCAGGCCTACCGGCGCGAGGTCGCGGACCAGCTCGGCGCCAATCTCAGGGGGGCGCTCTCGGCCATCGAGCGCCAGCTGCTTCGCGAGCGCGAGATGCTGCTCGGCCTGGCCCGGGCGCGGGCCGTCGAGGCCTACCTGCCGATCCTTGCCGCGAGCCGCGCCAGTGAGCGCCCGCCGGGGACCGCGGCACGCACCGCCAGCCTGGGCCGTTTCCTCGAGTCGTTCCAACAGGCCGTGACCACGTTCCAACTGGTGCGGGTGATGGATCGCGACGGCATCACCCGGGTCAAGGTGCGCGGCACGCAGGGCGTACCGGCCGAGTTCGACGGCCTCGGCGCGCTGCCGCAGGTCGAGGAGGAGGTCGACGACCCGGCCTTCCTCGCCTGGTTGCGCGCGCGGCCCCCGGGCGAGGTGGCGTACACGATCCTGCCGAGCACCCGCCGCGGCCTGGAGGCGCCGCGCCGCCTGACCATGCGCGACGCGGTCGTGCCGCTGCAGCTCGGCGACGAGGTGGTCGGCTACCTCGCCGCCACCACGTGGGGCCTGCACGTCGACCGGGCGCTGGAGCGGATCCCGCGCCTCTACGGCGCGGAACTGATGCTGGTCGAACTCGACGCGGCAGTGCCCGGGCGGCACGGGCAACTGCTCTACGACGGGGCCTCTGACCTCCGGATGACCGACCTCGAGGCTGCGCCCCGAACCCTGGCCGAGAGCTACCCCGACGCCCCGTGGCAGGCGCTGCAAGCCGGGGGGGAGGGGCGCCTCGACGACCTGCCCGGAGACCGTGCGGCGTGGTACCACGCCGAGATCCACCCCTACCCCGACCGGCTCACCAGCTGGCTGGCGCTGGCCAGGGTCGACCGGCCGACGCTGCCGGCGCGCTACGTGCAGAGCCGGACGGCCGTCGCCGTGGGGGGCGGCCTGGTGCTGCTCGCCTTCCTCGCGATCGCCCACCTCGGTGCGCGGCGCGTGGCCGAGCCGGTGAGCCGGCTGGAACGGACCCTGGCCGCCTACGCCGAGGGCGACCGTGCACGGCGCGCGAGCGAGGCCGGGCCGCGGGAGATCCGGCGCCTCGCGCGCGCCTTCAACCGCCTCGCCGACCGCCTCGAGCGGACCGACCGCGAGCGGGCCGCGGCCCAGCAGCAGCTCCTCGGCCAGGCGCGCCTGGCGAGCATCGGCGAGATGGCCTCGGGGCTCGCCCACGAGATCAACAACCCCCTGAACAACGTCCTCGCCTACCTCAAGCTCGTTCGCCGCGAACTGCCCGGGGAGGCGGACGGCCTGCGCCGCGATGTCGACGCCGCGCGCGAGGAGGCGCTGCGCGCCGCGACCATCATCCGCGGCGTCCTCGACTTCGCCCGGCAGGCGCCCGCGCGGATCGAGCCCTTCGCGGTCGCCGGTTGGCTCGCGGAGTGCGCCGGGGCGGTCGCCGATGCCGCGCGCCAACGCGGGGTGGACGTGCGGCTCGACGACCGGGCCGACGGGGCGCGCTGCGCGGGCGATCGCGGGCAGCTCAGGCAGGTGCTGGTCAACCTGCTGCTCAACGCCGTGCAGGCGAGCCCGGATGGGGCTACCGTCGATCTCATGGCGTGCGTGAACGACGGCTGGCTCGAGGTCCGCGTCGGCGACCGCGGGAGCGGGCTGCCGGAGGACGACCGCGAGCGGCTGTTCGAGCCGTTCTACACCACCAAGCCGGTGGGCGCCGGGACGGGGCTCGGCCTCGCCGTCGCGCTCGGCCTCGCCGAGCAGAACGGCGGGCGCCTCGAACTCGGCGACCGCGACGGGGGCGGGGCCGAGGCGCGGCTGGTCCTGCCCCTGGAGGAGGGGAGCGAAGCGTGAACGGGCGCCCGGAGGTGCTGTTCGTCGACGACGACCCGCGCGCGGGCGAGTTGGTCGCGCGCTTCTGCGCCGACGGCCCGTTCGACGTCCGCGTCTACCGCGATCCCGGGGCGCTGCTCGAGCGCTTCCGGGAGCACGGCGCGGCCTGTGTGATCAGCGACCTGCGCATGCCCGGCATGGACGGCCTGGCCCTGTTGCGCGCGGTGCGCGAGCTCGACGGCGAGGTGCCGGTACTGCTGGTCACCGCCTACTCCACGGTCGACAGCGCGGTCGAGGCACTGCGCCTCGGCGCCAGCGACTTCCTCAAGAAGCCGTACGACATGGAGGAACTCGCGCGGCTGGTCGAGCGCACCCTGGAGCACCGTCGCCTGCTCGGCGAGAACCGCCTGCTGCGCCGCGAGCTCGACGCGGAGAAGCGGGTGCGCAGCATGGTCGGCACGAGCGCGGCGCTCGACGTCGTGCGCGCGCGGATCGCGCGGATCGCGGCGGTGCGCAGCCACGTGGTCATCCAGGGCGAGTCGGGCACAGGCAAGGAACTCGCCGCGCGCGCGATCCACGACCTCGGACCGGACGGGACGCGACCGTTCGTGGTCATCGACTGCGGCGCGCTCAACGACGCGCTGCTCGAGAGCGAGCTGTTCGGCCACGAGCGGGGGGCCTTCACCGGCGCGGTCGGCAGCAAGCGCGGCCTGCTCGAGACCGCCACCGGCGGAACGGTGTTCCTCGACGAGATCGGCAACGTCTCGGCGGCGATGCAGACCCGCCTGCTGCGCGTGATCCAGGAGCAACAGCTCACCCGGGTCGGCGGGGTGCACCCGATCGGGATCGACGTCCGCTTCATCGCCGCGAGCAACCGCGACCTCGCCACGCTGGTCGCCGAGGGCGGCTTCCGCGAGGACCTCTACCATCGGCTCAACGTCCTCGACCTGCGCATGCCGCCGCTGCGCGAGCGGCCGGAGGACATCCCGCTGCTGGTGCGTCACTTCCTCGATGCCTTCAACCGCCAGCACGGCACCCGCCTCGAGCCGTTCGACGAGGACGACACGGCCGCGTTGCAGGCGCGCGACTGGCCCGGCAACGTCCGCGAGCTGCGCAACGTCATCGAGCGCGCCGCCGCTCTCGCCGACGGCCCGCGGCTGCGGCTGGAGCCGGAATCTCCCCGCGGAGGACGAGAGCCACCGGGGCTGACCGAGGACTGGCCGACGCTCGCCGAGCTCGAGGCGCGCTATATCGAGCGGGTGCTGGCGGCGTGCGACGGCAACAAGGCGCAGGCCGCCAAGCGGCTCGGGATCGACAAGACGACGTTGTGGCGCAGGCTAAAGAAGGCGGGTCAATGACGCGGATGAAATGTCTGCTGCGGAAGGGCTTTTGAGGCTGTCCGCAGTATTCGATATTTATCGAGTTATGCGTCAATGTGACGCCTGATTTTCATTTAGTGCTTAAAAGAAGGTTCTATGAGAGGCAATATTATTTCTTACTTCGAGATGTGCCAAAGGGAAGGTACGAGTTTGCAGCGCGGTATGAATTTTCGGTTACGAGGTAGGCACTCCGTAATTTTGATGTCGCTACACCCAAATGCTCCTTACCAGGATCGTGTCGAAGAAGATGGCTCGGTGCTCATCTACGAAGGCCATGATGAGCCCCGTACGATGCACGTTCGAAATCCCAAGGCTGTCGATCAGCCAGAGTTTCTGCCATCCGGTAATCGCTCAGAGAACGGAAAGTTCCACAAGGCCGCGCAGGGTTATAAGGCAGGTCTGAAGCATCCAGATATTGTCAGGGTTTACGAAAAAATCAAAAAAGGAATCTGGTCCGATAATGGGTACTTTCATTTGGTCGATTCATGGCAAGAATCTGATGGGTATCGTGAGGTTTTTAAGTTCAAGCTTGTGGCTGTGGAGAGTGTAGTAAGTGATGATGCGCCGGAAGATGAACATGAGACGGATGCAAAGCGCAGCAGAATTATTCCTACTCACATAAAGCTCCAAGTATGGAAGCGCGATGGTGGCAAGTGTATTGAATGCGGCGCAACTGATGAATTGCACTTCGATCACATACTGCCGTACTCAAGGGGAGGCACATCGTTGAAGGCGGAAAACGTCCAACTTTTGTGCGCACGGCATAATTTGGCGAAGAGCGCGAAAATTCAGTGAACAACGTACTTAATAAACCGTTCCAGAGAACCCCGAGAACTCCGCGCCTTTTTGGGCATGCCGTTGGAATCTTTGCCCAAAACGCCACTGTATATTCGGTGCTCCTGAACTAGGCGTTACTCGTCAAGTTATCTACAGGAATGCCCATCGAATCCCTTCTCGACGAAGTCAGGGCCTGCACGGTGTGCCGGGAGCACCTGCCTCTCGGCCCGCGGCCGGTGCTGCAGTTGAGTTCGAAGTCGCGGATCCTGATCGCTGGGCAGGCGCCCGGAGCCAGGGTTCACGAGTCCGGGGTGCCTTTCGATGACGCCAGCGGCGACCGGTTGCGAACCTGGCTGGGGATCGCGCGCGAGGCGTTTTATGACGCCCGGAGGGTGGCCATCCTGCCGATGGGCTTCTGTTATCCCGGCAAGGGACCTTCGGGCGATCTGCCGCCACGTCCCGAGTGCGCAGACACGTGGCGTGACCGGTTTCTCTCCCGGCTCGAGGCGGTGCAGCTCACGGTCGTGATCGGGCGGTACGCCCAGGCGTATCACCTTTCCGAGAGCCGCCGTTCGGTTACCGAGCACGTTCGGGCTTGGAAGGCGCATTGGCCGCGGGTCGTCCCGTTGCCGCATCCCAGCCCCAGGAACAACCGTTGGCTCGTCCGCAATCCCTGGTTCGAAACCGAGCTGCTGCCGAAGCTGCGGGCGCGGGTGGCAGAGGTCCTGGCGGCCTGACGGTTGGAACGCGCTGCGACGACGGTTCGCCCCGCCGATTCGGATGCCGCTGGTCCCGGGCGTTACGCGAACCCGGGCGCGCGGTTTACATCGCGATGCGCCGGCGAATGAACCTCGCCACCGTCCCGTCCGTGACGTGAGTTTCCGGTCCGATCATCTGGTACGGCCAACGGGCCGCGGCGCGATGACCCGCCGGGAGGCCGACCGCACGCGCCCGATCAGCTCGCCTGCACCCTGAACACCTCCTCACCCTCGGCGTCGTGCAGGTGCACCGCACAGGCGATGCACGGGTCGAAGCTGTGGATGGTGCGCAGCACCTCGATCGGCTGGGAGGGGTCGTGCAGCGCGTGGCCGGCGAGCGCCGCCTCGTAGGGTCCGGCCTGGCCGGCGGTATCGCGCGGGCCGGCGTTCCAGGTGCTCGGCACGACCGCCTGGTAGTTGTCGATCTTGCCGTCCTCGATGACGATCCAGTGGGCCAGCGCGCCGCGCGGCGCCTCCATGAATCCGACGCCCTGGGCGCGGCGCGGCCAGGTCGACGGGTCCCAGAGGGCCTCGTTGTGGGTGCGCGTCTCGCCGGCACGGATGTTGGCCTGCAGTTCGGCGAACCAGCCGCGCATCGCGTCGGCGAAGATCTTGGTCTCGAGCGCCCGCGCGGCGGTTCGGCCCAGCGTCGAGTACAGCGCGCCGATCGGCGCGTTCAGCTTTGCCAGCGTCGAGTCGACCAGCTCCCGCGCCTGGGCATGGCCGCTGGCATAGAGCACTAGCATGCGCGCCAGCGGGCCGACCTCCATGACCCGGCCGCGCCAGCGGGGCGACTTGAGCCAGGAGTAGGCGCGGTCGACGTCGAGCTGGGTGTAGGGCGGCTCGGGGCCGGTGTAGTGGAGCTCGGTCTCGCCGGCGTAGGGGTGCAGCGCGGCGTCGTCGACGTCGCGGTAGCGGTACCATGAGTGGCGTATCTCCTCCTGCACCTGCTCGGGGTCGTCGAGGTCGACCTCGTGTAGCGTGGTCAGGTCGCGGCCGAGGATCGCGCCGCGCGGCACCAGCAGGGCGGCCGGGTCGTCGGCGGCGGGGAAGTCGCCGTAGGTGAGGAAGTTGCCGACCCCCTCGCCCTGCGCGAACCACTCGGGGTAGAAGCCGGCGATGGCGACGACGTCCGGCAGGTAGGCGGCATCGACGAAGGCGACCATGCGGTCGATCAGGTCGCTGACCTCGGCCAGGCGGCGCGCGTTGACGGCCGAGTCGGAGTCGAGGTCGATCGGGTTCGGCACGCCGCCGACCAGGAAGTTCGGGTGCGGGTTCTTGCCGCCGAAGATGGTGTGCAGCCGGGCGACGTCGCGCTGCCACTCCAGCGCCTCGAGGTAGTGCGCGACGGCCATCAGGTTGGCCTCGGGCGGCAGCCTGTAGGCCGGGTGGCCCCAGTAGCCGTTGCCGAACGGGCCGAGCTGCCCGGAGCCGGCGAACTTCTTCAGCTTGTCGCGAACGCCGGCGAAGTAGGCCGGAGAGGTCTTCGCCGACGGGCTGACCTGCTGGGCGAGCTGCGCGGTCAGCGCGGGGTCGGCCTCGAGCGCGTTGACGATGTCGACCCAGTCCAGCGCGTGCAGGTGGTAGAAGTGCATGACGTGGTCGTGCACGTACTGCGCGGCGATCATCAGGTTGCGCACCAGCTGCGCGTTCGGCGGGATCGGGTAGTCGAGGGCGTCCTCGACCGCGCGCACCGAGGCAATGCCGTGGACCAGGGTGCAGACGCCGCAGATGCGCTGGGCGAAGGCCCAGGCATCGCGCGGGTCGCGTCCGCGCAGGATGCGCTCGATGCCGCGCACCATGGTGCCCGACGAGTAGGCGGTGCCGATGCGGTTGCCGTCCATCTGCGCCTCGATGCGCAGGTGGCCCTCGATGCGGGTGATCGGGTCGATGACGATGCGTTCGCTCATGGGATGACTTCCGTGTCAGGAGATTCAGGCCGCGGGTTTCTCGGCGGGTCTGTCGGCGAGGTGCTCGGCGAGCAGTTCGGTCACGCCGACGATCTCGACGTCGTCCATGCCGTAGGCCTCGAGGCCCTCCTCGAGCACGATGCGGCAGTTGGCGCAGGCGGTTGCCACGGTCTTGACCCCGGTGCCCTCGATCTGGCGTTTCTTGACCTTGAATGCGGCGGTCTTGAGGTCGTGGGCACGCTCGATCCGGCTCACGCCACCGCCGCCGCCGCAGCACCAGTTGTAGAGTCCCGAGTCCTGCATCTCGACGAAGGACTCACTGACCGCGCCGAGCAGCTCGCGCGGCTGCGCCACCACCCCGCCGCGGCGCACGATCTGGCACGGGTCGTGGAAGGTCAGGCGGCGCGCGTCGCGGTCGGCGAAGTGCAGGCG
>JAWVZO010000027.1:0-20192 GCA_033722135.1 Gammaproteobacteria bacterium | reverse complement strand
TCGGAGAGGCGGCCGCACGCCTCGAAGATGCCCTGGGCGCCGACGCTCCCGGCCGAACCGCGCAGCGCGTGCAGCGCATCGCGGGCCTGGTTGAGCTGCCCGGCGGTCACCTCCCTGACCACCGTGGTCTGGAGTTCACGGGCGTCGTCGAGGAACCCCTCGAAGAGGTCGGCCAGGAAGCGCTCGCCCCCGCCGAGCTTCTCGATGTGTTCGAGGACGTGTTCCTCGAGCAGCTCGGGCGAGGCCTCCGCATCGGGCGGCGCCGCAACGGGTTCCGCCGCGGGCGGTCCCGCGCGGTCCGGCGCCGACCCATCGGCGACCAGGCCGGCGATCGTCTCGAGCAGCGTGGCGTTATCGACCGGCTTGCTCAGGTACGCATCGGCGCCCGCGCTGAACGCCTCTTCCCGCGCCTCGCGCGTGGCGTTGGCCGAGAGCACCAGCCAGGGGGTATGGGCCTGGCCGGCGTCGATCACGCGGTGCAGGCGCAGCGCCTCGAGCCCGCCCATCTCGGGCATCTGGATGTCGGCGACCACCAGGTCGAAACGGTCCGCCTCGAGCAGGTCCAGCAGCTGCTCGCCGTTGCCGGCCAGGCGCACCCGGTGGCCGGCCCGCTCGAGAATCAGGGACAGCACCTTCTGGTTGGTCGGGTTGTCCTCGGCGAGCGCGATGTCGAGAGGGCGCCGGGGTGACGCGGGCGGCTGCAACCGCTCGGCGAGCTGCACCACGCCTTCGGGAGGCTCGTGCTCAGTGCGCGCGGCATGCAGCGCGTTGTAGAGCAGCCGCTTGTCGAGCGGCCGTTCCAGGACCGAGGAGTACCCGGCGTGCAGCAACGCGTCGACGGGGGTCTCCGTCGCCGGCCCGACGAGAATGGCGGAAACCGGGTCGTATCGCCCCCCGTCGCGCAGCATGCTCGCGAATTCGAGCGACGAGAAGTCGAGGGCCGAGCCCTCGATCAGCACGATCTGGTAGGGCCGGTTCCCGCGCAGGCCATCGGAGAGCGCGGCGAACGCCTCCGCGCTGCTCTGCACCACCGTGGGCTCGATACCCCAGCTCTCCAGCGCCGTGACGAGATCGCCGGCCCCCACGGCGAGCAGCAGGACGCGCGTCGTCTCGAGCCGGCTCTCCTGGAGGCCACGGTCCGCCGCCTGCTTGCCAAGCGGCAGCTCGAACCAGAACACCGTGCCCCGGCCCACCTCGCTGTCGAAGCCGATGCGCCCGCCGAGGCGCTCGACCAGCTGGCGGGCGATGGTCGTGCCGAGGCCGGTGCCGCCGAAGCGCCGCGTCGTGGTCTCGTCGGCCTGCGTGAAGCTCTCGAAGACGTGGGCGCGCGCCTCGGGCGGGATGCCCACGCCGCTGTCGACGACCTCGAAACAGACCGTGACCTCGGTGTCGCTCTCGAGCATCGGCGAGACGCGGATCTCGATGCCGCCGGATTCGGTGAACTTGATGGCGTTGCCGACGAGGTTGATCAGCACCTGGCGGAGGTGCTGCGCGTCGCCGTGGCACAGGAACGGGGTCTTGGGATTGATGTGCACCTGGAAATCGAGCCCCTTGGCGGCGGCCTGCGGCGCCAGCATCCGCGCGGTCGTGTTCACCAGGGCGTGCAGGTCGAAGTCGACCCGGGTGATCTCGACCTTCTCGGCCTCGATCCGGGCGAGGTCGAGCACCTTGTCGATCAGCGACAGCAGGGTCCGCGCCGAGGCCTGGATGGTCCGCGCGAAGTCCTTCTGCTCGCTGGACAGCCGGGTCTCCATCAGCAGGTCGGACATGCCGATGACGCCGTTCAGCGGCGTGCGCATCTCGTGGCTCATGTTGGCGACGAAGCGGCTCTTCGCCTCGCTGGCCAGGCGGGCCTTCTCCACGGCCTCCTCGAGGCGGCGGATCAGCGTGGCGATGTAGAACGGCAGCACCAGCAGGGTCACCAGCAGGCCGGCCGCGAGCACCTGGTGCCTGCCCCAGAAATCGCTCGTCAGGATCACCGTGCCGAAACCGGCCAGGCTCAGCGCCGTGGCCAGGTAGAGGTAGCGCGTGCCGTAGCGGAAGCCGTTGCCGACCACCACCCAGAGGTAGACCCCGTAGAGCGGCGTCGCGGGTTCGCCGGCCAGGTAGAGGGCCACGCTGGTCGCGCCGAAGTCGAGCACCATCCCGGCCAGCCGCCGCACCGGCGAGGGCAGCGGGTCGCGGATGATCCAGCCGACGATGGCGAACGCGCCGGCGAGGAACAGCACCACGGCGAGGAGCAGCGCCCGCTCGGTGCCGTCCACCGTGCGGTCGACGAGCACCGCGCCGACCAGGTAGCTGATCACCAGCAGGCCGAGCACGATGCGGATCAGCGCCTGCTCGTGCTCGCTGTCCTGGCGCCCACGGAATGTCGCGGCCAGGCGCGCGAGGCGACCGCTCGGGGCTTCCATGCGTTCAGCCGGTGCCGTCTTGCGGGAGGTCGGGGAAGACGTCGGCCAGGCGCTCCTGGATCTCGAGCACGCGCTCGCGATGATCGAGGAAGAGGTCGACGCAGCCGGGATCGAAATGCCTGCCCCGCTCGTCGACGAGCAGGTCGAAGGCCTGGTCCACGGGCCACGCCCTCTTGTAGGGCCGAACGCAGGTCAGCGCGTCGTAGACGTCCGCCACGGCGACGATGCGCGCCATCAACGGGATCGCGTCGCCGCGCAGGCCACGCGGGTAGCCGCCGCCGTCGTAGCGCTCGTGGTGGTTCAGCGCGACGACCGCCCCGCTCTGCAGGTACTTCGACGGGCTGTCCTTGAGGATCTCGTAACCGATCTGGGAGTGACGCTTCATCACCTCGCGCTCGGTCTCGGTATGGCGTCCGTTCTTCAGCAGGATGGTGTCGGAGATGCCGACCTTGCCGATGTCGTGCATGGGCGCGGCGCACTCGATGATCTCGCACTCCGCCTCGGGCAGGCCGAGCCCCTCGGCGATCAGGCGGGAGTACTGGGCCACGCGCAGGACGTGGTTGCCGGTGTCCTCGTCGCGGTGCTCGCCCGCGCGCGCCAGGCGCAGCAGGGTCTCGCGTTCCCGCTGCAGGATCTGGTGGGTGGCGAGACGGACCTGCTGCTCGAGCCAGGCGGCCCGGTCGGCGATGATCTTCTGCTGGCGGCGCATGGTCAGCAGGTTGCGGCAGCGCGCCAGGCACTCGAAGTGGTCGAGCGGCTTGGTCAGGAAATCGGTGGCCCCCGCCTCGAGCGCCTCGTAGAGGATCGACCTGTCCTCGACGATGGTGATCATCACCACCGGGACCTCGCCGTAGCCGTCGAGGCGACGCAGTCGCCGGGTGAACTCGACGCCGTCGATGCCCGGCATCTTGTAGTCGGTCAGGACCAGGTCGCCCACTTCCCCGCGGGCCCAGTCGAGCGCGTGCTCCGCGTCGTCGAAATCGACGACCCGCACGTCGCTGTCGACCTGGCGCATCAGCTCGGCCAGAAGCCGGCGCCCGGTCGACTGGTCATCGACGATCACGATCGTGGGCATGGCGCCTCCTGTCCGGTCGGCCGGCAGCCGCGCCACGCCGGTGCCGGTACCACCGTGACTGACCAGTCTGCCGCGCCTGCCAGGCTCTGGCAAGGCCGCAAGACCTTGATCGATCTGGTGCTAGAGGCGGGCGCGGAGGTCGCGCAGCGCGAAGCCGCGCCACGGCCCGGCGACCCCCCGGGTCATCGCGAGGACCTGGAACCGCTCGCCCATCTCGCCCGGCAGGACCAGGGTCTTGGCCTCGCTCGCGCGGGCGAGCCGCGCGGCGGTGACGTCGCCGTCGTCGGCCCCGAGGAGCGCGTCGAGTCCGCATCCGAGCAGGAAGTGGGCCTGGGTGGTGTAGCCGGCGACCGCCAGCCCGGCCGCGTGACCGGCCTCGGCCAGGGCGGTGAAATCGACGTGGGCGGTGATGTCCTGCAGCCCGGCGAGACGGAGCGGATCGTCGTGCGCCCGGTGCCGGTAATGGCACTGCAGCGTGCCGTCGACCCGCTCCGGAAGGTAGTACTCGCGACGCGGGTAGCCGTAGTCGACCAGCAGCAGCGCGCCGGCGTCGAGCGCCCCGGCCAGCGAGGCGATCCACGGCTCCAGGCGCGGGCAGAGTTCCGAGGTGTAGCCGTCCGGCAGCGGGCCGACCTCGTCGAGCAGCGCGCGGACCCGCGAGGCAAGCGCCCCGCCCGCCTCCGGCCAACTCCACGCGAAGCCCCCGTCGGCTCCCTGCCGGACGTGCGCCTCGAGCACGCGGCCGCCGGCGAGCCGGAAGCGGCTGACCGGCAGCGCGTCGGCCACCTCGTTGCCGAGCACCAGGCCGCGGAATCCGCCCGCCGGGAGGGCGTCGAGCCAGGCGACCCGGTCGAGCAGGCCGGGCACGCGGCGCGCCAGGGTCTCGCGCTGCTCCTCGCGCAGCGCGCCGCTGACATCGAGGATCAGGTAGCGGCCGGGCAGGCGGTCACGCGCCTCGAGGGCCTCGAGCAGGTCCGCGGCGAGGGTGCCGCGGCCGGCGCCGAGCTCCAGCAGGTCGCCGCCGCCGAGCCGCTCGAGGACCTCGGCTGCCTGCGCGGCGAGGCAGCGGCCGAACAGCGACGAGACCTCCGGTGCGGTGACGAAGTCCCCACCGCGGCCGAAGCGGCGCGCGCCGGCGCTGTAGTAGCCCAGGCCGGGCGCGTAGAGCGCCAGCTCCATGAAGCGGTCGAACGGCAACGCGCCGCCGGCTTCGGCGATCGCCTCGCCGAGCCGCGCCGCGACCCGGTCTCCGTGGGCTCGCGCGTCGGGCTCCGGCTCGGGCAGGCGGTCGAGGTGTTCGTGCATGGTCGGGGCTTCGCGGGGTGCGCCGGAAGGCGGTCTGCTAGAGTGGCGTGACACCCATGCCGCGCCGGGATCGATGGACGATTCTACACCCCCGCTGGAGGGTCATGCCGCGCTGGTGACCGGCGCGGCGCATCGCATCGGCGCGGCGATCGCCCGGCGGCTGCACGCGGCCGGCATGGCCGTGGCGATCCACTACCGGCACTCCGTGCGGGCCGCGGAGATCCTCGCCGCGGAGCTCGACGCGCAGCGCCCCGGCTCGGCGACCCTGCTCCAGGCCGACCTGCTCGATCACGCGGCGCTGGCGCCGCTGGTCGACGGCGCGGCCGACGCCTTCGGTCGCCTCGACCTGCTGGTCAACAACGCCTCGACGTTCTACCCGACCCCGCTCGCTGGGGCGACGCCGACGCAGTGGGACGAGCTGCTCGGCAGCAACCTGCGCGCCCCGTTCTTCCTCGCCCAGGCGGCGCGGCCGCACCTCGAGGCGAGCGGCGGAGCGATCGTCAACATCGTCGACATCCACGCCGAGCGCCCGCTGGCCGGCCACCCGATCTACTCGATCGCCAAGGCCGGCCTGGCGATGCTGACCAAGTCGCTGGCGCGGGAGCTCGGCCCCGCGGTGCGCGTCAACGGCGTCGCCCCCGGGGCGATCCTCTGGCCGGAGGCGGGGCTGTCGGAGGCCGAGCGGCAGGCGGTCCTCGATCAGTCGGTGCTCGGCCGCCTCGGCGACCCCGACGACATCGCCCGCGCGGTGCTCTACCTCTACCGCGACGCCGGCTACGTCACTGGGCACGTGCTGCCGGTCGACGGCGGGCAGTCGGTGGTCAATCGCTGAGGACGGTCCGGTCCGTTCCCGGGCCGTGCAGCGTGACCCGCCGGTCCGGACCCGGCAGCCGCGCGCCGAAGGTCCCGCCGCAGGCGTTCTCGACCGCCAGCTCGACCGGCCCGGTGCGGGCGCCGAGTCCGAAGTGGACGACGAGGTCATCCTGGCTGCCCGTGCCCCGGCCGATGCGCACCACGCGCACCTGTTCCCGCCCCTCCGAGGTGGCCCGGACCGTCGCGCCGACCCCGGCCCGCTGGCATCCCGGGTCGTCGATGCGCACGCGGAGCCAGTGGCCATCGCCGCCCCGGTTGCGCAGCAGCCGAACGCCGTCCCGGCTCGCCACCAGCAGGTCGAGGTGGCCGTCGCCGTCGGCGTCGGCGAACGCGGCGCCCCAGCCGTTGGCGACCCGGGCCCCGGCCGACCAGCTGACGTCCCGGAGCCCCCCGCGGCCGTCGTTGAGGTAGAGCCGCGACCAGCGCCCCGGGTAGATCGCGGTGACGAACAGGTCGAGGTCGCCGTCGTTGTCGACGTCGCCGAGCGCGGCGTCGGACTCGGTCTCGGCGAAGTGGAGCCCGGCTGCCGCGCGCCGGTCGCGCAGCGGCGGCGGCGTGCCGGCGCCGGTGTAGAGCAGCCGGGTGCGGTCGGAGAACGCGATGAAGCGCGGGTGCGCCAGGTTGGTCAGGACCAGGTCCTCGCGCCCGTCGCCGTCGAGGTCGCCCGCCGCGACGGCGATGGTGTGCCCGAAGGCCCCGCCCTGGTTGGTGCCGCGCACGCCCCAGCGCCCGCCGGCCTCCTCGAACCGGCCCGCGCCGCGGTTGCGCCACAGCAGGTTCGGGTCGAGGCGATAGTTGCCGACGACGGCGTCGGGTCGCCCGTCGCCGTCGACGTCGGCCCAGGTCATGCCCCGCCCGCAGAGCGGCTGCTCGAGCTCCAGGCCCGCCTCGGCCGTGACGTCGCGGAAGCGGCCCGCGCCGTTGTTGCGCAGCAGCTGGTCGGCGTGGCACAGGCCGCGCCGCGTGCCGCCGCGCTCGTAGTTGGCGAGGTAGAGGTCGAGGTCGCCGTCGCGGTCGATGTCGGCGAAGCCGGCGGCCTCGGTCCGGCGTCCCGAGCCCCCCGGCAATGCCCGGGGCCGCCACGCGCCGCCAGGCCGGTTGAGCAACAGCCGGTTGGCCTGGCCGGTCAGCAGCAGGTCCACCCGGCCGTCCCCGTCCACGTCGGCGAGCAGGCCGCCGGTCGCCGCGGGCCCCGGCGGCAGCGGCACCTCGGCGAACCGCCCCCGGCCGTCGTTGGCGAACAGCCGGCCGTCGAGCAGCAGGTCGGGGTCGCCGTCGAGGTCGACGTCGCGCCACGCGACGCGCCCGGCCGCGACGCCGGCGAGTCCGGCGGTGGAGGTCACGTCGTCGAACGCGGGGCCGGGCTCGCGCGCCAGGGCCCACTCGCGCGGCGTGCCCGGGAACCCCTCCGATGCGACCAACGCCGCCAGCCGCGCCTCGGCGTCCGGGTGCGGCGCGGCGCGCAGCGCGTCGAGGTAGCGGGCGCGGGCCGCGTCGTCCCGGCCCGATCGTTCGGCGAGGCGACCGAGGAGGTACGGCACGGTTGCCGACGGCGGGTCGCGCTCCGGCGCGGCGCGCAGCACCGCCGCCGCGCCGAGTGGCGCGCCCTGCCGTTCCAGCCACCGGGCCCGGGCGACCGCGAGGCGTTCCGCGACCCGCGCCCAGAGCCAGGCCCGCGAAGCCGGGTCGAGGGTCTCGTTCGGGGGCACCAGCGTGGCCGGCGCGGCACCGGCCTCGGCGGCGTCGAGCAGGGCGTCCAGGGTGTCCGGGTCGGCCCGCGTCCCGCGTGCCAGCCCCCACTCGGCGAGCGCCAGCGCGACGCGCCACGAGGGGATCTCGCCCGGCGCGAGGCCGATCAGGGCTCGGGCCGCGGCCAGGTCCACGGGCTCCGCCTCGCCGAGCACCCAGGCGACCGCTTCGTCGGCCTGGCGATGGTCCGGGGCGAGGGCGAGCAGCCGGCGCACGAGTCCGCGCCGCGTCGCGGCCGAGGGCGCGCCGAGCGCCTCGTCGGCCAGCGTGGCGGCGACCCAGGCGCGTGCTGCGTCGTCGTCCGCCGCCTCGGCGAGGCGCGCGAGCAGCGCCAGCCGCGCGGTTTGGTCGCGCCGCGCGAGGTGCCCCAGGTAGGCCGCCTGTAGGTGCCGGAAATCGCCCGGCGCGCGCGCGAGCAGCGCGTCGATCGCCTCCGCGACGCGGGACGCGGCGACCGTGCGGTCCGGAGCCGCCTCGAGCGCCACCTCCCAGCAGGTCGGGCGCCAGCCGGGGTCCCCGTCGGCGAGTCGCGCCAGCCGAGCGCACGCCCCGGCCGCACGCGGGTAGTCCTCGGCGGCGAACGCGGCCCGTGCCTGCAGCCACGCCAGGCGTGCCTCGGCACCGGGCGAGCCGGCCGGATCGAGGGCCTCGAGCCGGGCCAGCGCCGAACGGGGCAGGCGTTCCTGGAGCAGGCGGTCGACCGCGACGAGCTCCGCCTCGAAGGCGTCGCCGGGCGCCGACGGGGCCGCTTCGGGAAGGGTACCGCAGGCGCTCGCCAGGAGGTGCGAAAAGGCCGCCAGGCAGCCGCATACGCACCGCACAAGGGTGCTGTATACTCGCTGCCCCTCGTCGCCGGGTAACGCCTGCATGCTCGACCGTTTGCGCAACGTCGCCATCATAGCCCACGTCGATCACGGCAAGACCACGCTGGTCGACAAGCTGCTGGTTCAGTCGGGCACGCTCGGCGAGCGGGCCGCCGCGCCGGAGCGGGCCATGGACAGCAACGACCTCGAGCGCGAGCGCGGCATCACCATCCTGGCGAAGAACACCGCGCTCACCTGGCGCGACTACCGGATCAACATCGTCGACACGCCCGGCCACGCCGACTTCGGCGGCGAGGTCGAGCGCGTGCTGTCGATGGTCGACTCGGTGCTGCTGCTCGTCGACGCGGTCGACGGGCCGATGCCTCAGACCCGCTTCGTGACCCAGAAGGCGTTCGCCCTCGGCCTCAGCCCGATCGTGGTCATCAACAAGATCGACCGGCCCGGCGCCCGGCCGCACTGGGTCCTCGACCGCACCTTCGAGCTGTTCGACCGCCTCGGCGCGACCGACGAGCAGCTCGATTTCCCGGTGGTCTACACCTCGGCGCTGAACGGCACCGCCTCGCTGAGCGCCGAGATCACCGGGGAGGACATGACCCCGCTGTTCGAGACGCTGGTCACCCACGTCCCGCCGCCGCCGGTCGACCCCGAGGGGCCGTTCCGGATGCAGATCTCGACGCTCGACTACTCGAGCTACGTCGGCGTGATCGGCATCGGTCGCATCGCGCGCGGCACCGCCCACCGCAACATGCCGGTGACCGTGGTGACCGCCGCCGGCGGACGCCGTTCGGGCCGCGTGCTGCAGATCCTCGGCTTCCACGGCCTCGAGCGCACCGAAGTCGAGGAGGCGTCGGCCGGGGACATCGTCGCGGTGACCGGCCTCGAGACCCTCGACATCTCCGACACCCTCTGCAACCCGGCCGCGCCCGAGGCGCTGCCGGCGCTGACCGTCGACGAGCCGACGGTGTCGATGACCTTCCAGGTCAACACCTCGCCGTTCGCCGGCCAGGACGGCAAGTACCTCACCTCGCGGCAGATCCGCGAGCGGCTCCTGCGCGAGCTCAAGCACAACGTGGCGCTGCACGTCGCGCCGACCGACGACCCCGACAAGTTCCGCGTCTCCGGGCGCGGCGAGCTGCACCTGTCGATCCTGATCGAGAACATGCGCCGCGAGGGGTACGAACTCGCGGTATCGCGGCCCGAGGTGATCGTGCGCACCATCGACGAGCAGCGCTGCGAGCCGTTCGAGCTGCTCACCGTCGACGTCGAGGAGGCGCACCAGGGCGGCATCATGGAGGCGCTCGGCGCGCGGCGCGGCGAGCTGCTCGACATGCAGCCCGACGGCCAGGGCCGGGGGCGTCTCGACTACCAGATTCCGGCGCGCGGCCTGATCGGTTTCCAGACCGAGTTCCTGACCCTGACCCGCGGCACCGGCCTGCTGCACCACGTCTTCGACCACTACGCGCCCTGCCCGGCCGAGGCGATCGCCGGGCGGCGCAACGGCGTGCTGGTCGCCAACGCCGCCGGCAAGAGCCTCGGCTACGCGCTGTTCAACCTGCAGGAGCGCGGACGGCTGTTCATCGGCCCCGGCGAAGCGGTCTACGAGGGCATGGTGGTCGGCATCCACAGCCGCGACAACGACCTGGTCGTCAACCCGATGAAGGCCAAGCAGCTGACCAACATCCGCGCCTCGGGCAGCGACGAGAACATCCTCCTCACGCCGCCGACCCGGCTCACGCTGGAACAGGCGCTGGAGTTCATCGACGACGACGAGCTCGTCGAGGTGACGCCGAAGGCGATCCGCGTGCGCAAGAAGTTCCTCAAGGAGCACGAGCGCAAGAAGGCCGCGCGCGGCGTGGCGTGAGGCGGCGCCGCATCCGCGCTACCCTGTCCCGGGCGATGACGGGCGAGACGAGATGAAACCGACCATCTACATCGACGGCGAGGCCGGGACCACCGGTTTGGAGATCCGCGAGCGGCTCGCCACCCGCGACGATCTCGAGCTGCTGTCGATCGACCCGGCGCGGCGCAAGGACCCCGATGCGCGCCGCGAGCTGCTCGACGCCGCCGACGTGGCGATCCTCTGCCTGCCCGACGACGCGGCGCGCGAAGCGGTCGACCTGTGCGGCAGCGATACCACCCGCTTCATCGACGCGAGCACCGCCCATCGCACCGCCGCGGACTGGGTCTACGGCTTCCCCGAACTCTCCCCGGCCCAGCGCGAGGCGGTCGCCGGCGCGCGCCGCCTGGCCAATCCGGGCTGCCACGCCACCGGCTTCGTCGCCCTGGTGCGGCCGCTGGTCGATGCCGGCGTGATCGCCCCTGATGCCGCGCTGAGCTGCACGTCACTGACCGGCTACAGCGGCGGCGGCAAGGGCCTGATCGAGGCCTACGACGCCGCGCCGCCCGGCGACGCGCGCATGGACGCCCCGCGCCACTACGCCCTCGGCCTGGCGCACAAGCACCTGCCCGAGATGACCGTGGTCGGCGGCCTCGACCGGCCGCCGGTGTTCCTGCCGGTGGTCGGGCGCTTCTACCGCGGGATGCTGGTCAGCGTGCCGCTGCACGTCGGTGCGCTGGCAAGGCCGCTGCCCGCCCGCGAGGTCCATGTGCTGCTCGCCGAGCATTACGATGGTTCGCGCTTCGTCGAGGTGATGCCGTTCGCAGGCGAGGGGGTGACCGACGGGGGTTTCCTCGACGCCGTCGCCTGCAACGGCACCAACCGGATGGAGCTGTTCGTCTTCGGCCACGACACCCAGGTCGCGCTGATCGCACGGCTCGACAACCTCGGCAAGGGCGCCTCGGGTGCGGCGGTGCAGAACCTCAACCTCATGCTCGGCCTCGACGAGGCGACCGGTCTCGCCTGACCTCCCGCCCGGGATGATCCGCGTCAATTTCCCGGCGCGGCCCCGGAATACTTCCCGGCGCGTGCTGTTCACGTGGGTATCCCGGCACGTCAGCCGGGCCCCAACGGGAGACCATCGATGATTCGCAAGAGCCTTCTTACCATTCTGCTGACCCTCGGCCTCGCCGGCGTCGCGCTGGCCGGCCACTGCCCCAAGGACGCCGCGGCGATCACCGCCGGCCTCGAGAACTCGGGCGCCGACGACGCGACCAAGGCCAAGGTCGCCGCGCTGCGCGACGAGGGCATGGAACTGCACAACGCCGGGAACCACGGCGCGTCCGAAGACAAGATGGCCGAGGCGATGCGCCTGCTGCTGACCAACTGAGACGGTCACGACCACGCAACCGGGCGCCCGCGTGATGCGGGCGCTTTTTTTCTGGAAATGGAAGATTCCATCGGCCACATGGCCTTGCCGAGCCTCGCGGCGGCGGCGGGGACAAGCCACCGTACAAGGCTTCATCGCCACCCGTTCGGCGCGGTGAACCTTGGCCTGCCTACCGCTAGGGATTGAACCCCCGGTAGGCGACCCGCGCCGTGTGCAGCAGCTGCGCGCGCGGCAGCTCGCCGCTCAGCGCGTAGCCGAACGACCCGTCGATCCAGTAGAAGACGCCCAGGTCGCCGTCGCTGCGGTACTGGAACGCCGTCGTGCCGGTATCGGCCGTGGCGCGGCGCACGTAGAGCGTCAGGCGACGCCCGCCCCCGTCCTCGTACATGAACTGCGCCGCAGGACCGTCGTCGGCAGGCAGCAGGCGCCCACCGACCAGGTGGTAGCCGGCCTCGCCGAGCGCGGGGGGGCGCAGCTCGGCGCCGAGCCGCTTGGAGAGCCAGGCGGCGAGGTGCGCCTCCTCCTCCGCGCCGACCTCGACCGGGTGGCGCACCTCGACCGCGTAGACCGCGTGTGCCCGCGACGCATCGTGGACGAGACGCTCGTCGAACCCGGGCACCGCGACCTGCCGCCCGGCCAGCGACCAGCCGAGCGCGACGCCGATTCCGAGCCACGCTGCGGCGGCGGCGATACGTCGCGGCCAGGCGGTGCGCACGACCGGGTCGTGCAGGTGCGCGGGCACCGGCGCCTCGAGCCACGGGGCGTACGCCTCGCGCAGGCTCGCGTCGAACCGCCTGTAGGCGGCGATCCGCGCCGCCTCGTCGGGGTGGGCCTCGAGGTAGGCCTCGACCTCGGCGCGCCGGTGCGGCATGAGGTGGCCGTCGACATAGGCGTGCAGGTCGGCCTCATTCACGTTCGTCCGGTTCACTTCACCACCCTCAGTCCGGCCGGCGCGCGCGCATCGGCCCACGAGCGCATCCGCTCCCGGGCCCGGTAAAGCCGGGACATCACCGTGCCGAGCGGGACGTCGAGCTGGGCCGCGACCTCCTCGTAGGTGAGCCCCTCCAGCGCGACCAGCAGCAGCACCTCGCGCTGCTCCGGCGGCAGCGTCGCCAGCCCCCGGTCGAGCTCGTCGACCAGGCGGCTCGCCTCCTGCCCGGGCGCGACGGCGGCCGCGTGGTCCGGCTCGATCGGCACCTCGACGCCGCGCCGGGCCGCGCCGCGCACCTGGTTCACGAACAGGTTGTGCATGATCGTGAACAGCCACGCCCGCAGGTTGGTGCCGCGCCGCCACATCCTCATCCGCCGCCAGGCCCGCTCCAGGCAATCCTGGACGAGGTCGTCCGCGCGCGTGGCGTCGCCGGTCAGGGCGCGGGCGTAGCGCCTCAGGCGCGGTACCTGCGCGAGCAGCTCGGTCTCGAACGAGGCCATCGGCGTGTCGACCCTCCGGCGCGCACGAAGCGTCGCGCCCATCATCTGCTAAACACCGTCCCCTTCAGGATATTCCACGCCGGGGCCGTGCGCGGCGTATCCCATCAAGACAATTAGAATAATCGGACTAACTTAAATACCATACGCCGACCGCCGGGCCGCCGGACCGCCGCCCGATCGAATCCATGACCGAGGGAGACAGGAATGAGCAAGGAGACAGAAGGAACGGTCGAGGCCCCGGTGGCAACGACGGCAGGGGGCGCGGTGCCGACCCCGGACCGCGCCATGCCACACGCGGTGGTCGGCGGGATCGCCGCGATGGCGATCGCGCTGATCGTCTCGCTCTGGTACGTCGGCGGCGGCCGCTTCGCTTCCGGGCCGGCGACGTCCGGGATCGCCGCCGAGCAGACCGCGATGCCCGGCGCGGCCGCATCCCCTCGCGTCGAGGCGTCACCGGCAACGGCCAGGCAGGCTGCGCCACGGACCGCGCCCGCGTCCGGTGAGGCGGCATCGCCCGCGGCGCCAGCCGTGGCCTTCCGCCCCATGCCGGGCTTCGTCGCACCGCACGGCGTGATCAATCCCCTGACGATGCTCCACGACCCGGCCTACTACCGGCAGTGGGCGCAGGTTGGCGGCACCTTCGGCAACCCGCTCGCCTACCAGCGCATCATGCTGCTGATGATGCAGCACACGATGCAGGCGTGGGGCACGCTCCCGCCGAACGGCGCCGTTGTCCGGCGCGGAGCCGCACCGCACGGCTGAGCCGCATCGCACCTCGCCCACGGCGCCATGGAGAAGGGCGGCTGCCCGGGCCGCCCCCTGTTCCATGCCGTGCCGCGCGACGCGGCCGATCGCTCAGTTGAACGCCTGGCCCGGCCTGACACCGAGCGCGCGCAGGATCAGCGCCATCGGGCAGAAACGGGTGAAGGCCGACTGGAACATCACCACCCCGACGAAGGCGGTGAAGATCAGCCACAGCGGCGAGTGGACCTGGGACAGGCCGACGCTGACCAGGATGAAGAGGCCGGCGATCGCCAGCACGGCGCGGTCGATGTTCATGGAGCCCTCCTTGGATGCGGTTCGATGGCCTTGATATAGAATATCATAATACACTGATATAGTATCCGGGACCCCGCCCCTGCAGCAAGTCGGTCGACCCGGGCGGCGCCCGGCCCCGGAATGCGAGGGTGCGACCGGCACTACCTCCCGGCGCCCCGACAGGCTACCTTGCATCCCATGATCATCGACGCCCCCCACCCCGGCCGCGCGTGCCGCGCGCCGTCATGAGCATCCTGCTCATCGGCCTCGCGCTCTTCGCGCTGATGGTGCTGCTGTTCTGGGCCAAGAACCTCACGCGCAAGGCGTGGCTCGCGCGCCTCGCCTACAGCGAGCCCGTCGCCCGGCTGACGCTGATCGCCCTGGCGATGATCCTCCTCGGCACGATCGCCACCGTCGCCGACTGGCTCGGCTGACTCCGGCCTGCGGGCCGCGTCGTATCGCGCGGCGTGGCCCGCGGAACACGCCACGCCCGGTCAGTCGTGGGCGATGTCGTCCTTGGTGAAGAGGAACTCCTTGAGGTGCTCGTCGAAGCAGGGGTCGCGGCGGCGGATCCACTCCAGCACCATCGCGGCGTGCTCCTTCTCCTCGTCGCGGTTGTGGGCGAGGATCGCGCGCAGCTCGTCGTCCTTGCAGGCGTCGACGCGCTGGTTGTACCAGTCGACGGCTTCGAGCTCCTCCATCAGCGAGGTGAGCGCCCGGTGCATGTCGCGGGTCGCGTCGCTTAGCTCGTCGATCGGTTCGTGGTATCCCTCGTTGGCCATGCGGGTCTCCTTGGTTCGTTGCGATGCGGCGGATACTCGGACCATCTTAGCCAATCCGGCGCGGCCCTTGCGCTGCCCCTGCGCGGATGGCCCAATCCGGTCCATGCCCGTCGCGACCGCCAGGCCCGTCCGATGATCGCGCTGCTGCAGCGCGTTGCCGGGGCACACGTCGACGTGGCCAGCGAGACGGTCGGCGAGATCAGCGCCGGCCTGCTGGTACTGCTCGGCGTGGAGCGGGGCGACAGCGAGGCCGAGGCGACGCGCCTGGCCGAACGGGTGCTCGGCTACCGCGTCTTCGCCGACGACGCCGGGCGGATGAACCGGTCGCTCGTCGACACCGGCGGCGGGCTGCTGGTCGTCCCGCAGTTCACGCTGGCCGCCGACACCCGCAAGGGGACGCGCGCGAGCTTCACCCCGGCCGCGTCACCCGCGGAGGGCGAGCGGCTCTTCGAGGCGTTCGTCGCCGCCGCGCGCGCGCGACACGACGACGTCGCGACCGGCCGCTTCGGCGCCGACATGCGGGTCCACCTCGTCAACGACGGCCCGGTCACCTTCTGGCTGCAGGTTCGACCGGGATGAGCCGCACGTTGCTCCGCGTCGTTGTCATCGCGCTGCTGCTGACCGGCCTGCTGCTTCTCGTCCTGCCGCCAGCGCCCGACGACGCCACCCGTCGCGCGCTGCTGCCGTGGAGCGTGGCCCCCGATGGCAGGGGCGGCAGCATCGCGTTCGGCCTGGCGCTCGGCGAGGCAACGCTGGCCGACGCCGAGGCGCGGCTCGGCGAGGCGGAGGTGACGCTGTTCCGGCGGGCCGACGGCACGCTCGCTGTCGAGGCGTTCCTCGACGACGTGCGCCCCGCCGGACTGCTGGCCGACTTCGTGCTGACGATCGACCTGCCGCAGGCGGCGCTCTCGCCGATGTACGAACGCGGCCTGCGCATCGCGCGCGGCACCGAGGGGGTGTCGCGGGTCGACCTCGATCCGGCCGACCTGCCGGCGGTGCGCGCCGCGCCGGTCGCCGCGATCACCTACCTGCCGGCGGTCGACCTCGATCCGGAGGTGGTGGAAACACGGTTCGGGGAACCTCGGACGCGGGTGAACGAGGCGGACGGCGTGGTGCACTGGCTCTACCCGGAGAAGGGGGTCGACGTGGTTGTTCGCGACGACGGGAAGGAGGTGCTGCAGTACGTCGCGCCGCGGGACTTCGGGAGGTTGCGGGGTCCGTTGGCGGAGAGCCCAGATAACGACTGGCCGGCTGAATAAATCCGTCCCCTTCAGTCTCCGGCAAGCGGGCGCAAACGCCGCGTCATCGTCCCCTCAGAGCACCGGCTCGGCGTCGTCGCCCGGGTCGTGGAAGTCGGCACTCAGTTCGTGCACCGCCTCGATGAAGGCGCCGGCGTGGGCCGGGTCGACGTGCTGGTGGATGCCGTGGCCGAGGTTGAAGACGTGGCCCTCGCCCGGGCCGTAGGACTCGAGGATGGTCCGGACCTCCTCGCGGATCCGCTCAGGCGGCGCGTAGAGCACGCTCGGGTCCATGTTGCCCTGCAGGGCGACGCGGTCGCCGACGCGGTTGCGGGCGTCGCCGATGTTCACGGTCCAGTCGACGCCGAGGCCGTCGGCGCCGGTGTCGGCCATCGCCTCGAGCCAGGCGCCGCCGCCCTTGGTGAACAGGATCACCGGCACCTTGCGCCCTTCGGCCTCGCGGGTCAGGCCGTCGACGATGCGCTGCATGTAGTCGAGCGAGAAGACGCGGTAGTCGCGCGGGGTCAGCACCCCGCCCCAGGTGTCGAAGATCATCAGCGCCTGGGCGCCGGCTGCGACCTGGGCGTTGAGGTAGGCGGTGACGGCGTCGGCCACGGTCGCGAGCAGCGCGTGCATGACGTCGGGTGCGCCGTACATCATCCCCTTGACGTGGGCGTACTCCTTGGTGGACGCGCCCTCGACCATGTAGGTGGCGAGCGTCCACGGGCTGCCGGAGAAGCCGATAAGCGGCACTCGTCCGCCGAGCGCGGCGCGGATGGTGCGCACCGCGGCGGTGACGTAGCCGAGGTCGTCCTCCGGGTCGGGCACGCCGAGCGCGCGGACTGCCGCGGCGTCGCGCACCGGCCGTGCGAAGCGCGGCCCCTCGCCGGCGGCGAAGCTCAGGCCGAGCCCCATCGCGTCGGGGATGGTAAGGATGTCGGAGAAGAGGATCGCGGCGTCGAGCGGGTAGCGCTCGAGCGGTTGGAGCGTCACCTCGCAGGCGAGCTCCGGGGTCTTGCACAGCGTCATGAAATCGCCGGCCCTGGCCCGCGTGGCGCGGTACTCGGGCAGGTAGCGGCCCGCCTGGCGCATCATCCAGACCGGGGTGACGTCGACCGGCTGGCGCTGCAGCGCGCGCAGGAAGCGGTCGTTCAGAAGCTCAGACATCGCCGTCTCCTGGTCGGGCTGTGCCCGGTTCACACTTCGAGGTAGTCGAGGATGCCCTCGGCGGCCTTGCGCCCCTCCCAGACGGCGGTGACGACCAGGTCGGAGCCGCGCACCATGTCGCCGCCGGCGAACACCTTCGGGTTGGCGGTCTGGAACTGGTACTCGGCCTCCTCGGGCGCGTTCACGCGGCCGCGGTCGTCGGTGGCGATGCCGTGCTCGTCGAACCACGGCGCCGGGCTCGGCCGGAAGCCGAACGCGACGATCACGCGGTCGCAGGGGATGATCTCCTCGCTGCCCTCGACGACGACCGGGCTGCGCCGTCCGCGCTCGTCGGGCTCGCCGAGTTCGGTGGTCACCACCTTGACCCCCTCGACGCTGACGTCGCCGACGATCTCCACCGGCTGGCGGTTCCACAGGAAGCGCACGCCCTCCTCCTTGGCGTTGGCCACCTCGCGCCGGCTGCCGGGCATGTTGCGCTCGTCGCGGCGGTAGGCGCAGGTGACCGACGCGGCGCCCTGGCGGATCGAGGTGCGGTTGCAGTCCATCGCGGTGTCGCCGCCACCGAGGACCACGACCCGCTGCCCCGCCATGTTGACCCAGCGCTCGCCGGCCTCCATCAGGCCGAGGTGCTTGCGCGCGTTGGAGACCAGGAACGGCAGCGCCTCGTAGACGCCGGGCAGGTCCTCGCCCGGGAAGCCGCCCTTCATGTAGCTGTAGGTGCCCATGCCGAGGAACACCGCATCGTAGTCGTCGAGCAGCTTCTCGAACGGCACGTCGCGGCCGATCTCGGTCTCGAGGTGGAAACGGATGCCCATGCCCTCGAGCACCTCGCGGCGGGTGCGCACCACCTCCTTCTCGAGCTTGAACTCGGGGATGCCGAAGGTGAGCAGGCCGCCGATCTCGGGGTAGCGGTCGTAGACGTCGACCGCGACGCCGTGGCGCACCAGCAGGTCGGCGCAGCCGATGCCGGCCGGCCCGGCACCGACCACGGCGACCTTCTTCCCGGTCGCCTCGACGCCCGACAGGTCGGGCCGCCAGCCCTGGGCGAAAGCGGTGTCGGTGATGTACTTCTCGACCGCGCCGATGGTCACCGCGCCGAAGCCGTCGTTGAGCGTGCAGGCGCCCTCGCACAGGCGGTCCTGCGGGCAGACGCGGCCGCAGATCTCGGGCAGCGCGTTGGTCCGGTGCGACAGCTCCGCAGCCTTGAGCAGGTTGCCCTCGGCGACCAGCTTGAGCCAGTTCGGGATGTAGTTGTGCACCGGGCACTTCCACTCGCAGTAGGGGTTGCCGCAGGCGAGGCAGCGCTCGGCCTGGGCGGCCGCCACCTTGGGGTCGAACTGCCCGTAGATCTCGCAGAAGCGCTGGATGCGCTCGTCGACCGGCATCTTCTCCGGGTCCTGCCGCGGCAGTTCGACGAACTGGAAAACGTTGCTGTCCATGGTCTCGGTCCCGTGGGGCCTCAGGCCGCCTTGCTCAGCGAGTCGACGAGGTCCTCGAGGCTGGTCGCCTTCGGCTTGACCAGCCAGAACTTGCCGAGGTAGTCGCTGAAGTTGTCGCGCACCTCGCGCCCCCAGGCGCTGCCGGTCGCGTTGACGTAGGCGTCGAGCATCGCCTCGAGGTAGTTGCGGTGCTCCTCCATCGCCTCGGTGCGGATGCGGTAGATGTCGATCAGCTCGTGGTTGTAGAAATCCACGAAGCGGTGGCGCAGGTCGAGCACGTAGGCGAAACCACCGGTCATTCCGGCGCCGAAGTTGAGCCCGGTGTCGCCGAGCACGGCGACCACCCCGCCGGTCATGTACTCGCAGCCGTGGTCGCCGACGCCCTCGACGACCGCATGGGCGCCCGAGTTGCGCACCGCGAAGCGCTCGCCAGCCTGGCCCGCGGCGTAGAGCACGCCGCCGGTGGCGCCATAGAGGCAGGTGTTGCCGATGATGACGTTGTCGTTGCTGTCGAAGGCCGCGTCGTCCGCCGGGCGGACGACGATCTGGCCCCCGGCCATGCCCTTGCCGACGTAGTCGTTGGCGTCGCCGACCAGGTCGAGGTGCAGGCCGCCGGCGTTCCAGACGCCGAAGCTCTGCCCGGCGTGGCCGCGCAGCTTCACCTTCAGCGGCGTGTTCTCCATGCCCAGGTTGCCCCAGCGCCGCGCGATCTCGCCCGAGACGCGCGCGCCGATCGAGCGGTTGAAGTTGCGGATCTCGAATTCGAACTCGCCCCCCTCGCGCGCCTCGATCGCCGGCAGCATCTCGGCGACCATCCGCTCGGCGAGTTCGCCGGTGTCGAACGGCGCGTTGCGCGGCGTGGCGCAGACGTGGGAGACGGTCTCGAGCGCGGTGCCCTTGGACAGGATCGGCGCGAGATCGAGGTGCTGCTGCTTCTCGGTGTCCCCGGGCAGGGCGCGCAGCAGCTCGGTGCGGCCGATCACCTCGTCGAGGCTGCGGTAGCCAAGCCGGGCGAGCAGCTCGCGGACCTCCTCGGCGATGAACCGGAAGTAGTTCATCACCATCTCGGGCAGGCCGATGAAGTGGTGCTGGCGCAGCACGTTGTTCTGCGTCGCCACGCCGGTCGCGCAGTTGTTCAAGTGGCAGATCCGCAGGTACTTGCAGCCGAGCGCGACCATCGGCCCGGTGCCGAAGCCGAAGCTCTCGGCGCCGAGGATCGCCGCCTTGATGACGTCGAGGCCGGTCTTCAGGCCGCCGTCGGTCTGCAGGCGCACCTTGTCGCGCAGGTTGTTGGCGCGCAGCACCTGGTGGGTCTCGGAGAGGCCGAGTTCCCACGGGCTGCCGGCGTACTTCACCGAGGTGAGCGGACTGGCGCCGGTGCCGCCGTCGTAGCCGGCGATGGTGATCAGGTCCGCGTAGGCCTTGGCGACGCCGGCCGCGATGGTGCCGACGCCCGCCTCGGCGACCAGCTTGACCGAGACCAGCGCGTCGGGGTTGACCTGCTTGAGGTCGAAGATCAGCTGCGCGAGGTCCTCGATCGAGTAGATGTCATGGTGCGGCGGCGGACTGATCAGCGCGACCCCCGGCCGCGAGTAGCGCAGCCGCGCGATCATCTCGTTGACCTTGTGGCCCG
>JAWVZO010000026.1:0-20326 GCA_033722135.1 Gammaproteobacteria bacterium | reverse complement strand
CATGTCGAGCGCCAGCAGGCGCTTGTCCTTGAGCCCCTCGGGGACCTCGCCGTCGATGATCCGCTGGGCGAGCCCCTCGACGATGGCGGTCTTGCCGACGCCCGGCTCGCCGATCAACACCGGGTTGTTCTTGGTGCGCCGCTGCAGGACCTGAATGGTGCGGCGGATCTCTTCGTCGCGGCCGATCACCGGATCGAGCTTGCCCTGCTCGGCCCGCTCGGTCATGTCGATGGTGTAGCGCTCCAGCGCCTGGCGCTGGTCCTCGGCGTTGGGATCGTCGACGGCTTCGCCCCCGCGCATCTGGTCGATCGCCTGCTCGATCAGCTTCGTGCTCGCACCGCTGTCGCGCAGCGCCTGGCCGAGCTCACCCTTCTCCTGGGACGCCGCGAGCAGGAAGAGCTCGCTGGAGATGAACCGGTCGCCACGCTGCTGCGCCAGCTTGTCGGTGACGTTTAGCAGCCGCGAGAGCGGGTTGGAGACCATCACGTCACCGGCGCTGCCCTCCACCTGCGGGACCCGGTCGAGCAGCTCGCCGAGCCGCGTGCGCAGCTGGGCGACGTTGGCCCCCGCCTTGGCCAGCAGCGGCCGGATGCTGCCCCCTTCCTGGTCGAGCAGCGCGGCGAGCAGGTGGACCGGCTCGATGAACTGGTGGTCGCGTCCGACGGCCAGGCTCTGGGCGTCGGACAGCGCCATCTGGAACTTGCTGGTCAGCTTGTCCATGCGCATGACGTACTTCCGGAATCGGCTTCGATTGCCTGCTAAATGCGGGCTCGGGCGAGGGTTTTCAAGACGCTTCGCCCGTCTGCACCCCGGGACAGATCAGGCGCGGCCGGCGGCGCGCATGCCGCGCTGCTCGTCGATGCCACGGAGCAGCAGCAGGCCGACGGCGAAGAAGGCCAGGGTCGAGAGGAGCGCGGTCCGGTGGTCGCCACCGGTGACGAAACCCAGCAGCCCGTACGCCATCGGTCCCACGATCGCCGCCAGCTTGACCGCCATGCCCCATAGCCCGAAGAACTCGGCCGTGCGTCCCGCGGGCGCGAAGCGGCCCACCAGCGCCCGCCCCGCCGACTGGCTGGCGCCCATCGCGATGCCGACCAGGTTGGCGGCGACCCAGAACAGCGCCCGCCCCTCCGCGAGCCAGGCGAGCGCGCCGGCCAGCAGCCAGAGGCCGAGCGCCAGCGCCAGCGTGCGCACCGAGCCGATACGGTCCTGGAGCTGGCCGAACGCGACCGCGCCCAGGGCCGCGGTGACGTTGACGACCAGGATCAGCCAGAGACTCTCGACGGTGCCGAAACCCATCGCCTGCTGGGCGTAGATGGTCGCCAGCACGATCACCGTCTGGATCCCTGCGTGGTAGACGGTCAGGGTCACCAGGAAGCGGCGCAGGTCGGGAAAGCGACGCGATTCGTGCCAGGTGCGGGTCAACCGTCGCCACCCCGTGGTGAGCGCGACCCCGCTTCGGTCGACCGGCGGGGTGCGGTCCCTGAGCCAGACGAGGGTCGGCAGCGAGGCCAGCGCGAAGGCGGAGGCGACGATCCACATCGTGACGGGTACCGCCTCGGTCGTGGCCATGCCGTATCCCTCGGCCAGCTGCAGCCAGGCCAGGCAGAGCCCCAGCACCAGCAGGCCGCCGACGTAGCCGAGCGCCCAGCCGCGCGCCGACAGGCGGCCGAGCGCCTCGGGCGGCGCGAGTTCGGGCAGGAAGGCCGAGATGAGGTTCTCGCCGCTGGCGAACATGACGTAGGAGACGATCAGCAGCGCCATCCCCGAGGCCACATCGCCGGGCCCGACCCAGGCCAGCCCCGCCGTAGCGACCACGCACCCCGCGGTGGTCGCGACGAGGAACCGTTTCTTGGCGGCGCGCGCGTCGGCCACCGCGCCGACCAGCGGTCCGCTCAGCACCACGATCAGGTTGGCAACGGCGACCGCCGTGGTCCAGAGCAGCGTCGCGCCGCCCGGGCCGTGTGCCACCGCGACCACGCCGACGAAGTAGGCGTTGAAGATCGCGGTGAGCACGACCGTGGTGTACCCGGAGTTGGCGAAGTCGTAGAACGCCCAGGCCCAGAGCTCGCGGCGAGGCGCCCAGGCCGGGACGTTCCCGCGGGTCATGTCACTCGGCAGGCGCCTGGTAGACCTTGCGCCGGAAGAGGTCGTTGCGGCGGCTGACCAGGCGGTCCAGGAACAGGAACCCGTCGAGGTGATCGAGCTCGTGCTGGACCGCGCGCGCCTCGAAACCGTGCATCTCGTACTCGCGGGAGACTTCGTGTTCGTCCAGGGCCGTGAGGCCTATCCGCTCGGCGCGGATCACGTTGCCGGTGTAGTCCGGTACCGACATGCACCCCTCCCGGCCGATGGCCATGCCGTCCCACGAGGTGATCTCGGGATTGATCAGCACCAGCCGGCCGTGGCTGCTCGATTTCTTGCGCGGCGGTACGTCGACGATCGCCACGCGGACGAAGCGGCCGACCTGCGGGGCGGCGATGCCGACACCGCCGGGACCGGCGCGCATGGTCTCCTCGAGGTCGGCGACGAACGCGCGCAGGGCGTCGTCGACCGCCTCGACCGGCTCCGAGACCTGCTTCAGGCGCGGGTCGGGGTAGGTGAGGATCTCGAGCAGGGCCATTCGTCAGCCGATCAGGGTCTCGATGGGCTCGACGCGGATATCGATGCCCTCCCGGTCGAGGTCGGCGAGCACGGCACGGACCCGCTCGATGCTCTCCGAGACCGTGCCCTCGATGTGCATGACGTAGATCGGCGCCCGCTCGCTGCCGCCGACGTCGGACTCGAGGTCGAGGATGTTCAGGCCGGTCTCGGCGAGGCGGGCGGTGACCTGGGCGACGATGCCCGCCCGGTCGGCCCCGAAGACCGTGATCCGCACGTTGGGCACCGGGTGGTCGTGGAGATGGCCCTCGATGGGGTCGACGTGGAGGCGCAGTTCGAGCTCCTCGCAGACCGGCGCGAGCATCGCCTCGACCGCCTCGTGATCACCGTCGTGGCCGACCATCAGCATGATGGTGAAGTTGCCCCCGAGCCGGATCATCGATGCCTCGCCGAGATGGCCGCCGTGCTCGAACAGGCAAGCGCTGACCCGGGCCACGATCCCCGGCCGGTCATTGCCGACCACCGTCACCATGCTCCATTGCATCGCGTCTCTCCCAGCGGGTGACGGCCCGCCGGTCGTGCGGGCCAGGGGCGATGATACCGGATCGCTCAGCCGGCGTCGGCGCCGGCGATCCAGACCAGCGACGCCATCCGACCCGTGACGCCGTCGCGGCGGTAGGAGAAGAACCGCCCGTCGTCGCTCGCGGTGCAGTAACCGCCGCCGTGCACCGCCTCGATCCCCGCCTCGGCCAGCCGTCGGCGGGCGAGAAGGTCGAGGTCCGCACGCCAGTGGCCCGGCCGCGTGACCGTGAAGGCCCCGGCGGCGCCTTCGTCGCTGGCGACGAAGGCATCGCGCACCGCGCCGTCGACCTCGTAGGCCGCGGCGCCGATCGCCGGCCCGAGCCAGGCGAGCAGCGCACCGGGATCGTCGCCGAGCGCCGCCACGGCGGCCTCGATCACCCCGGCGGCCAGCCCCCGCCAGCCGGCGTGCACCGCGGCCACGGCACCGCCATCACGACGGCAGAGCAGCACCGGAAGGCAGTCGGCGGTGAGCACCGCGCAGACCGGGCCCGGCCCGTCGCACCAGGAGCCGTCGGCCGCGATGCCCGGACGCCACCGGTGTGCGGGGATCACCCGGGTGCCATGCACCTGGCGCAGCCAGAGCACCGGGCCGGCGGCGCCGAGGACGCGTCCCAGCAGGGCGCGGTTGGCGGCGACGGCGGCCGGGTCGTCCCCGACGTGGTCGCCGAGGTTCCAGGTGGCGTACGGACCGGTACTCGTGCCCCCCGCGCGGGTGGTGACCACGGCGCGGACCGCCGCCGGGGCAGGCCAGTCCGGCACGATCCACGCATCCCGGTCAGCCATCGGCGACCTCCTTCCCGAGGGCGACGAGCAACTCCGCGAGGTCGTCGGGCAGCGGGGCCTCCCAGGCCATCGGCACGCCGGTGCGGGGGTGGGCCAGCGCGAGCCGCGCGGCATGCAGCGCCTGGCGCTGAAAGCCGGCGAGCCGGGCGAGCAGCGCCTCGCCGGCGCCAGGCGGCGGGCGCGGGCGCCCGCCGTAGACCGGGTCCCCGACGATGGGGTGCCGGAGGTGCGCGAGGTGGACGCGGATCTGGTGTGTGCGGCCGGTCTCCAGCCGCACCGCGAGCAGCGCGTGCGCGCGGAACCGCTCGGCGACCGTGAAGTGGGTCACCGCGGACCGCCCGCCGGCGACCACGGCCATGCGGGTCCGGTCGACGCGGTGACGGCCGATCGGGGCATCGACGGTGCCGCCCCCGGTCGGCACGCCGTGCACCAGCGCGAGGTACTCGCGACGGATCTCGCGGCGGGCGAGCGCCTCGACCAGGTAGGCGTGGGCGGTGACCGTCCGCGCGACGACGAGCAGGCCGGTGGTGTCCTTGTCGAGGCGATGGACGACCCCGGCGCGCGGCAACGCGGCCAGTCCGGGATACCGGTGGAGGAGCCCGTTGACCAGCGTGCCGTGCCAGTTGCCGGCCGCGGGATGGGTGACCAGTCCCGCCGGCTTGTCGATCACGACGAGGTCCTCGTCCTCGTGGACGATCCGCAGCGGGATCGGCTCCGGCGTCCAGCGGGTGTCGCGCTCGACGCGGGCCGAGACCGTCACCGTCTCGCCGCCGGCAACGGGCTCGCGCGGCCGGGTGCGCGGCCCGTCATCGAGGGCCACGCGGCCGTCACGGATCCAGCCCTGCAGGCGACTGCGCGAGTAGTCCGGGAAGAGCTCGGCGAGGACCCGGTCCAGCCGACGGCCGGCCGCTTCCGCGGGAATCTCGGCGCGGAGTTCGATCGCCTCGACGGGATCGTCGGTCACGGCGAGCGCCGTTCCTTGCGGGGGGCATTACGGTATACTCGGCCCCCGCGACCTGCTAGCAACCGAGACATTCCGGCGATCCTACCATGCGCCTCATCCGGCTGACCCCGCTCCTGATCCTGCTCCTCTCCGGCTGCGGCCTGCTCCCCGAGCAGATCGACGAGACCCGCGACTGGACCGCCTCCCAGTTCTACTACGAGGCCAAGGAGAACCTGGACGAGGGCGATTACGAGGAGGCGATCAGCCTCTACGAAACCCTGATGTCGCGCTACCCGATCGGGCGTTACACCCAGCAGGCCCAGATCGAGATCGCCTACGCGTACTACCGCTACGACGAGCCCGAACAGGCCATCGCCGCCGCCGACCGGTTCATCAAGCTGCACCCGCAGCATCCCAACGTCGACTACGTCTACTACCTCAAGGGGCTGGCGAACTTCAACCGCGGCTACGGACTGCTCGAGCGGTTCATCCCGACCGACATCTCGCAGCGCGACCAGCACGCCTCGACCCGCTCGTTCTACGACTTCGAGGAGCTGCTGAAGAAGTTCCCCGACAGCAAGTACGCTCCGGATGCGAGGAGGCGCATGATCTACCTGCGCAACAACATCGCGGAGTACGAGTTGGCGGTCGCCAGGTACTACATGAAGCGCGCGGCCCACGTCGCTGCGCTGAACCGCGCCAGCTACATCGTCGAGCACTACCAGCGCACGCCCTCGGTCGCCGAGGCGCTCGAGATCATGGCGAGCGCCTACCGGGAGATGGGCATGGAAGCGCAGGCACGCGATGCCGAGCGCGTCTACGCGATGAACTTCCCGGAGAAACCCCCGACCAGGGAGGCGGAGCGGCCGTTCTGGTGGCCGTTCGAATAGACCGGGGCGTCGCGGCGTCGCCGACCCCGCCGGGGCGGCGCGCGCGGCTCAGATCGCCTCCAGGTCCTCCTCGCCGGTGCGGATCCGCACCACCTTCTCGACCTCGCTGACGAAGATCTTGCCGTCGCCGATCTTGCCGGTCCGCGCCGCCGAGGTGATCGCCTCGATGGCACGGTCGACCAGGTCGTCTCCGATCACCGCCTCGACCTTGACCTTGGGCAGGAAGTCGACGACGTACTCGGCGCCTCGGTAGAGCTCGGTGTGGCCCTTCTGTCGGCCGAATCCCTTGACCTCGGTCGCGGTCATGCCGGCGATGCCGACCTCGGAGAGCGCCTCGCGCACATCGTCGAGCTTGAAGGGCTTGATGATCGCCTCGATCTTCTTCATCGGGTACCTCGTCACTTGCGTGTTTCGGCGCCGTGGCCCGGCGACGTGAGTGCGTGGAGTATACATGCCGAACCGCGGTGGTTCAGCGCCCTGCCGGGTCCCCGTCAGCTCGCGCCGTAGCCCGAGGTGATCGGGTAGCGGCGGTCGCGCCCGAACGCCTTTCGGCTGATGCGCACGCCCGGCGGTCCCTGGCGCCGCTTGTACTCGTTGCGCACCACGAGATTGATCACGCGGCGCACGGTCTGCGGGTCGAATCCTGCGGCGACGATCTCCTCCTGGCACTGGTCCCGCTCGACGAAGCGCTCGAGGATGGCATCGAGCATGTCGTAGGGCGGCAGCGAGTCGCTGTCCTGCTGGTCGGGCGCGAGCTCCGCCGACGGGGCCCGCTCGATGACCCGGCGCGGGATCACCTCGCCAACCGTGTTGCGGTACTCGGCGAGCCGGTAGACGAGCGTCTTGGGCACGTCCTTCAGGGGAGCGAAACCGCCCGCCATGTCGCCGTAGAGGGTCGCGTAGCCGACCGCCATCTCGCTCTTGTTGCCGGTGCTGAGGAGGATCCGCCCGGACTTGTTCGACAGCGCCATCAGCACGACGCCGCGACAGCGGGCCTGCAGGTTCTCCTCGGTGGTGTCCGGAGGCTTGCCGGCGAAAGCCTCCGCGAGCATCTCGAGGTAGGTCTCGAACGCCGGCTCGATGGAGATCAGCCGGTGCGCGACACCGAGTGTGTCGGCCTCGGCCTCGGCATCGTCGATGCTCATCCGCGCGGTGTAGCGGGACGGCATCAGCACCGCCTCGACGCGGTCGGCGCCCAGCGCATCGCTGGCGATGGCCAGCGTCAGTGCCGAGTCGATGCCTCCGGACAGGCCGAGCACGGCGCCGGGAAAGCCGTTCTTCCCGACATAGTCGCGCACGCCCAGGACCAGCGCATCGTAGATCGAGGCGGTCTCGCTGCCGAGCGTCGCCAGCCGGCCCGAACGCGCCAGCGGAACACCCTGCTCGACGTCGAACCTGGCGAGCAGCAGCTCGGCCCGGAACGCCTCGGCTCGCGCGACGACCTCGCCCGACGCGTCGAGCACGAAGGAACCTCCGTCGAACACCAGCTCGTCCTGGCCGCCGACGAGGTTGACGTAGGCGATCGGGAGCGGCGCCTCGGCCTGGCGCGCCCGCATCGCCGCCTCGCGCTCGACCTGCTTGCCGGCGTGGAATGGCGAGGCGTTGAGATTGACCAGCAGGCGGGCGCCGGCGTTCGCGCTCGCCGCGGCCACGCCGGGGTGCCAGGCGTCCTCGCAGATGCTCAGGCCGACCGGGACGCCGGCGATCTCGATCACGCAGGGCACGTCGCCGGCCTGGAAGTGGCGCTTCTCGTCGAAGACGCTGTAGTTCGGCAGCTCGTGCTTGCGGTAGGTGGCGACGACGCGGCCGCCGCGCAGCACCGAGGCGGCGTTGTAGAGCAACGCCCCGTCCGCCTCGGGGTGGCCGAGGATGACGTCGAGACCGACCACCTCGGCCGCCACCCGGCGGAGCGCGTCGCCCGCGCGCCGGATGAAGCCGGGCCGCATGAGCAGGTCCTCTGGCGGGTACCCGGTCAGGGCCAGTTCGGGAAAGACCACCGCGTCGGCGCCCTCTTCCCGCGCGCGGCGGCTCACCGCGACGATCTGCGCGACGTTGTCGTCGAGGGCGCCGACCCGCAGGTCGACCTGGGCTAGGGCGAGGGTCAGGGCCATGGTTGCCACCGGTGCTGGTAGGGGACGCGGCGCGGCGGCCGGGTGGCCGGTGCCGGCTGCGTCAGGGGGCAAGCATATCGGGCGGGACGCGGAAAGAGAAACCGCCCCACGAGGGGGCGGTTCCGGAGCGGGTCACGGCCGACCGTTTCAGCCGAGCGCCTCGACCATCTTGCTGCCGATCTCGGCGAGCGAGCGGACGGTGTGGACGCCGGCCGCGTCGAGCGCGGCGAACTTCTCGTCGGCGGTGCCCTTGCCGCCGGCGATGATCGCCCCGGCATGGCCCATGCGCTTGCCCTTGGGCGCGGTGACGCCGGCGATGTAGGAGACCACCGGCTTGGTGACGTTGGCCTGGATGAAGGCTGCGGCCTCCTCCTCGGCGGTCCCGCCGATCTCGCCGATCATGACGATGCCCTCGGTCTTCGGATCGTCCTGGAAGAGCTTGAGGATGTCGCTGAAGTTCGAGCCCGGGATCGGGTCGCCGCCGATGCCGACGCAGGTCGACTGGCCGAGGTCGGCGTCCGTGGTCTGCTTGACCGCCTCGTAGGTCAGCGTGCCGGAACGCGAGACGATGCCGATCTTGCCGGGCTGGTGGATGTGCCCGGGCATGATGCCGATCTTGCACTCGCCCGGGGTGATCACGCCGGGGCAGTTCGGCCCGACGAGGCGGACACCCAGCTCGTCGCACTTCACCTTCACGTCGAGCATGTCGAGGGTGGGAATGCCCTCGGTGATGGTCACGATCAGCTTGATCCCGGCGTGCGCGGCCTCGAGGATCGAATCCTTGCAGAACGGCGCCGGGACGAAGATCACCGACGCCTCGGCGCCGGTGGTCTCGACCGCGTCGCGCACGGTGTCGAAGACCGGCAGGTCGAGGTGGGTCTGGCCGCCCTTGCCGGGCGTCACGCCGCCAACCATCTTCGTGCCGTAGGCGATCGCCTGCTCCGAGTGGAACGTGCCCTGGCCGCCGGTGAAGCCCTGGCAGATGACCTTGGTGTCCTTGTTGACCAGGATGCTCATCAGTTGCCCTCCGCGGCGTTGACCGCCTGCTGCGCGGCGTCGGCGAGGCTCGTCGCCGCGATGATCGAAAGCCCGCTCTCGGCGAGCAGCTTGGAGCCCTCCTCGGCCTTGGTGCCCTCGAGGCGCACGATGACCGGCACCTCGACGCCGACCTCCTGCACCGCACCGATCACGCCCTCGGCGATCAGGTCGCAGCGCACGATGCCGCCGAAGATGTTGACCAGCACCGCCTTCACGTTGGCGTCGGAGAGGATGATCTTGAACGCCTCCGAGACGCGCTCCTTGGTCGCGCCGCCGCCGACGTCGAGGAAGTTGGCCGGCGCGCCGCCGTAGAGCTTGACGATGTCCATCGTGCCCATGGCCAGGCCGGCGCCGTTGACCATGCAGCCGATGTTGCCGTCGAGCGCGACGTAGTTGAGCTCCCACTGCGCGGCGTGCGCCTCGCGGGCGTCCTCCTGGGACGGATCGTGCATCTCGCGGATCTTGGGCTGGCGGAACAGCGCGTTGCCGTCGACGTTGATCTTGCCGTCGAGGCAGTGCAGGTTGCCCTCGCTGGTGATCACCAGCGGGTTGATCTCAAGCAGCGACAGGTCGTAGTACTGGAACAGCTTCGCCAGGCCGAGGAACACCTTGGTGAACTGCTTCACCTGGTCGGGGTTGAGCCCCATCTTGAAGGCGATCTCGCGCGCCTGGTAGGGCTGGGCGCCGACCAGCGGGTCGATCTCGGCCTTGAGGATCTTCTCCGGGGTCTCGGCGGCGACCTTCTCGATCTCCACGCCACCCTCGGTCGAGGCCATGAACACCACGCGGCGGCTGCCGCGGTCCACGACGGCACCGAGGTAGAGCTCCTGGTCGATGTCGGTGCAGGACTCGACGAGGATTTTGTTGACCGGCTGGCCGTCGGCGTCGGTCTGGTAGGTCACCAGGTTCTTGCCCAGCCACTGGTGGGCGAAATCCTCGATCTCCTGCTTCGAGTCGACCAGCTTGACGCCACCGGCCTTGCCCCGCCCTCCGGCGTGGACCTGAGCCTTGACCACCCAGCGCTCCCCGCCGATCTTGGCGGCCGCATCGACGGCCTCCTGCGCGGTGCTGGCCGCGGCTCCTTCCGATACGGGCAAACCGTACTCCCTGAAGAGCTGCTTCGCTTGGTATTCGTGCAGGTTCATACTCGCTCCCCACCTGTCGAGTTAATTTATCGGTGCATAAACTTTCATTATCCCATTTCATCCCGCCCGGGTACAGCCGCCGACCCGCGACGGTGGGAGTGCCATCCCGGCGGATCGCTGCCACGCCGGTTGCGCGCCACCCGGCGGGCCTTACAATCGGCCCATGATGCTGCGTTTCCTGCTGGTCGTACTGGCGGTGTGGATCGCCATCGTGCTCGTGCGAAGCGCCATGCAACGCCGACGGGCGCGGGACGGCGGTCGCCCCCTCGCCGCGGTCGAGACCGTGCGCTGCGCCCGCTGCGGCGTCCACGTCCCGGCACACCGGGCCCTGCAGCACGTCGACGGACGCCACTACTGTTCGCCGGATCATGCCGATGGCGACCGCTGAGGCCGGCCTCGGCGCGGCCTTGCCCGAGGACCATCCGGGGCCGATCTCGAGCGACGGCGACGCACGCCCGTGGGAACCGCTGCTGCTCTACGCCAGCTACCGGGTCCTGCTGGCCGGGCTCTTCGCCGGCCTGTACTTCTCGCGCATCGGCCCCAACCTGCTCGGCTCCTTCGACGCCAAGCTCTTCGCCCAGATCAGCATCGGCTACCTGGTCCTCTCGGCGCTGGCGCTGGCGCTGGTCGCCCGCCGCAAGCCCGAGTTCGGCGTCCAGGTCGCGATGATGCTGCTCATCGACATCGTCGCCCTGACCCTCCTGATGCACGCCAGCGGCGGCCTGCCCAGCGGGCTCGGCATGCTGCTCGCGATCCCGGTCGCGGCCGGCGGCGTGCTGGTGGCGGGCGAAATGGCGCTCCTCTACGCCGCGCTGGCCGCGCTGAGCATCCTCGGCGAACAGATCTTCGCGCAGTGGTTCGGCCTGTTCTCCGACACCCACTACACCCAGGCCGGCATCCACGGGACGGTCTTCTTCACCACCGCGCTGGCGGCGCGCTGGCTCGCCCGCCACCTGCGCGAGAGCGAGAAGATCGCCGCACAGCGCGGCCTCGACCTCGCCAACCTCGCCCAGCTCAACGACTACATCATCCGGCGCCTGCAGTCCGGCGTCATCGTCGTCGACGCCGACGCCCGTATCCGGCTGATCAACACCTCGGCGCGCAGCCTGCTCGGCCTGCCCGAGCACGAGCAGCCGCGCACGCTCGCCGCCCTGTCGCCGGAACTCGCCGAACAGCTGGCCGCCTGGCGCCGGGATCCGACGACGGGGAGCGGGACGCTGCGCGTACCCGAGATCGACAGCAACATCCTGCCCCGGTTTGCGCGTCTCGGCACCTCGCAGCAGAGCGGGGCGCTGATCTTCCTCGATGACAGCAGCAGCGTCATGCGCCAGATGGTGCAGATGAAGCAGGCCTCCCTCGGACGGCTTACCGGGAGCATCGCGCACGAGATCCGCAATCCGCTCGGCGCGATCAGCCACGCGGCGCAGCTGCTCGGCGAGAACGAATCGCTCGACGGCGGCGACGCCCGCCTGATCGAGATCATCCGCCAACACACCGAGCGGGTGAACGGCATCATCGAGAGCGTGCTGCAGCTGTCGCGACGCAGCGGCAGCCAGCCGGAGACGCTGTCGCTCGGCAACGCCGTGGCCGGCTTCGTCGGCGAGTTCATACGCGACGAGAACCTGGCGCCGGACCGGGTCACCGTGGCGATCGAGCCCGCCGACACGGGCATCAGCTTCGACCGGGTGCAGTTGCGGCAGATCCTGCAGAACCTGTGCAGCAACGCCCTGCGCTACGGCCGCCCGGCCGACGGTGGCCCCGCCAGGGTGCACCTGCGCGGCGGCCGCACCGCGGGCATCCGTGGCCCCTACCTCGAGGTCTGCGACGAGGGGCCGGGGATCGACGAGGCCGACATCGAGCAGGTCTTCGAGCCCTTCTACACCACGGATTCGCGCGGCAGCGGCCTGGGCCTCTACATCGCGCGCGCCCTGTGCGAGCACAACTTCGCCCGGCTCGACTACCTCGCCCTGCCCGACAAGGGGAGCTGCTTCCGCATCCGCTTCGCCGAACCGACGCCGCCCGAGGCCGTGCCATGACCCGCCCCCTCGCCCTGATCGTCGACGACGAGCCGGACATCTGCGAGCTGCTCGGCCTGACCCTCGAGCGCATGGAGGTGGACAGCCGTGCCGCGCACGACCTCGCGCAGGCCCGGCGACTGCTCGGCGGTCACCGCTTCGATTTCTGCCTGACCGACATGCGCCTTCCCGACGGCGACGGCATCGACCTGGTGCGTCATATCCAGCGCCACCACCCCGACCTGCCCACCGCGGTGATCACCGCGCACGGCAACATGGAGACCGCGATCGAGGCGCTCAAGGCGGGGGCCTTCGACTTCGTCTCCAAGCCGGTCGACCTGCAGGCCCTGCGCGACCTCGCCAGCTCGGCCCTGCGCCTCGGCCGCACAACGGCACGCCGCGGATCGCGCCTGACGCTGATCGGCAACTCGCGGCAGATGGACCACACCCGCAAGCTGATCGCCAAGCTGGCGCGCAGCCAGGCCCCGGTCTACATCAGCGGGGAGTCCGGGACCGGCAAGGAACTCGCCGCGCGGATGATCCACGACCTCGGCCCCCGCGCGGAGGGCCCGTTCATCGCCGTCAACTGCGGCGCGATCCCGGCCGAGTTGATGGAGAGCGAGCTGTTCGGACACAGGAAGGGCAGCTTCACCGGCGCGGTGCGCGACAAGACCGGCCTGTTCCAGGCGGCCCACGGCGGCACGCTCCTGCTCGACGAGGTCGGCGAGCTGCCGCTGCTGCTGCAGGTCAAGCTGCTCCGCGCGATCCAGGAGAAGGCCGTGCGGCCGGTCGGCGGCGAGGCCGAACAGAGGGTCGACGTGCGCATCCTGAGCGCCACGCACAAGGACCTCGCCCGGCTGGTCGCCGACGGGCACTTCCGCCAGGACCTCTTCTACCGGATCAACGTCATCGAGCTCCGCGTGCCGCCGCTCCGTGAACACCCCGAAGACATCCCGCAACTCGCCGAACACGTCCTCAACCGCCTGACCGGCGAGGGAACGACCCCGCCGACGCGGCTCGACGAGGCGGCCCTCGACAGGCTGCGCGACTACACCTATCCCGGGAACGTGCGGGAGCTCGAGAACATCCTGGAGCGTGCCGCGGCCCTGTGCGACGATCACGTCATCCGTCCCGGCGACCTCGAGCTCGGCAGCCTCGGGACCGGTGAGAAGGCGGTCGAGGGGCCTGCGCCCCAGGACGAGGTCGCCGAGCCGCCGCCGGACGACCTGCCGCTTCCGAAATACCTCGAGGAGGTCGAGCGTCGGCGCATTCTCGCCGCGCTTGAGAAGACGCGCTGGAACCGCACGGCGGCCGCGGAACTGCTCGGCGTCAGCTTCCGCACGCTGCGCTACCGCCTGAAGAAGCTCGCGATCGACTGACCCGGAAAGGCAAGGAACGAGATGCTCTGGATCAAGGCCTGGCACCTGATTTTCATGGTTACATGGTTCGCAGGACTGTTCTACCTGCCTCGCCTGTTCGTCTACCATGCGCAGTGCGAGGACGAGGCGGGCAATGCCCGCTTCAAGGTCATGGAGCGGAAGCTCTACTACGGCATCACCACGCCGGGCATGGTGCTGACGCTCGGCTTCGGCGTGTGGATGCTCGTGGCGTACGGCTGGCAGGTCTACGGGCAGTCGGGCTGGCTCCACGTCAAGCTGGCACTGATCGCCGGTCTCGTGGTCTACCACTTCGTGTGCGGCCGGCACCTCAAGGCGTTCCGCGACGACCGGAACCGCCGCAGCCACGTCTACTACCGGTGGTTCAACGAGGTGCCCGTGCTGTTCCTGGTCGCCATCGTGCTGTTGGCGACCGTCAAACCGTTCTGAGCCGGCCGCGGCCGGACACTGCAGGGGAAGCGTGATGACGCGACTGGTCGAATGCACCGTTCTCAAGACCCGTGCCGAAGGGCTCGACGAGCCACCGCACCCGGGCGATCTCGGCCAACGGATCTACGAGAACGTCTCGAAGGCGGGCTGGAACCAGTGGCTCGAGCGGCTGACCATGATCATCAACGAGAACGGCCTCAACACCGCCGACCCGCGCAGCATCGAACTGATCGAGAAACACATGGTCGGCTTCCTGTTCGGCGAGGGCGACTACGGCCAGCTGCCGTCCGGGTTCCAGCAGACCGCGCCGCGCGCGAAGAAATAGCGGTCGCCGCCTACCGGCCGCACCGGCCGGCGCATCAGGCCGCTCCTCGGGCGACGGCGCCGCTCAGCAGCACCGGGGCGGTCACCACCTTCAGGCAGGCGTGGGCCGCCCGCAGCGAGGCCTCGACCTCCGCCGGGGTCGGTCCACGGGCAAAGACGAAGCCGAGGTAGCTCTCCCCCTCCGGCAACGGCACCAGTTCGTAGCCTTCGCGCACGCTGATCTCGACCGCTTCGACGCCCGGCACGCGCGACGCGTCGAGCACCCCCTCGACGCGCCGCAGGATGCCGGCCCGCGGGGTGGGCAGCATCAGCACGCCGCCCGCGTCGCTCCGCGTGGATGCCGGCACCGCCCGCCCCAGGGCCCTGGCGATCACCCGCTCCTCCAGTCCCGGGCCGGCGCCCAGGTCGAGCAGGCGCGCGCAGTCGCCGCCGATGGTGCGCGCGGCCAGTTCGATCAGCCACGCCTCGCCGTCGACGAGCCGCAGCTCGGCGTGGACCGGCCCGTGGCGCAGCCCGTAGGCCGCGCAGGCCTCGGCGACGCGCTCGGCGACGCGCGCCTGCAGGTCGACCGGGTGCCGGGAAGGGGTGACGTAGTAGCTCTCCTCGAAGAACGGACCGGTCAGCGGCTCGGGTTTGTCGAACAGGGCCAGGACCTCCAGCCGGCCGGCGTCGAGCAGCCCCTCCAGCGCGACCTCCTCCCCCGGCAGGTACGCCTCCAGCAGGGCATGGCCGCGTTCGGCCGCGTTCGGCGACGTCGCGCAGATCGAGGCGACCCGCTCGCGCAGCATCTCGAGGGTCCCGGGATCGTCGGCGCGGATCACACCCCGGCTGCCGGAGAGTGCCAGGGGCTTGATCACGCAGGGGAAAGGAAATCCGTCCGCCTGGGGCGGCAGCGGCCGGTGCAGGTCGACGACGCGGTGTTCGGGCACCGGGAGGCCGGCTCTGGCGAGGCGGCGGCGCGCCAGGTCCTTGCGCCGGCTGAGCCGGGCCGCCTCGGGGTCGTTGCCCGGGAGGCCGAGCGCGCCCGCGACCCGGGCCGCCAGGTCGACGGTCAGGTCGTCGGTGGCGACGACCGCGGCGAAGCCCCGCCCGCGCCTCGCCTGGCCGAGGATGGTGCGCAGCGCCCCCTCGGGATCGGTCAGTTCGAGGTTGAAGCCGCCTGCCGTGCCCACCAGCGGATGCTTGCCGGTCGAGGCGACGACGGCCTCCACGCCGAGCCGTTCGGCGGCGCGAAGGTAGGCGACGGTACGGTAGCTGCCCGGCGGGGCGAGCAGCAGCAGGCGTTCGGCTATCGGGGCGACGGCGTCCCGGCCGTCAGGCGCACCCACCGCCGGCCGCGCCGCAGGCCGAGCACGCCCCGGTTCCGCCGACGGCCTGGAAGGCGTTGCGGAACACGAAGGTGGCGCCCATGGCCTGTTCGACGTAGTCGATCTCGGCGCCCTGGAGGTAGCCGAGCGCCACGGCATCGACGTAGAGACGCAGGCCGTCCCGGTCGTAGATGCGATCGAACGGCGTCGACTGGTCGGTGAAGGTCATGCCGTAGGTCATGCCGCCGCAACCGCCCCCGGAGACGTAGACGCGCACCGCCTCGACACTGTCTTCCTCACGGGCCTCCTCGAGCAGTCCGGCCAGCGCCTCGCGGGCGGTGTCGGTGATGGCGATGTCGGACTCGCGCAACTCGGTGGTGAAGGTCGGGCCGCCGCTCTGGACGCTGGCTTCGCTCATGCTGGATCTCCGTCGGAATCTTCGACTTCGGCTGATGTGATGTCGGACCGCACCGCGGGCCCCGGGTTCCTTACCGAGAGATGATGCCGGACTGCGCGAGCGCTGCCCATGACCCCGGTCAACGCGGCCATCGCTCCCATTGTAGCGCTGTTTCCGGGGTCATCAGTGGTCGAGCCGGTTGCGCGCCTTCAGCGAGAAGAGATGGCGCTCGGCGTCGACGAGATGCTGCCCCCAGTGGAGCCGGTAGGAGCGCTTCCAGAAGTGCACGGCGTCATCGGAGTGATCGGCGTCGTCCGCCTCGTCGAACAGCGCCAGCCCCCGCTTGACGTCGTAGTAGATGTCGGCCAGGTCGTCGGCGAGGCTGCCACTCATGTCGTCGTGGGCGTCGCCGACCGGGTCGAACTCGAGCCAGTAGCCGTCGTGTTCACCGAGCTCGCTGCGCAGCCTCGTGTAGAGCTCGAAACGATCGTCGAGCGCCTCGAGGTGGTCGTGCTCGTCGCCAGGCCAGTTCTCCGGGTCGGGCTCCTCGGGCCCCTTCCCGCCCGGATCGGTCAGTGACACCACGGCGACGTGGAGCCGGGGCAGCAGGCCGAACACCTCCTTGAGCCAGCCGGGTTCCCGGCGCTCGCCGACGCGCTCGATCAGATGGCAGAAATCGCGTGCCAGGCCGACCATCTCCCTGGTCAGCGGCTGGCCGTCGGGTGACCGTTCCACCGCGCACTTCCCTCGACCTGCAGACTCCCAAGAGTGTAGACAATAAACGGCCGCCGTCGCGGTGCACCCCGGAGCGCCGGGAGGCGGGCCGGCCCCGCCCTGTGGCAAAGTGGACGCCGACGCCAGAGCCCCGGTTGACCGATGCCTCGTAGCCACGCGAATCGACGCACCCACCCCGCCCGGCCACGGGCCCGTCGCGGCGGCCGCTCGCGCCGGCTGCCCCGCGGGAGATGAGCCGCGTGGATCCGGCCTCGGCCCCGCCGCGCGTACTGGTTTTCGCGGGGCTCGACCCGAGCGGCGGCGCCGGGCTCCAGGCCGACATCGAGGCCGTGGCGAGCATGGGCTGCCGCGCTGCGCCGGTCGCCACCGCCGTGACGGTGCAGGACACCCGCGACGTGCTGGCACTCGAGCCGCTCCCCCCCAAGCTGGTCGCGGCTCAGGCCCGCGCGGTGCTCGATGATCTGCCGGTGGCCGCCGTCAAGATCGGCCTGCTCGGCAGCGCCGCCATCGCCGCGGTCGTCCGCGAGATCCTGCTGGAACGCCCCGGGCTGCCCGTCGTGCTCGACCCGATCGTGGCCGCCGGCGGCGGACGATTGCTGGCGGACGACGCGCAGGTCGAGGCGTTGCGCGACCTGCTGGCGCACGTGACGCTGGTGACCCCGAACGGCATCGAGGTCCGGCGCCTCGCCCGGAGCGAGGCGGACGACCCCACCGACTGCGCGCTCATCCTGCAGCAGCTCGGTGCACCCTGGGTGCTCGTGACCGGCGGGCACGACCCCGGCGACGAGGTGGTCAACCGGCTGTTCGGCCCGGATGGCGCCCGGGAGACCCGGCGTTGGCCGCGACTCGACGCGACCTACCACGGCTCGGGCTGCACGCTGGCCTCGGCCTGCGCCGGGCTGCTGGCCGGGGGACGCGACGTCGCCTCCGCCGTGGCCTCGGCCCAGCGCTACACCTGGGAAGCGCTGCGCCACGGGTCCGGTCCCGGACGGGGACAGCATCTCCCGGACCGCCTCTTCTGGACGGATCCGTACGAGCGCCCGGAAGGCGGGTCGTGAAGCACCTGCCCAGGGGTCTCTACGCCGTAACCGACGGCAGCGACGACGGGCCGCTTCTGGCCCGGGTCGAGGCGCTGCTCAGCGGCGGCGCGGTGCTGCTCCAGTACCGCGCCAAGTCGCTCCCGGTAGCGCGTCGCCGGGACCAGGCACAGGCCCTGCTGGCGCTCTGCCGCGAAGCCCGCGTGCCCCTGGTGATCAACGACGACCTCGAACTCGCCAGCGCGATCGGTGCGGACGGCATCCACCTTGGCCGGGACGATGCCGCGCCGTCGCTGGCCCGCGAGCGGCTCGGCGCGGACGCCATCATCGGCGTCTCCTGCTACGCGGACCTCGCCCGGGCCCGCACAGCGGTCGCGGCGGGCGCGGACTACGTCGCGTTCGGCAGCGTCCACCCGTCGCCGACCAAGCCCGACGCGGTCCGCGCACCGCTCGAGCTCATCGCCGCCGCACGCCGGACCCTCGGCTGCCCGATCTGTGCCATCGGCGGTATCACGCTCGCCAATGCGCCCGGGATCATCGCGGCGGGCGCCGACCTGCTCGCTGTCATCACCGACCTCGCCGAAGCCGCCGACCCGCGGGCCCGCGCCGAGGCCTACCGCGCGCTGTTCGTATCCTCGGCGACCTGAGACCGTCAGGGCCCCTCGGGTATACTCGGGCCAGCACCTGGCCGGCCGGATTCGCCTTGCCCAAGTCCCCGCTCACGCGCCTTCCCGAACTCGCCTCCCTGTTCCTGGTCGTCGCCATAGGGGCCGTCCTGGCGCGCCTCACCTGGCAGCTGGCGCCCGTCGGTGTCCCGCCGGAAGCGGTCGCCCCGGCCGTGGAACCCACGGCGACCGAACCCGGCGACTCGCGGCGCGAGGGCCTCGGGGTGGCCCTCTTCGGCACCGCCGCGAGCGCCCCCGGGCAGGCTACCGAGGTCCCGCTCGAGGCCCCGCCGACCCGGCTCGACCTCAAGCTGCGCGGCGTGGCGCTGGCCCGGGGCGGCAGCCCCTCGCTCGCGATCATCGAGGGGAACGATCGCGAGAGCCTCCCCTACCGCGAGGGTGACGCGCTGCCCGGCAACGCGGAACTGCTCCGCATCGAGGCCGACCGCGTGATCCTCAGCCACGCCGGCGAGGCCCAGGCTCTCTACTTCAGCGACGAGCGCCCGCCGCCCGCAGCGACCCGTGCCCGCTCCCCGGCGCAGGGCGCGAGCGGCGGTGCCATCCGGCTCTCGCCCGAGTCGAGCACGCGGGTCCGCACCTACCTGAGCCAGCTGCCCGCCGACCCGACGCGGATGGTGGAACTGGTCCGCGCGCTGCCGGTGATGGAGAACGGCCAGCTCAGGGGCTTCCGCCTCTTCCCGGGCCGCGAGCGCGAGCTGTTCGGCGAGGCGGGCCTGCGTCGCGGCGACATCGCCACTTCCATCAACGGGATGCCGCTCGACGACCCGGCACGGGGCATGGAGCTGCTCAACCAGCTCGCCTCGGCGAGCCGCTTCCAGATCGATATCCTGCGCCGCGGCCAGCCGCAGGTGCTGGAGATCGAACTTTGATTACCGCGCCTCGATTGAACCCCCCCGGGTCTGCCAGTAATCTCGATGGCTGGGGAACCGGGGGAACGGGGATGCTACGCAAAATCGTCGACGTGGTCCGTCGCGCCGGTCTCGTGCTGGTCCTGGCCGCGGCGTGGCTCCCGCCGCCTTCGCCGGCCCAGGAAATCACCCTGAACTTCAAGGACGCCGACATCCGCTCGGTGATCGAGACGGTCGCCGAACTGACCGGGCGAAGCTTCCTCGTCGACCCGCGCGTGCAGGGCAAGGTGACCGTGCTCACCAGCCGCCAGCTCTCCACCGAGCAGGTCTACGAGGTCTTCCTGTCGATCCTCGAGCTGAACGGCTTCGCGGCGGTCGACAGCGGCGAGGTCACCAAGATCATCCCCGCGGCCGGCGCCAAGACCAGCCCGACACCGCTGGTCGCCAACCCCGACGACGCGCCCGGCGACGCGGAGGTGAGCCGGGTCATCGAACTGCAGTCGGTCCGTGCCGCCGAGCTCGTGCCGCTGCTCCGCCCGCTGCTGCCGCAGGAGGGCCACCTGGCCGCGCACAACGCCAGCAACGTGCTGATCATCTCCGGCAGGGCGGCCAACGTCGCGCGCCTCGAGCAGGTGATCCGGCGCATCGACCAGGACAGCGACAGCGACGTCGAGGTGGTGCGCCTCCGGCACGCGTCCGCGGGCGAGGTCGCCAAGATGCTCGCCGCGCTCCAGGCCGACCTCGGCAAGGCGGCCGGCGGGGCTCCCGCCACCGGGGAGGCGATGCGCTTCGTCGCCGACAACCGCTCCAACAGCGTCCTGTTGAGTGGCGACCGGACCCAGCGGCTCCGCGCCCGGGCCCTGATCGTCCACCTCGACACGCCGCTGGAGACGAGCGGCAACATCCACGTTCTTTACCTCCACTACGCCAAAGCCACCGACGTCGCCAAGGTCCTGCAGGGTATCGTCGAGTCGGAGCGCAAGGAGCAGCAGGCCGACGGGGCGCGGGCTGCCACCGACGGCACCCTGGTCCAGCCCGACGAAACCACGAACGCGCTG
>JAWVZO010000025.1:0-20635 GCA_033722135.1 Gammaproteobacteria bacterium | reverse complement strand
TCGTCGACGCCATCGAGGCGGTGCTGACGGTCTACGTGGCGTTGCGGCGGGACGGCGAGCGTTTCATCGACACCCTTCGCCGGCTCGGCCCGGCGCCGTTCAAGGAGAGGGTCTATGCACGTCAGTAACCGGTCTGCGGAAATCGATCACGACTGGCACGCGGTCGACGGGGACGCGCCGCTCCCGGCCGCCGGCGACGTGGTGCTGCCGCTCGCGCGCTGGCTGGCCGAGCGCGATGGCCTGGGTCCGCGCGACGGCCGCCTCGGCGTCCGGCTCACCGGCGCGGACGACGTCTCGGCGCTGGCCGGGAACTTCGCCCGCATCGACCGTATCGTGGTGCTGTTCGCCAAGGGGACCGACGGCCGCGGCTACTCGCAGGCCCGCCTGCTGCGCGAGCGGTATGGCTACCGCGGCGAGCTGCAGGCCACCGGCGAGCTGCTGCCCGACCACCTGCACTTCCTCCACCGCTGCGGTTTCGACCACGTGACGCTGCCGGCCGGCGTCGAGCGGGCGGAGATCGTCACCGCTCTGACCGCCATCTCGCACGGCACCCAGCCGGCCGGAGACGGCGGCGAGCTCGCCTTCCGCCGCGCGCGGCGCCCCACCTGGCGTCCGGAGCAGTCGCCGGCGGCCTGAGCCGGACGGCCCGGCGTCGCCGGGCCGAGAAGAGCGGCGCTCGCCCGGGAGGTCAGTCGCGATCGCTCCGTGGCGGACCGTCTTCGGCCCCGTCGTCGGCCGAGCCGTCACCGTCCCCGTCGTCGCCCGGCTCCCCGCCGCCGGTCGCGCGGCCGTCGCCGCTGCCGTCGTCGCCGAGCTCCTCGAGCTCGGCCTCCAGCGCGGCCTGTTCCGCCTCCAGCCGGTCGAGCTCGGCCTCCATCTCGGCGTCGCTCATCGGTGCCGCGTCCGCGTCGTCGGCGGTCGTCTGCGGCTCGCCGTAGTCCCCGGCTGCGCCGTCGTCGTCCTCCTCCGTCTCGCGGGGCCCGGCGTAGATCCGCGAGAAGACGATGCCGAGCTCGAACAGCACCCACATGGGCAGGGCGAGCAGGGTCTGGGAGATGACGTCCGGCGGGGTCAGCATCATGCCGACCACGAACGCACCGACGATGATGTAGGGGCGCTTGGCGCGCAGGCTCTCCGGCGTGGTGATCCCGGCCCAGACCAGCAGGATGGTCGCGATCGGCACCTCGAAGGCGAGGCCGAAGGCGAAGAAGATGGTCAGCACGAAGTCGAGGTAGCGGTTGATGTCGGTCATCACCTCGACACCGACCGGGGCGGTGCTGGTCAGGAAGGCGAACACCAGCGGGAAGACGATGTAGTAGGCGAATGCGATGCCGGCGTAGAACAGCAGCGAGCTGGTCACCATCAGCGGGAAGACCAGCCGCTTCTCGTGGCGGTAGAGCGCCGGGGCGATGAAGGCCCACGCCTGGTAGAGCAGGTAGGGCATCGCCAGGAAGATCGCCGCGACCAGCGCCAGCTTGAACGGGGTCAGGAACGGGGTCGCCACGTCGATGGCGATCATGTTGCTGCCTTCCGGCAGGTGCGCCATCAGCGGCCCGGCGACGTACTCGTAGAGGGTGTTGGCGAACGGGAACAGCCCGAGGAACAGCACCAGCACGGCGAGCACGCTCCGCAGCAGGCGGTCGCGCAGCTCGACCAGGTGGGCGAGGAACGGCTGCTCCTGCCCGACCTCCTCGTCGGTGTCGTGCTCAGTCCCGCTCATCGTCGCGGGACGGGGGTTGCGCGTCCTTGGCAGGCGGCGACTTCGGGGTCGCGTCGGCCTCCGTCGACGGCGCGTCGACGTCGCGCGAGAGCTCCTCGCGGAAACGCTTCAGTTCCGGGACCTCCGCCTGCTTGTCGAGCATGGTCTTGAGTTCCTCGGCGCGAAGCTCGCGGTCGATGTCGGCCTTGACGCTGTTGAACGCGGAACGCGCCCGCCCGAGCCAGAGGCCGACGGTGCGCGCGACGCGCGGCAGCCGCTCGGGCCCGATCACCAGCATGGCGACGATCATGATGATCGCCAGTTCCCAGAAGCCGACGTCGAACACCGGGGCGTTCCGCTAGCGCGGCGTGGTGGGCGGGAGGGCGCGGCGGTTCAGGAGGTCTTGTCCTTCTCCTTCGAGGTCACCTCGCCGTCGATGGTCTGGCCCTCGCCCTGGTCGTCGATCGCCTTCGCCTCGGCCTGCTTGTCGTCCTTGCCGCTGTTCTCGCCGTCCTTGACCGCGCTGCGGAAGCTCTTGATCGCCCCGCCGAGATCGCCGCCGATGTTGCGCAGTTTCTTGGTGCCGAACAGCAGCACCACGATCGCCAGAATGATCAGCAGCTGCCAGATACTGATGCCCATGCCCGTCTCCTCCGAAAAAGTCGTTCGATTCAGTCCCGTGCCGCGTCGTCGCCGCGGGCCGCCTTCTCGGCGAGCCCGGAGAGGCCGAAGCGGCGCTCCAGTTCGTCCAGCACCGCCTGTGGGCCGAGTCCCTGCTGCGCGAGCATGACCAGGCTATGAAACCACAGATCCGCGGTTTCCTGCACGATCCGCGTCGCGTCGCCCCCCTTGGCGGCGAGAATGGCCTCGACCGCCTCCTCGCCGACCTTCTGCAGGATGGCATCGAGTCCGGCCGCGTAGAGGCCGGCGACGTACGACGCCTGCGGATCGGCCGTCTTGCGCGCCTCGAGCACCGCGGCGAGCTCGCTGAGCACGGTGTCGCGCATCAGCCCTTGCCGTAGATCTCGTCCGGGGATTTCTCGACCGGCTCGACCTCGACCCAGTGCTCGCCCTCGAGGCGGCGGAAGAAGCAGTGGCGGCGCCCGGTGTGGCAGGCGATGCCGCCGACCTGCTCGACGCCGAGGACGATCACGTCCTTGTCGCAGTCGAGGCGGATCTCGCGCACCTTCTGGACGTGGCCCGACTCCTCGCCCTTGCGCCACAGTTTCTTGCGCGAGCGCGACCAGTAGACCGCGCGCCCCTCGCGGGCGGTCAGCGCGAGCGATTCGCGGTTCATCCAGGCGAGCATCAGCATCTCGCCCGTGTCGGCGTCGCGGGCCACGGCCGGCACCAGGCCGTCCTCGGTCCACTTGATCTCGTCGAGCCAGGCGTGGGTCATGATCTTCGTTTCCTCGGCCGGGGCGGGGAGTCGGGATGGCGGGCCATTATGCGCATCCCGCGCGGGCACGGCCAGCGTGGCTCAGAGGCGCACCTCGATGCCCTGCTCGGCCATGTGGCGCTTGGCCGCCTCGATGGTGTGCTCGCCGAAGTGGAAGATGCTCGCGGCCAGCACCGCGTCGGCCCGGCCGTCGCGCACGCCGTCGACCAGGTGGTCGAGGGTGCCGACCCCGCCCGAGGCGATCACCGGCACGTCGACCGCCTCGCTGATCGCGCGGGTCAGCGCGAGGTCGAAGCCGCTCTTGGTGCCGTCGCGGTCCATGCTGGTCAACAGGATCTCGCCGGCGCCATAGTCGGCCATGCGCCGGGCCCACGCGATCGCGTCGAGACCGGTCGGCTCGCGGCCGCCGTGGGTGAAGATCTCCCAGCGCGGCGGGTCGTCGGCGACCTGCTTGGCGTCGATCGCGACGACGATGCACTGCGAGCCGAACCGCTCGGCGGCCGCCTTGACGAACTCCGGGTCGCGCACCGCGGCGGTGTTGATCGACACCTTGTCGGCGCCGGCGTTGAGCAGCCGGCGGATGTCGTCGAGGTTGCGGATGCCGCCGCCGACGGTCAGCGGGATGAACACCTCGCCGGCGACCGCCTCGACCACGTGCAGCATGGTGTCGCGGTCGTCGGAGCTGGCGGTGATGTCGAGGAAGGTGATCTCGTCGGCCCCCTCGGCGTCGTAGCGCCGCGCGACCTCGACCGGGTCGCCCGCGTCGCGGATGTCGACGAAGCGCACCCCCTTGACCACGCGGCCGCGGTCGACGTCGAGGCAGGGGATGATGCGCTTGGCCAGCCCCACGTCAGGCCTCGAACGGGTCGTCGCTGAGCTCGTCGGCGAGCTTCTGGCCCTCGGCCAGGTCGAGGGTGCCCTCGTAGATCGCGCGTCCGGTGATGGCGCCGATGATCCCCGAATCGGCCACCTCGCACAGCGCGCGCACGTCGTCGAGGCTGCGCACGCCGCCCGACGCGATGACCGGGATGTGCACCGACTCGGCGAGACGCACCGTCGCGTCGACGTTGACCCCGCTGAGCATGCCGTCGCGGCCGATGTCGGTGTAGACGATCGCCATCACCCCGTCCTGCTCGAACTGCTGGGCGAGTTCGACGGCGTCGTGCTTGGAGAGCTTCGACCAGCCGTCGACGGCCGCCTGGCCATCCTTCGCGTCGAGGCCGACGATGACGTGGCCGGGAAACTCCATGCACAGGTCGTTGACGAAGTGCGGCTGGGTCACCGCCTTGGTGCCGATGATCACGTAGCGCACCCCGGCCTCGAGGTAGGTGACCACGGTCTCCTCGTCGCGGATGCCGCCGCCGACCTGCACCGGCAGGTCGGGGTGCGCCGCGCAGATGTCGTGGATCACCTGCGCGTTGACCGGGGAACCGGCGAACGCGCCGTTGAGGTCGACTACGTGCAGCCGACGGGCGCCGGCCTCCACCCAGCGCCCGGCGACCGCCACCGGGTCGTCGGAAAAGATGGTCTCGTCCTCCATGCGCCCCTGGCGCAGGCGCACGCACTTGCCGTCCTTCAGGTCGATCGCCGGTATCAGCAGCATCGGGGGTACCTCGTCACTCCTGTTGCTCGGTTTCGGTCGCGCGGCCATCCCAGGTCGCGAAGTTGGTCAGCAGCCGCAGGCCGTCGTGTTGGCTCTTCTCCGGGTGGAACTGCACAGCGAAGACGTTGTCCCTGGCCAGCACGGAGGGGTAGCGCCGGCCGTACTCGGTGATTCCCGCGACCGTGGACGGATCCTCGGGATCGACGTAGTAGCTGTGCACGAAGTAGAAGCGGGCGCGGTCGGGGATGCCCTCCCAGAGCGGGTGCGGGCGCACCTGCTCGACCTGGTTCCAGCCCATCTGCGGGATCTTCAGCCGGCCCGCCGCGGGATCGGCCCCGGCGCCGAGGAAGCGCACGCGTCCCGGGATCAGGCCCAGGCAGTCGACGCCGCCGCCCTCGTCCGAGCGGTCGAGCAGGACCTGGAGGCCCATGCAGACGCCCAGGAACGGCTTGGTCTGCGCCACCTCGCGTATCACGTCCACCAGGCCCGCGGCGCGGATCTCGTGCATGCAGTCGCGCGCCGCGCCCTGGCCGGGGAACACGACCCGCTCCGCGGTCAGGATCTCGCGCGCCAGCGAGGTGACGCGCACGCGGCGCCCGGCAACGTGCTCCAGCGCCTTGGCGATGGAGTGCAGGTTGCCCATGCCGTAATCGATGATCGCGATCGTGTCCATGGAACCGGAACGTGGCGGCGGCGGGATCCCGCGTCAGAGCTCCCCCTTGGTCGACGGCGTGACGCCGGCCATCCGCGGGTCGGGCTCGACCGCGGCGCGCAGCGCCCGGGCGAACGCCTTGAACACCGTCTCGGCGATGTGATGCGCGTTGGCGCCGCGCAGGGCGTCGACGTGCAGCGTGGCCCGGGCGTGATTGACGAAGCCCTGGAAGAACTCGTGGAACAGCTCGGTATCGAAGTCGCCGACCCGGGCGCGCGGAAACTCGACGCGCCAGATCATGCCGGGACGCCCGGAGAGGTCGATGACCACCCGGGAGAGCGCCTCGTCGAGCGGGACGTAGGCGTGGCCGTAGCGGCGGATGCCGCGCTTGTCGCCCAGGGCCCGATCCAGGGCCTGGCCGAAGGTGATGCCGATGTCCTCGACGGTGTGGTGCCCGTCGATCTCGAGGTCGCCGCGGGCCTCGATCTCCAGGTCGAGCAGGCCGTGACGAGCCACCTGGTCGAGCATGTGGTCGAGGAACGGCAGCCCGGTCGCGAGCCGCGCCCGCCCGGTGCCATCCAGATCGACCTTCACCTCGATTTGGGTCTCGTTGGTGTCGCGGCGGACCGATGCCGAGCGCTCGCTCATTTTTCAACGGCCTTGCGGCCACTCTTGCCCTGGAATGTCGTAAGCATACCCGCTTCGACAGGGGTTTATGAAGCGCCTCATCGGGCGAGCCCGGACGAACTCACCCCGCGCGGCACGGAGCGGCTTGCCGATCGCGGCCCGTCACGCCAGACTGGCCGTCATGAGCGAGGCTGCCTCCACTCTACGCGTCGCGCTGCTGTCGGACACCCACGGTTACCTCGATCCGCGCATCGCCAGGCTCGTCGAGGACTGCGACATCGCCGTGCATGGCGGCGACATCGGCGGCTTCGGCGTGCTGCGCGAGCTCCAGCCGCGCCTCGGCCGGGTGGTGGTCGTGCGCGGCAACAACGACACCCCGCGCGACTGGGCCGGCAAGGACACCACCGGGCTCGCCGACCTGCCCCGGCTGGCCGAACTCGACCTGCCCGGGGGCCGCCTGGTGGTGATCCACGGCCATCGCTCCGGTCCGCTCTACGAGCGCCACGAACGGCTCCGGCGCCGTTTCCACGACGCGCGCGCGATCGTGGTCGGGCACAGCCACCGTCAGGCCTGCGACTGCGAGGGCGAGCCGTGGGTGCTCAACCCCGGCGCCGCCGGGAAATACCGCACCTTCGGCGGGCCCGGTTGCCTCGTGCTTACCGCCGCGCGCCACGACTGGCTGGTCGAGCGGTACCGCTTCGATCCGCTGCGGCGGCGCGGCGGGATGCGCCGCCGGTCCGCGGCGGAGCGGGCGCGCGCCCACCTCGCGCCATGAAGCTCCAGCAGCTGCGCTACATCGTCGAGGTGACCCGCCAGGGACTCAACGTCTCGGCCGCTGCGGACGCCCTCTACACCTCCCAGCCCGGCGTCAGCAAGCAGATCCGGCAGCTCGAGGACGAGCTCGGGGTGCAGATCTTCGAGCGCAGCGGCAAGCACCTGAGCAGTCTGACCCCGGCCGGCCGCGACATCGTGCGCATGGCCGGCGAGGTCCTCGAGGGCGTGGAGGGCATCCGCCGCGCCGCCGCCGACTACGTCGACGAGAAGCGCGGCAGCCTGTCGATCGCCACCACCCACACCCAGGCGCGCTACGCACTGCCCAGGGTGATCGGCGCCTTCGTGCGCCGCTACCCGGAGGTGACGCTGCAGCTCCACCAGGGCACGCCGATGCAGATCGCCGGCATGGCCGCCGAGGGCGTCATCGACCTCGCCATCGCCACCGAGGCGATGGAGCACTTCGAGGACCTGGTGATGCTGCCCTGCTACCTGTGGAACCGCAGCATCGTCGTGCCGTGCGACCACCCGCTGCGCGAGGTCAAGCCGCTTACCCTCGAGGCGATCGCCGACTACCCGGTGCTCACCTACGTATTCGGTTTCACCGGCCGCTCGCGGCTCGACGAGGCGTTCAACCGCGAGGGGCTCGAGCCGCACGTCGCGTTCACCGCCACCGACGCCGACGTGATCAAGACCTACGTCCGCCTCGGCCTCGGCGTCGGCATCATCGCCAGCATGGCCTACGACCCGGAGCACGACGACGATCTGTGCGCACTCGACGCGAGCCACCTGTTCCACGACTCGATGACGCGCATCGGCCTGCGCCGCAACAGCTTCCTGCGCGGCTACGTCTACGATTTCATCGAGCGCTTCGCGCCCCACCTCGACCGGCGCACCGTCGACGCCGCGCTGGCCGCCCCGTCGGCCGAGGCGCGGGCCGAGATGTTCGCCGACGTCGAGCTGCCGCGCTTCTGAGGCCGGCCCCGGACGCCCCTTCCCGCCGGCTCGCGGGCCGGGCGGCGCGGTGGCGGCGGCTCACTCCCCGAGGTCGAAGCGCGCCACCACCGGCGCGTGGTCCGAGGGCTTCTCCAGGCCGCGCGGCGCGGTGTCGACCCGGCATGCCGTGCAGCTTTCGGCCATCGCCCGGCTGGCCAGGACCAGGTCGATGCGCAACCCGCGTTTCCTCCGGTAGGCGTTCATGCGGTAGTCCCACCAGCTGAAACCCGGCGCGTCGGCGTGCAGCTCGCGGAACAGGTCGACGAGCCCGCACGCGCGCAACGCGTCCAGGGCCTCGCGTTCCGGGGCGCTGCACAGCACCTTGTCGCGCCAGAGGTCAGGGTCGTGCACGTCGAGGTCGGCCGGGGCGACGTTGAAGTCACCGGCCACCAGCAGGCGCGGATGCCCGGCGACGACCCGTTCGAGGTGCTCGGCGAAACGGGCCAGCCAGTCGAGCTTGTAGGCGTACTTCTCGCTGCCGACCTCGCTGCCGTTGGGCACGTAGACGTCGATCACGCGGACCCCGGAGACGGTGGCCGCGAGACAGCGTCGCTGCGGATCCTCGAAGCCCGGAATGCCGTGCTCGGGATCGGCGAGCTCGAGGCCATCGCGGGCCAGGACGGCGACGCCGTTGTAGCTCTTCTGGCCGCTGACCTCGGCGCGGTAGCCCACCTCGGCCAGGGCCGCGAACGGGAAATCGGCGTCGACGACCTTGGTCTCCTGGAGGCAGACCACGTCGGGCCGCTCCGCCGCGAGCCAGTCGCGCAGGTGGTCGAGGCGGGCGCGGACCGAGTTGACGTTCCAGGTGGCGAAGCGCACGGCGTCACCCCGCCGCGAGGCGCACGCCCGCAGCCCAGACCGCGGCGCCGCCGCAGCCGAGGAAACCGACCAGGCAGGCGCCGGCGTAGAGCCGCAGGCGACCGGCGAGCTCCCTCTGCGACTCCACCGAGAGGATGAAAGGGCGCCGTGAGACCCCGGGGTCGGCCAGCACGTTGACCGGCTCGGCCTGCTGGCGCTCGCGCAGGTCGGCGTCGACCTTGGCCTCGGCGGCGCGGCGCGCGTCGTCCCACTCCTGCAGGTCGATCTGGCCGTCGCCGTCGGCGTCGAAGCGCTTGAGCAGCGCGGCCTGATCGCCCTTCCACGCGCGCAGTACGGCGGCGACATCGGCGCCGCGGTCGCCACCACCGCCGGTCCCCAGGGTGCGGAACTGGCCGATGGCGTAGAGGTCGGTCGCCGGCATGATGCGCGACTCGGTGTAGCGGTAGCGACCGGTGCCGATGCTGACGCCGATGCCGAGCCGTGCCATCCAGCCGCCTTCACGGTCGGCGTAGGGCGCCTGCTCCGGGTAGTGGGTGCCGCCGTACCAGACCTGGTGCACGGACGGCGTCACCTCGGCGCCCTCCGGGTCGACGACGCACTCGCCGGTCTCGTCGGCGAGCCGGAACAGCCCGTCGCTGGTCCCCTTCTCGACGGTGCGCCAGCGGTCGCCCTCGCGCCGCGTGCCGAAGGTGTGCCCATGGCGGTGCCGCCGCTCCTCGATCTTGTAGCGGTACCAGACGCACTGCATCTTCGACAGCGGCGCGACGATCGGCGTGCCATCGAGCGGCTCGGCGAGGCCGTTGAGCTCGATGTAGCCCTGCGCCGCCGAGCGGATCTTCGACGTCGGCGTGTCCTCGATCAGGCGCGCGCGCGAGAAGAAACGGAACACGCCGTAGAAGGCGAGCAGCGCGACGGCCACCAGCACCGCGATCCAGAACCAGAACTCCTGCGGCCCGGCGTTGAGGATCTCCTGGCGCACGGCCGCCTCAGGAGAACAGCGTCTTCAGGTCGACGTCGGCCTTCTCCTCGTCGCTGAACTCGAGCAGCTCGAAGGCCTTGAAGTTCATCAGCCGCGCGATGATCACGTCCGGGAACTGCTCGATGCGGATGTTGTTGACGTTGACCGACTCGTTGTAGAACTCGCGGCGGTCGGCGATGGCGTTCTCGAGGCCGCTGATACGCGCCTGCAGGTGCTGGAACGACTGGTTGGCCTTCAGGTCGGGGTACGCCTCGGCGACCGCGAACAGGTTGCCGAGCCCGAGGCGCAGCTGCTGCTCGGCCGGCCCCAGCGCGCCGACGTCGCCGGCCTCGCGCGCCGCGGCCACCGCCGAGCGCGCCCGCATCACCCGCTCCAGCGTCTCCTGCTCGTAGCCCATGTACTGCTTGCAGGTCTCGACCAGTTTCGGCAGCTCGTCGTGGCGCTGCTTGAGCAGCACGTCGATGTTCGACCACGCCTTGCCGACGTTGTGCTTGAGCGTGACGAGGTTGTTGTAGAGGGTGACCGCGTAGACGGCGATCACGACCACGATGCCGAGGAAGACGAAGGTGCCGACGTCCATGGGCGCTCTCCTGCGGGACGGGACGGTGGCCCTATATACTAGCCCGAAACCCCATTCCGGCAGCACCCAATGAGCGAACACTACGATCTCATCGCGATCGGCGCCGGCAGCGGCGGCCTCTCCGTCGTCGAGCGCGCCGCGGAGTACGGCAAGCGCTGCGCCGTCGTCGAGTCGGGCCCGCTCGGCGGCACCTGCGTCAACGTCGGCTGCGTGCCCAAGAAGGTGATGTGGTTCGGCGCCGCGCTCGCGCACGCCCTCGACGACGCCGCGGGCTACGGGTTCACGATCGGCGAACGGGCGTTCGACTGGGCCGGGCTGAAGGCGGCGCGTGACCGCTACGTCCACGGCATCAACGACTGGTACGGGACCTACCTCGCCGACTCCGGCATCGACCTGCTGCGCGGCGAGGCGCGGCTGGTCGACGCGCACACCGTCGAGGTCGACGGCACCCGCTACAGCGCCGACCACCTCGCCATCGCCACCGGCGGCGAGCCTCTGGTCCCCGACCTGCCCGGCGCAGAACACGGCATCACCTCGGACGGTTTCTTCGCGCTCGAGGCGCGGCCAGAGCGGGTCGCCATCGTCGGTTCCGGCTACATCGCCGTCGAGCTCGCCGGCATGCTCAACGCCCTCGGCAGCGAGGTCTCCCTGCTGGTGCGCAAGGGCCACGTGCTGCGCGAGTTCGACCCGATGCTGCGCGAGGCGCTGATGGAGACGATGGGCGAGACGGGCATCAGCATCGTCTCCAGCACGCAGGTCCGGGAAGTGCAACGCGTCGACGACGACACGCTGGAGGTGCACACAGACAAGGGACAGACGCTCGGGCCGTTCGACACGCTGATCTGGGCCATCGGCCGCCGGCCGCGCACCGCCGGCATCGGCCTCGAGGAGGCCGGCATCGAGCTGGACGACGACGGGTTCGTGCCGACCGACGACTACCAGAACACCAACGTGGAGGGCATCTACGCGCTCGGCGACATCACCGGCCGCGCGGCACTGACCCCGGTGGCGATCGCTGCCGGACGGCGCCTCGCCGACCGCCTGTTCGACGACCAGCCGGAACGCCGCCTCGACTACCGGCTGATCCCGACGGTGATCTTCAGCCACCCGCCGATCGGCACCGTCGGCCTGACCGAGGAGCAGGCGCGCGCCGAGCACGGCGACGCCGTGCGCATCTACCAGACCCGCTTCACGGCGATGTACAACGCGTTGACGCCGCACCCGCTGCCCACCGCGATGAAGCTCGTCTGCGTCGGGGCCGACGAGAAGATCGTCGGCTGCCACATCATCGGCCCCGGAGCCGACGAGATGCTGCAGGGGTTCGCGGTGGCGATCCGCATGGGCGCGACCAAGCGCGACTTCGACGACACCGTCGCCATCCACCCGACCAGCGCCGAGGAACTGGTGACGATGCGCTGAGGCCTCGCGGCCTGGAGGCCGCTCCGGCACTGCCCGGTTCCTGGGGTACGACCCCGGGGCGTGGGTCGGACTTCAGTCCGGCATTTCGTGGCGGGTCATCTCGTCGGGCTGAAGCCCGACCTACAACGGCGTCGCTAGGATGAGCTCCCGGTCTCCAAACGCATCGCCGCGATCACCGGTGCCGTCTCCGGGCGCACGCCGCGCCAGACGAAAAACGACTCGGCCGCCTGCTCGACCAGCATGCCCAGCCCGTCGGCGCTCCCGGCCGCACCGTGGCCGGCGGCCCAGAGCATGAACGGCGTCGGCTCGCGCGCGTAGACCAGGTCGTAGGCGAAGGCCCCGTCGAGTTCCAGGGCGTCGGGCAGCGGCAGCGTGGCGCCGTGCAGGCTCGCCGCGGTGCCGTTGATCACCACGTCGAAGCGGCCGCCGGCGATGCGCTCGAAACCGCCTCCATCGACGGTGCCGAGGTCGGCGAAAGCCGCGGCCAGCGCCTCGGCCTTCGCCGCGGTCCGGTTGGCGATCGTCAGCCGGGCGGGCCGGGCCTCGAGCAGCGGGGCCAGGATGCCGCGCACCGCGCCGCCGGCGCCGAGTACCAGCAGCGACCGGCCGCCCAGCGCGACGCCGAGGTTGTCGGCAAGATCGCGTACCAGGCCGACACCGTCGGTGTTGTCGCCGCGGGGCGCGCCCTCGCCGTCGAGGCTGAGGGTGTTGACCGCCCCGGCACGCTCGGCGCGCGGGCTGCGCGTCGCGGCCAGGCGCCACGCCTCCTCCTTCAGAGGCACCGTGACGTTGAGGCCGCGACCCCCGTCCGCGGCGAAGCGGGCGACCGCCCCGGCCAGCGTGCCGGCCGCGACGCGGATTGTCGTGTAGCTGATCGGCTGGGCGGTCTGCTCGGCGAAGCGGGCGTGGATCTGCGGCGACCGGCTGTGCGCGATCGGGTCGCCGACCACGGCGTAGCGGTCGGTCATGGTGTATTCCCTCCTCTCGCCCGGTCATAATGTCAAGAAAACACGACGGCTAGATGACACGTCGGGCCCGTGGCCTGGCGTTTCGAAGGCGCGTCACCATGGAGGTCCCGATGGCGCTCAGCCCCTTCACCAACCTGTTCGGCCGCTCGCCGTTCACCGCCCTGCAGAAGCACATGCGCGCGGTCATCGACTGCGTGGAGGTCGTCCCCGAGCTCTTCGATGCGCTCTGCAAGGACGATCACGCACGCCTGGTCGCCGCCCAGGAACGCATCTTCGCCCTCGAGAACGAGGCCGACAAGGTCAAGAACGAACTGCGCGAGCACCTCCCCAAGAGCCTGTTCCTGCCCGTCGACCGGCGCGACCTGCTCGACATCCTCGACATGCAGGACTCGATCGCCGACACCGCGCAGGACATCGCCGGTCTGCTCGTCGAGCGGCCGATGACCCTGGTCGACCCGATGCGTGCCCCGCTGACGGAACTGGTCGCGCTCTGCGTCGAGACGTGCCACCAGGCACACAAGGTGATCGAGGAGCTCGACGAGCTGCTCGAGATGGGCTTCGGCGGCAAGGAGCGGGGCGACGTGCTGGAGATGATCGCCGAACTCGGCCGCCTCGAGGACCGCACCGACGAACTCGGCATCGAGCTCACCCGCCTGCTGTTCCGGCACGAGGACGAGCTCAAGCCGGTCACGGTGATGTTCTGGTATCAGCTCATCGAGTGGATCGGCGACCTCGCCGACTACGCCGAGAAGGTGGGCAACCGTCTGCGCCTGATCCTCGCGGTGCGCTGAGCCGCACAACACCCCTCGACCCGACACCTTTCTTGAAAGACTGAGGAAACCCGACCATGGAGATCCTGGCCCAGCACGGCGGCTGGTTCATCGCGCTGGCGATGCTCTTCGGCCTCTACATGACCTGGGGCATCGGCGCCAACGACGTGGCCAATGCGATGGGCACCTCGGTCGGCTCGCGCGCGATCACCATCAAGCAGGCGATCGTCATCGCGGCCGTGTTCGAGTTCGCCGGCGCGGTGATCGCCGGCGGTCACGTCACCAGCACGATCCGCAAGGGCATCATCGACCCGGCATCGATCACCGGCCAGCCCGAACTGCTGGTCTACGGCATGCTCGCCGCGCTGCTCGCCGCAGCCATCTGGCTGATGATCGCCTCGACCCGCGGCTGGCCGGTTTCCACCACCCACTCGATCGTCGGCGCCATCGTCGGCTTCGCCGTGGTCGGCATCGGCCCCGACACGGTCAACTGGGGCAAGATCGGCGGCATCGTCGCCAGCTGGCTGGTCTCGCCGATGCTCGGCGGCCTGATCGCGATGCTGCTGATGATCAGCATCCGCCGGCTGATCCTCGACACCGACAAGCCCTTCGACAGCGCGCGGCGCTGGGGCCCGGCCTACATCTTCCTGGTCGGTTTCGTGATCTCGCTGGTGACCCTGTGGAAGGGGCTCAAGCACCTCGACGTCGATCTCAGCGTCGGCGCCAGCTTCGCCGTCGCCGCGCTGATCGGCCTGGTCATCGCCGGCATCGGCTGGGCGCTGATCGACCGGGTCAAGTACGTGGAGGCCGACAACCGCGACTACCACTTCGCGAGCGTCGAGAAGGTGTTCGTGCCGATGATGCTGTTCACCGCCTGCGCAATGGCCTTCGCCCACGGCTCCAACGACGTCGCCAACGGCATCGGGCCGATGGCCGCGGTGGTCAGCATCGTCCAGTCGGGGGGCGAGGTGGCGCAGAAGGCGGCGCTGCCGATCTGGATCCTGCTGCTGGGCGGGGCCGGCATCGTCGTCGGCCTGGCCACGCTGGGCTACCGGGTCATGAAGACCGTCGGCACCGAGATCACCGAGCTGACCCCGAGCCGCGCCTTCTGCGCGACGCTCGCGGCGGCGAGCACCGTGGTACTCGCCTCGCGGACCGGCCTGCCGGTCTCCACCACCCACATCGCGGTCGGCGCAGTGATGGGCGTCGGTCTGGCGCGCGGCATCTCGGCGCTGAACCTGCGCGTGATCGGCGGCATCATCGTCTCGTGGGTCGTGACCCTGCCGATCGCCGGCGTCCTCGCGGCGCTGATCTTCTTCCTGCTGAAGGGGATCTTCAGCTAGCGGCGCCGACGCTCGGCAGGCTCTTCTCGGGGTACTTGCGGATCAGGATCGAGAAGATCATGTCCATCGCCTGGTCGACCGCCTTGACGGTCTGCCAGTCGGAGAGGATCGGCACGTGGCAGCGGTCGGCCTCGGCGAGCAGGAACGACTGCAGCTGCCAGATGGTGTCGAAGTTCTTCAGGTAGCGCTCCGCGCGGCGGCTCGTCGCGGCCTGCGCTCGACCGCGCAGCTGCTTCTTGAGCTGGTCGGGGTCGAGATTGGCGAGCATGATCGGCACCACGATGGCGTCCCCGTCGCGCGGCACCGACTGCATGTAGGCCGGGTGGATGTGGATCCCCTCGATGATCATCGCCACGCGCTCGGAGAGCGCGCGCTGCAGCACCGCCTCGACCGCGACCGCCACCTGCTCCGACTGGGTCAGGAAGCCGTCGACCATAAGATCCTCCTCGTCGGCCGTCGAGCGGAATCCCGACGGCAGCACGTGCCAGGCGCGGAAGCTCGAGGTGTGGATCGCCGGCAGCAGCTGCTTCGAGGTCATCTGCCGCATCACCTCGCGGAGCATGTCGGTCGACTGGGTGCGCACGATCTCCAGGCGGTGCGCCAGCTCGGCGGCGAGCGTGCTCTTGCCGACGCCGTTGATGCCCCCGATCAGCAGGATCAGTGGCCGGCCGCTGCGCACGAACTCGAGCCAGACGAGGTAGCGACGGGCGATCTCGTCGCCGAAATGGGTCTTGAGGTCATGGTGGACGAGATCGCGGATCCGGTCACTGCTGACCTCGTCGACGGCCAGTCGCTGCACCTGGACCTGGATGCGCGCGGTGACCGCCTCGGCCTGCTCGACGTCCAGCGTGGTCGAGGCCAGCGAGCGCGCCAGTCGCCCGGAGTTGAACGGGCTGCTCTGCCCGTTGGCCTCGCGCACCATGACCGAGGGGACGTGCTCCTCGGGCTGCAGATAGTAGTCTCGGACCTCCTCGCCGTGGCGTTCGCCGAGCCGCTTGGCCACCTTCGCTCGCAGGGCGTCGCTGGTGATCTCGTCGACGTCGTCGAGTTCACGGCGCATCCACGCGGCCAGCTTGTAGGCGTCGTTGAAACCGAGGCCCGCGCTCTGCAGCGAGCGGGTCAGGATGCCGCGCAGGTAGGGCACGCGCGTCCCGGTCCGGCTGTCCACCACCAGCGTCTTGCCGCTCTTGTCGCTCTTGCCCATCCTGATCACCGGCCGGGCGTACCGCGGGCCCGGGCATGGTTTAATGATATCCGATCGGCCAGGGACGGCATCCACAAAAGGCAACAAGGAGTCCCGGGAACCCGCATGCCCCCCCCGTTCGAATACATCGCCGCCGTCGACCTCGGTTCCAACAGCTTCCACATGATCATCGCCCGGCTCGAGGGCGAACAGCTGAACGTGGTCGACCGGCTGCGCGAGCAGGTCCAGCTCGGAGCCGGGCTCGACCGCTACAAGCGTCTGGTCCCCGCCGCGCAAAACCGGGCGCTCGACTGCCTCGGCCGCTTCGGCGAACGGCTGCGCGACCTGCCGCACGGCAGCGTGCGCGCGGTGGGCACCAACACGCTGCGCATGGCGCGCAACAGCGACGCGTTCCTGGTCGAGGCCGAGCGCGTGCTGGGCCATCCCATCGAGATCATCGCCGGACGCGAGGAGGCACGGCTGATCTACCTCGGCGTCGCCGGCAGCATCGCCGACGACCGCGGCCAGCGGCTGGTGATCGACATCGGCGGCGGCAGCACCGAGTACATCATCGGCATGCGCTCGGAGCCGTTCTACCGCGAGAGCCTGTTCATGGGCTGCGTCAGCCACGCGAAGCGGTTCTTCGCCAAGGGACGCATCACCCGCAACGCGATCCAGAAGGCGGAGCTGGCCGCCCAGCAGGAGCTGCAGACCATCGCGACCTTCTACCGCCAGGTCGGCTGGACCAGCGCGATCGGTGCATCCGGCACCATCCTGGCGATCGCCAAGGTGCTCCAGGCCAACGGCTGGTCGGACGGCGCGATCACCCGCGACGGGCTCGACCGCCTGCGCGAGGCGCTCCTGGCGCGCGGCCACGTGGACAAGCTCGACATCGACGGCCTTCGCCGCGACCGGGCGCCGATCTTCCCGAGCGGCTTCGCGATCCTCTCCGCGTCGTTCGACACGCTGCGCATCGAGCGCATGCAGGTCGCCGACGGCGCGCTTCGCGAAGGCCTGCTCTACGAGCTGCTCGGGCGGATCCAACACCACGACGTCCGCGAGAAGAGCGTCGCCGCGCTGATCGAGCGTTCGCGGATCGACACCACGCATGCCGAACGCGTCGCGATCACCGCCGCGTGGCTGTTCGACCGGGCCGCCGAGGGGTGGGCGCTCGACGACGACGATCGCCACCTGCTGCTCTGGGCCGCGCGCCTGCACGAGATCGGCCTGTCGGTGGCGCACAACCAGTTCCACCGTCACGGCGCCTACATCCTCACCCACGCCGACCTCGCCGGCTTCTCGCGCCAGGACCAGCAGGTCCTGGCGGCGCTGGTGCGCGGCCACCGGCGCAAGTTTCCGAACTTCGAGTTCCGCAAGCTGCCCGGCGATCGGGTGGAACCGGCCCGCAGGCTCGCGGTGCTGCTGCGCCTCGCGGCGCTGCTCAACCGCGGCCGCTCCACGCAGCCGTTGCCCGAGATCGGGCTGACCCAGGCCGGCGACGTCGTCCAGCTGCGTTTCCCCGAGGGCTGGTTGGAGGCTCATCCGCTGACCCGGGCCGATCTCGACGAGGAGCGCCGCTACCTTAAACGGGCCGGGTTCACGCTGGTCTCGGCCTGAGCCGGCTGACGGCGGAGGAGGCCCCGGGCTATACTTCGCCGCCTTGTGAAAACAGATGGTTGAGAGAGAGAGCTTGTCCAACGACGCCCCCCGCGCCGCTCCGGGAAACGATCCCGGCCCCGGCAGCACCTTCCAGGGACTGATCGACGCGCTGCAGGGCTTCTGGGCCGAACGCGGCTGCGTGGTTGTCCAGCCGTTCGACATGGAGGTCGGCGCCGGCACGTTCCACCCGGCCACCTTCCTGCGCTCGATCGGGCCGGAGCCGTGGCGTGCGGCCTACGTGCAGCCGTCGCGCCGGCCGACCGACGGACGCTACGGCGACAACCCGAACCGGCTCCAGCACTACTACCAGTACCAGGTCGTGCTCAAGCCGTCGCCCCTCGACTTCCAGGAACTCTACCTCGACTCGCTGCGCGTGCTCGGCCTCGATCCCCTCGAGCACGACATCCGCTTCGTCGAGGACAACTGGGAGTCGCCGACCCTGGGCGCCTGGGGCCTCGGCTGGGAGGTCTGGCTGAACGGCATGGAGGTGACCCAGTTCACCTACTTCCAGCAGGTCGGGGGGCTCGACTGCCGGCCCGTAACCGGCGAGATCACCTACGGGCTCGAGCGCATCGCGATGTACCTGCAGGGCGTCGAGAGCGTCTTCGACCTGGTCTGGACCCGCGGTCCGCTCGGCGACGTCACCTACGGCGACGTCTTCCACCAGAACGAGGTCGAACTGTCGGCCTACAACTTCGAGCACGCCGACACCGCGGCGCTGTTCGCCTGGTTCGACACCTGCGAGTCGGAGAGCCGGAAGCTGATCGAGGCCGGCCTGCCGCTGCCCGCCTACGAGCAGGTGCTCAAGGCCTCGCATACCTTCAACCTGCTCGACGCCCGCCATGCCATCTCGGTGACCGAGCGCCAGCGCTTCATCCTCCGCGTCCGGGCCCTGGCCCGCGCGGTCGCCCAGGGGTACTACGACTCGCGCGAGGCGCTCGGCTTCCCGATGCTTGCGAGCGCCGCGGAGGCAAGCCATGAGTGAGCACGCCCCCCTGCTGGTCGAGATCGGTACCGAGGAGCTGCCGCCCAAGGCACTCGCCCGTCTCTCAGAGGCATTTCGCGACGGCCTGGTCACCGGCCTCGACAAGGCCGGCCTGACGCACGGCGAGGCCCGCGCCTACGCCACGCCGCGGCGCCTCGCGGTCCAGGTCGAGGCGCTGGCGACTGCCCAGCCGGACCGGGTCGAGGAGCGCCGCGGGCCGGCCGTGGCCGCCGCGTTCGACGACACCGGCGAGCCGACCAAGGCCGCGCTCGGCTTCGCGCGCTCGTGCGGCTGCACGGTCGGGGAACTCGACCGGCTGGAAACCGACAAGGGCGCCTGGCTGGTCGCCCGCCGCGAGGTGGCCGGCACGACCGCCGCTTCGCTGGTCCCGGAGCTGGTCGAGACGGCGCTCGCCGCGCTGCCGATCCCGAAGCGGATGCGCTGGGGGGACGGCGAGGAGACCTTCGTCCGCCCGGTGCACTGGGTGGTCCTGCTGCTCGGTGCGGAGGTGGTGCCCGGGCGCGTGCTCGGCCTGGAGCCGGGGCGCGTCACCCGCGGCCACCGCTTCCACTGCGACGGTCCGATCGAGCTCGCCGACGCGGCGGACTACGTCGCGCCGCTGCGCGACCGGGGCCACGTCCTGGTCGACTTCGCGGCCCGCCGCGAGACGATTCGTGATCAGGTCGAGCGCGTCGCGGGCGAGGTCCACGGCCGCGCCGTGATCGACGACGCCCTGCTCGACGAGGTCACCGCGCTGGTCGAGTGGCCGGTCGCCCTCGCCGGCGCCTTCGACGCGCGCTTCCTCGACGTCCCTGCCGAGGCCCTGGTCTCGACGATGCAGGGCAACCAGAAGTACTTCCCGGTCGTCGACGGCCACGGCGCGCTGCGCCCGCACTTCATCACCGTCAGCAACATCGAGAGCCGCCACCCGGAGACCGTCCGCCGCGGCAACGAGCGGGTGATCCGTCCCCGTTTCGCGGATGCCGAGTTCTTCTGGGACCAGGATCGTAAGCAAACACTCACTGACCGTATCCCGAAACTGGCCAAGGTGGTCTTCCAGGAACGCCTGGGCACGCTGCACGACCGCGCGGAGCGGATCGGGTCGCTCGCGGCGCTGGTCAGCGAGCGCACCGGCGGCGACCCGGATGCGGCACGTCTCGCGGGCCGCCTGGCCAAGTGCGACCTGCTGACCGAGATGGTCGGCGAGTTCCCGGAGCTCCAGGGCACCATGGGGCGCTACTACGCACTCAACGACGGCCTGCCTGAAGCGGTCGCCGTCGCGCTCGAGGAGCAGTACCTGCCGCGCTTCGCCGGCGACGCACTCCCGGCCACGCCGGCGGGCCGCGCCGTCGCGCTGGCGGACAAGCTCGACCTGCTCGTCGGCATCTTCGGCATCGGCCAGCGCCCCTCGGGTGACCGCGACCCGTACGCCCTGCGCCGCGCCGCACTCGGGGTGTTGCGCATCGTGCTCGAGGGCGAGCTGGAACTCGACCTCGCCGAGCTCGTCGCCGCGGCGGTGGTCGGCCTCGAAGGCCGGCTCAGCGAGACCGACACCGAGGAGCAGGTCATGCAGTTCCTGTTCGACCGCCTCCGTGGTCACTATCTCGAGGCCGGTTTCCCGCCCGACCTGTTCGAAGCCGTCGTCGCGCTGCGCCCGACCCGGCCGCTCGACTTCGACCGCCGCCTGCGCGCCGTCGCGGCGTTCCGCGAACTGCCCGAGGCGGAGAGCCTCGCCGCGGCCAACAAGCGGGTCCGCAACATCCTGCGCCAGGCCGGCGACCAGGTGGCGGGCGAGCCCGACCCCGGGCGACTCGAGGAGGCGGCCGAGCGCCAACTCGCCGAGGCCCTGGAGCGCCACGCCGCGTCACTCGAACCCGAGCTCGCCCGCGGCGACTACCGCGCCGCACTCGCCGGCCTCGCCGGCCTGCGGCCCGCGGTCGACCGCTTCTTCGACGACGTCATGGTCATGGTCGACGACGAAGCCCTGCGCGCGAACCGGCTCGCACTGCTCGGGCGGATGTCGGCGCTGTTCCTGCGCGTCGCCGACCTCTCCAGGCTGCAGGCCTGACTCTCGCCGAGCGGACCCGTGCCCAACCAGCTGGTCATCGTCGCCGAGGAGCTGTTGCGCACCGCCGGGGACGAGGCACCCGACGGTTTCCAGGCCGTCGCGCACCTCGCCCATA
>JAWVZO010000024.1:0-20732 GCA_033722135.1 Gammaproteobacteria bacterium | reverse complement strand
GCAGGACCGCTTCCACGAGAACCGGAGGTGACCCGATGTTCCCGCGCCTGATCACACTGCTCGCGCTCCTCCTGGCAGCCGTGCCGCTGTCCGCTGCCAGCCCCTGGGAGATGCCCCAGCGGGAGCACCAGGGCGCCCGCGAGATCACCGTCTACCGCAGCCCTGCCTGCGGCTGCTGCAAGGGGTGGATCGACCACCTGCGCGCGCACGGCTTCGAGGTCACCGACGTGCTGCGCGACGACGTCGGCCAGACCAAGGCGCAGCTCGGCCTGCCCGGCGAACTCGCCTCCTGCCACACGGCGGTGGTCGACGGCTACGTGATCGAGGGCCATGTCCCGGCCGATGACATCAAGCGGCTGGTCGCCGAGAAGCCGCCGCTCGCCGGCCTCGCCGTTCCGGGCATGCCGGTCGGCACCCCGGGCATGGAGATGGGCGAGCGCAGGGATCCGTTCGCGGTGCTCGGCTTCGACCGCGAGGGCCGGGTCGAGCCCTACCGGCAGTACTGGAAGTACTGACGCGGCCGAAGGCGTTCAACCGTCGGTGCCGGTGCGTTCCGCCTCGTCCTTCTTCGCGGCCGCCCTGGCCGCCTTCTCCCTGGCCTTCTTCTCCGGGTCGGGAAGCATCCCCGGGGTGTGGATGATGTCGGTCGGGCAGACTGCGACGCACACCTCCTCGCAGCCAGGCCCGTAGGCGGTGCAGCGTTCGTGGTCGACGGTGATCACGCCGTCCGCGTCGAAGTAGATCGCCTCGGCCGGGCACTTCTTGATGCACAGCTGGCACTGGATGCAGCCGACGGTGCAGACGCTCTTGACCGACTTGCCCTTGTCGCGCGTGGTGCACGAGAGCAGCACTCGGTGGTGGCGCGGCATCATCTCGAGGGTCTGCTTCGGGCACGCCTCGATGCAGAGCGCGCAGCCGGTGCACTTCGACTCGTCGATGGCGACGATGCCGTCGTCGGTCATGCGGATGGCATCGAAGGCGCAGACCCGCTGGCAGTCGCCGAGGCCGAGGCAGCCGTACTTGCACGCCTTCGGCCCGCCGAAGGCGAGGGCCGCCGCGGCGCAGGTGTGGATGCCGACGTAGGTCGCCTGCTCGCGCGCCACGCTGCGGATGCCGGCGCAGCGCAGCATCGCCACCTCCTCCTTGATCTCGCCGACCTTTTTGCCGGTCAGTTCGCCGATGGTGATGGCGATCTCCTGACCGCCCGGGGTGCAGAGCGTCGGCGAGACCTCGCCGTCCTCGACGACATGCTCGGCGTAGGCGGCGCAGCCGCCGTAGCCGCAGGCGCCGCAGTTGGCGGCCGGCAGGTTGTCCTTGACCTCGTCGATGACCGGGTTGGTGGCCACGTGGAAGCGGCGCGCGGTGGCCGCCAGCGCGATGCCGAACAGCAACCCGAGCACGGTGAAGACCGCGATTCCCCAGGCGACGACGGGCAGCAGGTTCATCGCGTCTCCTAGTAAAACGAGAGGCCGGAGAAGCCGAGGAACGCCAGCGCGAAAAGCCCGGCGACGATGAACGCGATCGGTAGCCCGCGGAACACTGCCGGCACCGGCGCCATGTCGACCCGCTCGCGCGCGCAGCTGAACAGGAACAGTGCCAGCGCGAAACCGAGCCCGGAGCCGAGCGCGAGGCCGAAGCCCTCGATCAGGTTCGCCTCGTTGGTGGCGTTGAGCAGCGGCACCGCGAGGATGATGCAGTTGGTGGTGATCAGCATCAGGTAGATGCCGAACTTGGCGTGCAGCACCTTGTTGACCTTCTTCATCACCAGGTCGGTGCCCTGCACCAGGCAGGCGACGATGCCGATGAAGGCGATGATCTGCAGGAAGTCGAGGTTCAGCGGGCGCATGACGAACTCGTTCAGCGCCCAGGCGAGCATGCCCGAGAGCAGGCCGACCACCGTGAACGTGACGCCCATGCCGATCGCGGTCTCCTTCTTGCGGCTGACGCCGAAGAAGACGCAGAGGCCCAGGTAGCGCGTGAAGACCATGTTGTTGATCAGCGCCGAGCCGATCACCACCGAGACCAGCACCGCCATCGCCGACGGCGCGATGCTCCACATCAGGTCGCTGCCGGAGAGGCTCAGCAGGTAGTGGTCGCCCTTGTTCAGCGTCTCGGCGGTGGTCACCAGGAACGTGCCCGGGTCGCCGCCGGGGACGATGGCGGTTACGTCGATCTGGATGTCGGCGTCCTCGGCGCGCACCAGGCGCAGCAGTCCCGGGTCGGCGGGCAGCGGGCCCTCGACCAGGATCTGGTGGTCGTTGACGACGTTCGCCTCAGCCATGACAGCCCTTGTAGTCGTCCTTCACCGCGAGGCCGCGCTTGACGTCGACCCAGTTGAACAGCGCCATGATCAGGCCGATGGTGAAGAAGCCGCCGGCCGGCAGGATCGCCAGCAGCAGTGGGCTGGCGTCGATGATCTCGATGCCGAACACGCTGCCGCTGCCGAGCAGCTCGCGCAGCGCGCCGGTCAGGATCATTGCCACCAGGAAACCGAGCCCCATGCCGAAGCCGTCCCAGAACGCCGGCATCACCGGGTGCTTCATCGCGAACAGTTCCATGCGCGAGATGATGATCGCGAACGCGACGATCAGCTTCACGTAGAGCCCCACCTCCGAGTAGAGGTCGGGGAAGAACGCGGCCAGCACCATGTCCATGACGCTGACCCAGATGGCGATGATGATGGTGAAGATCGGGATGCGGATCTTCGGGATGATGATGTTCTTGAGCAGCGACGCCGAGACGCTGGACAGCACCTGCACGACGAACACCGCGACGCCGAGCATGATGCCGTTCTTGACCGTCGTGGTCACCGCGACCGCGGGACAGAGGCTCAACGCGAGGCGGAAGACCGGGTTCTCGTCGAACAGCCCGCGCATCAGCAGCGTGCCGACCGGGGGCGAGGTGCGGGTGGCGGCGGTGGTCACAGGTGTTCCTCCACGAGGTCCATGCGCTTGCGGAAGTTGGCCAGCGCGCGCTTGACGCCGTCGGCGACGGCGACGCTGGAGATGGTCGCGCCGGTGATGGCGTGGATGTCAGGGTGGGCTTCGAGGTCCGCGGCGTGCGCGCGCAGCCAGGTGTCGAGGTCCTGCTCGGCGAGCGCCTCGAGCGCGGCGCGCCAGGCCTTGGGCAGCGGATCCTTGGTCACCTCGATGTCGGCGATCGCCTCGTGGTCCCGCCCGGCGAACTGGTTCTTGAAGTAGGGTTCCTCGATCTGGTCGCCGAGGCCCGGGTCCTCCTCGTGCTCGATGATCTCGATGCCGCGCAGGCGGTAGTCGGGATCGACGGCGAGGAAGAAGCGGATCCAGGTCTTGAAGCCGATCGTCTCGCCCTCGATGACGTAGCCGGCCGGGGCGCCCCCCTGGCGACCGGCGAAGAAGCGGCCGACGTACTGGAACCGGTCCTGCTCGCCGGGTTCGGCGAAGGCTTCGACCCAGGCGTCCTTGTCGGCGTTGGCGGTGCTGCGCGCGATCTCAGCGGGCACCTCGGCGGTAGCGAGCAGGCGGCCGTCGGCATCGAGCTGCACCAGGCGGGCGTCGCCGAGATAGAAGACCTCGAGGCGCGGGCCGCGCCAGACCAGGTAGCGGCGCACCTCGTCGACGGTCGCGTCCACGGAGAGGCCGAGCAGCTCGCCGATCAGGCGCTGCTCGCGCTCGGCGACGTTGCGCGCCTTGGCCGGCTCGGTCCACAGGTAGACGCCGCCGAGCAGGATCGACGCCAGCAGGCAGACGACCGTCAGGCCGATGGCGATCTGCGCCATCTCGCGCGGGGTCGGCGGCGCCGTGTTGACCTGGGCATGCGGCGCGCTCACGACGGCGTCCCTCCCGGAGCGGTGCGCGGCGGGCGGAACCACTCGTCGAGTGCCGGGGTGAGCATGTTCATCAGCAGGATGGCGTAGCAGATGCCCTCGGGGTAGCCGCCCCAGTTGCGGATCATGCCGGTCAGCAGGCCGATGCCGAGGCCGAAGACCACCTGGCCCCTGAACGTCGACGGGCTGGTCACGTAGTCGGTGGCCATGAAGAACGCGCCGAGCCAGAGCCCGCCGGAGAGCATGTAGAGCACGGGGTCGGGCGACCACGGCGACATGACCAGCGCGCCGGCCAGCACGCTCAGCGGGATGGTCAGCTTGATGATCCCCTGCCACAGCAGGAAGCCGGCGCCGGCCGCGATCATCAGCACCGAGACCTCGCCGACCGACCCGGGGCGCAGGCCCAGGAAGAACGCGAGCGTGGCGTTCATCCCCTCGGGCAGGCCGGCGAGCGCCGCCCCGGCCGCCTCGCGGCCCCCGGTCAGCGTAACCAGCGGCGTGGCGCCGGAGAGGGCGTCGACTCCGGCGACCTCGCCGAAGCCCGGGGTCAGCCAGGCGGTGGTCATCGCCACCGGGAAGGTCGCCATCATGATCGCGCGGGCGACCAGGGCGACGTTGAAGATGTTGTAGCCGAGCCCGCCGAACACGCTCTTGGAGAAGAACACGCCGAGAGCGCCGCCGACGAACGGCATCCACAGCGGCAGGCCGGGCGGCAGGGTGTAGGCGAGCAGCAGGCCGGTGCAGACCACCGAGCCGTCGAGGACCGTGCTCGCGGTGCCTCGCATCTTGCAGAACAGGTGCTCGGCGAGCGCGCAGCCGGCGACCGACGCCAGGGTGATGCCGAGGACCGGCCAGCCGAACACCAGCACCGCCCAGACCAGCGCCGGGGCGAGCGAGAGGTTCACCAGCCACATGATGTCGGCCGTGTTGCGCCCACGGCGGATGTGCGGCCCGGTCGAGAGGTGGAGGTCGGGCGCGGGCGTGCTCATGCGGCCGTTCGCCCCTTCGCCGCCTCGTGGCGGTAGGCGGCCTTGGCCACTTGCATGAACTGCACCAGCGGGCGGTTCGACGGGCAGCTGTAGGAGCAGCAGCCGCACTCGAAGCACTCCATGACACCGAACTCGGCGGTCTCCAGCGGCCGGCCGACCTCGACGTACTGCGAGACCTTGTTCGGCTCGAGCCCCATCGGGCAGACGTCGAGGCACGCGCCGCAGCCGATGCAGGGCTGGTATTGGTCGAGGTTGGTCTCGCCGCGGGTCAGGAAGAGCAGGCCGCTGGTCCCCTTGGTCACCGGTGCATCGAGGTCGGCGAGCGCGCGGCCCATCATCGGCCCGCCGGCCAGCACCTTGACCACCTCATCGGTGAAGCCGCCACACGCCTCGACGATCGGCTGGATCATCGTGCCGACCGGCACGCGCAGGTTCTTCGGCTCGCGGATGCCGCGTCCCGAGACGGTCAGCACGCGTTCGATGACCGGCTTGCGGTTACGCACCGCCTCGAGGCAGGCGAACGCCGTGGCCACGTTCTGCACCACCACGCCGACGTGCATAGGTAGCCCGCGCTGGGGCACCAACCGCCCGGTCAGCGCCTGGATGAGCTGTTTCTCCGAGCCCTGGGGGTACTTGGTCTGGGTGATCACGACCTCCATCGCAAGCGGAGGGTCGCGGCGGTCGAGCGCGAGCCGCGCGATGGCCGCGGTCAGCGCCGCGGCCGCGTCGGCCTTGTTGTCCTCCACGCCGATCAGGCAGCGCGGGACGCCGATGATCCTCGCGATCAGCCAGGCGCCGAGTACCACCTCCTCGGCCTGTTCGAGCATCAGCCGGTAGTCGCAGGTCAGGTAGGGCTCGCACTCCGAGCCGTTGATGATCAGCGTGTCGACCCGGGCGTCGTCCGGCAGCATCAGCTTGCGGTAGGTCGGGAAGGTCGCCCCGCCGAGGCCGACCACGCCGGCGGTGCGGATGCGGTCGAGCAGGTCGTCACGCGACAGCGCCTCCCAGTCGGGGTCCTCCGGGAAGGTCGGCTCGTCCTCTGTCTCCCGCGCCTCGATGGTGATCGCCATGTCGAGCACCAGCACCGGGTGGAGGCCGCGGTCGACCGACTTGACGATGCCGCTGACCGGGGCGTGGACCGGCACGCCGCCCGCCTCGTCGCTGGCGATGAGGTCGCCGCGCAGCACCCGGTCGCCCTTCTCGACCACCGGCACCGACGGGGCGCCGAGGCTCTGGCTCACCGGCACGGTCACGCTGCGCGGCACGAACGGCTCGATGGGCCGGTCGGCGGTGAGGTCCTTGTGCTCGTCGGGGTGGATCCCGCCGCGTGCGAAGGTGGGTTCGCCGTGGCGTCTGGCGAACAGGCGCACCGTCACGGTCTCCGGGCCGGTGAACGGCCCCGGGGCGGGACGTGGCGGCGGCGTGATGGCGCGGGACGAGGACCGCCCGCACCGCGCGCTGGCGGTACTTCCCGGGCCGGGCCCTGGTGCGCCTGTTCCTCCATGTCCCTTCCGTGTCACGCCGGGCCTATGGGCCCGTGCGCCGGTGCCTCGCGGGCCGTCGGGGCCTTCCGGGAACCGGTCTGTCGTTATGGGTTCGACGGGCCGCGAAGGCTTCGCGCGAACCGGTTCAGATTACTGGACGGGGACGCGCTCGGCAAGCCCGACCGGGCGGCTTAAAAACCTGATTTGATTGATCAACTTCGGCTGTTCGAACCGCTCTCCGTGAACCCGTTCACGGCCCGTTAAGCTTGAATCGACTATCCTGAGACCATAGCTTCCGGACGGCCACGGGTGGATCGTGCCGGTTCGGACGGTATGCAAAGAACCCAAAAGAACCCGGAGAATGACGTCATGAATAATCGTGTTCTGATCGCGGTCCTGCTCGGCGCGCTGCTGGCGGGCTGCACCACCATGGATCCCTACACGCGCGAGGAAAAGACCAGCAACGCCACCAAGGGCGCGGCGATCGGCGCCGCCGCCGGGGCGGTGATCGGCGCCATCGCCAACGACGGCAAGGGCGCAGTGGCCGGCGCCGCGGTCGGTGCCGCGGCCGGCGGCGGGATCGGCTACTACATGGACCGCCAGGAGATGAAGCTGCGCCAGGAGCTCGAGGGCACCGGCGTCAGCGTCACGCGCGACGGCAACACCATCCGCCTGAACATGCCGAGCAACATCACCTTCGGCACCGATCGGAGCGACATCCGGCCGGATTTCCAGCCGGTTCTCGACTCGGTGGTCAAGGTGGCCAAGGAGTTCGATGATACGGCCCTGCGTATCAGCGGCCACACCGACAGCACCGGCAGCGACAGCTACAACCAGCGGCTCTCCGAGCTGCGCGCGCTGACGGTCAAGGACTACCTGACCATGCGTGGGGTGGACCCGAACCGGCTCACCGCGATCGGCTACGGCGAGAACTACCCGATCGCCGACAACGGCACCGAGGCGGGACGGGCGATGAACCGTCGCGTCGAAGTCGAGATGATCCCGATGCAGCAGGCGCGCTAGCGGCGTCGGACGCTAGTTGCGGCCGCCGAGCGGGCGGTAGCCCTGGCCGTCGAAACCGGCGAAGAAATCGTCGAGCAGCGGGTGCTCGATCGGGTGCGGCGCGGGTTCGGGCTCGAGGTTGCGCTCGGCGACGTAGGTCTGGTGCATGGCGCCGTGGACCAGCACGTGGTACCACGGCTTGTCCTTCGGCGGGCGGCTGCGCGCCATCTGCTGGTACCACGCCTCGCTCGCGGCGAACTCCGGGTCGACGTCGATGACGACCCCGCGGTAGTGGAACAGGCGGTGATGGACCACCTGGCCCACGTGGAAGCGGGCGCGGCGGGTCTCGAACGGAATGACCTGGCCCACGGGCGCGGCCTCAGCCGCCGGTGCGGGCCATCAGACGGACCAGCTTCGCCGGCTGTTCGCGGAACTCGTGCCGTTCGGGCTTGATCTCGATCGCGGCGCGAATCGCCCGTTCCAGCCCGGCGTCGTCGATGCCCTCGCGCAGCAGCGGGCGCAGCGCGAAGGTGTGCTCCTGGCCGAGGCACATGTAGAGCGTGCCGTCGACGGCGAGGCGGACGCGGTTGCAGGTTTCGCAGAAGTGCTGGGAGATCGGCGTGATGAAGCCGATGGTGGTGTCGGTGCCGGCGACGCGGACGTAGCGTGCCGGGCCGCCCCCCGGCATCACGCCCGGGATCAGGTCGAATCGCTCCTCGAGCCGGCGGCGTACCTCCTGCAGGTCGAGGTAGTGGTCGGACGCCTTGCGACCCGTGTCGCCCATCGGCATGGTCTCGATCAGGCGCAGCGTGAAGCCGTGCTCGGAGCAGAACGCGACCATGTCGTCGATCTCGTCGTCGTTGATCCCCTTCATCGCGACCATGTTGATCTTGATCGGATGGAAACCGGCGACCTTGGCAGCCATCAGCCCGCCGAGCACCTTCTGGAGGTTGCCGTGGGTGATCTCCCGGAACCGTTCGGCGTCGAGAGAGTCGAGGCTGACGTTGATGCGCGTCACGCCGGCCGCGCGCAGGTCGCCGGCGAGGCGGCCCATCTGCGTGGCGTTGGTCGACAGCGACAGGTCGTCGAGCCCCGGCAGCGCGTTGAGGCGCCGGGCCAGGTCGGGCAGCCCGCGGCGCACCAGCGGTTCGCCGCCGGTCAGGCGGACCCGGTGGACGCCGAGCCGGGTGAAGGCACCGACCACGCGTTCGATCTCTTCGAACGTCAGCCAGTGGTCGGGCTCCTCGAAATCGTGGAACCCCTCCGGGAGGCAGTAGAAGCAGCGCAGGTCGCAGCGGTCGGTGACCGAGACCCGGACGTACTCGATGACCCGGCCGAAACGGTCGACCAGGCGCTCGCCGACATCATCCCGCGCCTCGGGCGGGGCGCCGCTGGCGTCCTGATCCACCTCGTCTAACATACTTGAGTCTTTTAGTCAGTCTTTCCCCGGATGTCAACCGGACGCTTAGCAAGGCCAAGGCCGTCCAGCCCGTCGACGCGGCTCCCCGGACCTAGACCATGCGCCGCGAGCCAGCCGCGTGGAACCTCGAGCACGTACCGCGCCGGGCGGCGCGAGGTGACCGTCCGCTCGGAGAGCGGTTCGAGCGGCACCACCTCGTCAATCCGCCCGTCGGCGGTGATGAAAGCGGCGTCGAGGGGCAACGGGGTGTTGCGCATCCAGAACACGCGCCGGGCGCTGTTGCGGTAGACGAACAGCATGCCCGTCCCGCCCGCTAGCTCGGTGCGGTACATCAGGCCATGTTCGATCTCCCAGCGGTCGTCGGCGACCTCGACCTTCAGTGGGACGTCATCGATGCTGAGATAGTGCGCCGGTAATGGCGGCTGCGGGCCGTGCTCGGCGGGTGCCGGCGCTGCACCGAGCAGGAGACCGAGAAACAGGGGGCGGAGAGTGGGATGCATTGCCCCATTCTGCCATGCGCAGCATCGAGAGCGTGCCGTTAGGAGCAGTTCAGGATGACGCGCATCTCAGCCCCCGCCGAGCATCGGCATCAATGTCACCCGGTCGCCGTTGGCCACCCTGGCCTCACGCTCGCCGGAGATCAGCAGCTCGTCGTTGACCGCGACGTTCAGCGACGGGTCGGCGAGCTGGGCCGCGGCCTCGGGCAGGCGGCGCGCCAGCACCTCACGCAGCTCGACGACGCTGGCCACCGGCTCGTCGACGATCAGCGCGTGCTCCGGCACCCCCGGGGTCTCGGCCGGCAGGTCGACCTCGATCGCGAAGCCGGTGACGATCTCCGAGAGCTTGCGGTGCCAATCTCGCTTCGGCAGCCCCTCGTCGTTGAGTCCGGTCAGCGCGTAGAAGCGTTTCTTGAGCGCCTCGAATTCGGCGCGGTCGACCTTCGCGCCCTTGAACGGTCCGTAGGTATTGCCCTCCTCGAACCAGCGCTTCGGCAGCGTGTCGTCGGCGGCGCGCAGGCCGAGGCGGAAGTTGAGCATGCGCTCGAGGCCGGTGATGTTCCGGCCCGCCTCGTCGACCTCCTCGGTCGTGAACGGGACGCCGGTCAGCTCGCTGAGCTGCGCGGCGAAATCGCCCGGGTCGGGCAGGCTCGGCGAGTTGAACAGCGCCGTGTTGAAGCGGCACATGCCGACCGCGTCGCCGGCGGCGAAGTTGTTCTCGCACTTGCGGACCGCGAACTCCTTGCCCTCGTAGGCGTCCGGCTCGGCGGCGACAGTGCCGCCGTAGAGCGCGGTCTTGAACTCGGGGTCGTCGTTGATCCGCGCGTTGATCTCCAGCGTGACCCGGTTGCGCAGGTGGTCCATGCCGCGCGTGGCGACGGCGAGGCCGAGCGCGAACGCCTTGAGGATGCGCGCGTCGTGCGGGTCGGACTGGAACAGCCCCTTCGACGCCATGCGGTAGTCGAGGGCCTCTTGTGGGTAGTGGCCCTTCTCGACGGCGCGCGCCGAGTCGGCGAGCACGTTGCCGAAGCCCTCGCGGCGCGAGGTCATGAACAGCAGCTTCTCGATCAGCTCGTGGTCGCCCCAGTTCAGCTCCAGGCCACCGGTGTGCTCGGTGGTGATGATGCCGCGCTGGTAGAGCTCGAACGCCCAGCCGAACGCGCCGCCGGTGCTCGCCGAGTCGAGCCCGAGGTCGTTGAGGATGTTGTTGAAGCGCAGCGCGTGCTCGATCTCGGTGATGCCGAGATTGGGGCCGAACTTGCCGAGCGTGACGTACTCCGGGCCGTCGCCCTTGTCGTACTTGTCGAAGGTGCCGTCGCCGTGGAATCCGCGGTAGGTCCGGCCGTGTTCGTGCTCGACCTCGGCCTGCGGTTTGTCGTAGCTGGCGTTGCCCTTCAGGCCCTTCAGGGCATGGGCCCCGTAGCCGCCCTTGCCCTCGGGGGTCAGGTCGTTGCGCGCGCGGCAGTGGACCGGGCACTTGTAGCAGCCGTCCATGCCGGGCCGGTACGGGTCGATGTTGTCGGCGTCGAGGCTGTCGACCCAGGTGGTCTCCTGGTTGTTCTTGGTGCCCATCGCGCCGAGCACCCGGCTCGGCTTGTAGAGGAACGGCGTGCCGACCTTCTTCAGCGCGTTACGGATCACGCTGGTGGTCAGGATCTTCTTGCCGATCGCCTTGTTGGTCTTCTTGTAGGCCTCGCTGTACTCGGTGGCCGGGGGCTCGCCTAGGATCAGGATGCCCTTGAGGCCGAGCGAGCCCATCTTGGCGCCGGCGCCGCCGCGGGCCCAGATCGCCTTGGGCCCGCCCATGATCCCGCTGCACAGCACGCCGTTCTCGCCGGCAACGGTGAGCCGGGCCAGCGCCATGTCGCGCCGCTCCTTGCATTCGAAGTCACGCTCGATGGCGGCGGTGAAGTCGATGTTGTCCAGGCCGACGTAGGGCGATGCGTCTAGGAACGCGACGTCGTCGCCCTGGATCCGGAGCAGCGTCCAGTCGGCGGCGCGGCCGTACAGCACGATGTGGTCGTAGCCGTGGCGGCGCATGAACGACGGGAAGTAGTCGCCGCAGCTCGAGTCGAGGATCGCGTGGCTGTCGGGCGAGACGCCGGTGACGTTGCCGCGCGTCGCGCCGGGCACGTTGCTGGTCAGGGTGCCGGCGCCGAAGATCAGCGGCAGGTCGGGATCGAGCGGGTCGAGGGTCTCGTCGAGCAGGTTGTAGAGCAGCGCCATGTTGCCGCCGCGGTTGCTGAGCACCGTCCTGAACAGCTCGACCGGCAGCCAGGCACGCCGGGTGGTGCGGTTGGCGAGGTCGACGAACAGGACGGCCCCCTGCGTGGGGTACTGCGGCCCATCGGGCAGGCGCGCCAGGAGGCGCTCGACGCGGTCTTGGATGGTCATGGCGGAGGCTCCGCTTGGGTCGGTACCGATGGACCGAGCATACCACTATTAATGATGGAGTTCCAACAATAATGGCTGCTAGAAACACCCGGGTGCGGCGCGTCGGAGCGCCGCTAGCGTCCTTCGGGGAAGATCTTCGCGAGGGCCGCGACCAGCGCGTCGCGCTCCGCCGGGTCGAGTCCGTCCAGCAGCCGCGTCTCGTGGTCGGTGACGCGCGGCTTCAGGGTGTCGAGGAGCTTCTGGCCCGCGCCGGTCAGCGAGACCGCGTTGGAGCGACGGTCGTCGAGGGCACGGCGGCGCTCGACCAGGCCGCGCTTCTCGAGGGTGTCGATGACGGTGACCACGGTCGAGCGGTCGAGCTGCAGAGCCCGCGCGAGGTCGGCCTGCCGCAGCCCGGGATTGGCCTCGATCAGCACCAGGCTGCCGAACAGGGTCGGGGTCATGCCCTCGTCGGCGAGCGAGGCGGTGAAGTCGCGGAAGATGGCGATCTGCGCCTGACGGACCTGGTAGCCGACGAGGTCGGGCAGCAGGCCGAAGTCGATCGGGTCCTTCTGCTTTCGGCCGGCCACGTCAGGTCGCCCGGAATGTCGTCGGAGGGACGGAGGCGTCGAACGCGTCGTCGGAACCGTCCGGTTGGCGAGGGGCGTGGGTGGGCATGATGTGGGTCGGCTGCTGGTGTGGGGCGCTCTGGATGGGCTTTCCGGGGCCGCTGCGTAATGGGCCGGAGACGGGCCCATGGGATCCAGTATACGACGAGCGGGGTAGGGCGTGGTCCGGTCTCATGTCGTCTCGAGACGCTCGCCGAGGAGGCGGAGGAAATCCCAGGCGACCCGGATCCTGCGCAGGCGCAGCAGGTCGGCCGGGACGGAGAGCCAGAGCTCGCGACGTACGTCGATCTCCCGGGGGAGCAACTGCACCAGGTCGTGTGCGTTCCGCGCGGCGTAGGTGGTCATCATGCCGATGGCGAAGCCGGCCTGGATCGCCTCGCACTGGGCCTGCATGCCGCTCGCGGTGAAGACCCGTTCGACGGGCCCGGCGATCTCCTCGAGATAGCGGAGGGGTTCGCTCATGACCACCTCGTGCGCGTAGTCGACGAACCGGTGGCCGTTCAGGTCGGTCCGCCGCCGGATCGGGGCGTGGCGTTCCAGGTAGGCGCGGCTGGCGTAGAGACGGTAGCTGATTTCGAGCATCGGGACGGCGACGTACCGGCCGCCTGAGGCCGGCGTCAGCGACAGTGAGATGTCGGCCTCCCGCCTCGCCAGGTTGGCGAAACGCGGCAGCACGAGCAGCTCGACCTGCAGCTTGGGGTGGTCTGCAAACAGTTCGGCCAGCGCGGGGGTGACCATGCGTGTGCCGAACACTTCGGGCGCGCCGATCCGGACGAGTCCCTCGACTTCCTCCTGAGTCGACCCTGTCGCCTCGCGTGCCGCGAGGGCGTGGGCCTCCATCGATTCCGCCTCGGGGAGCATGGCGACTCCCGCCTCGGTCAGCGTGCAGCCCCGGCGGTGGCGGTAGAACAGCGAGGTGCCGAGGGCGGACTCGAGACGGTCGAGGCGGCGCGCGACCGTGGTGTGGTCGACCCCGAGCCGCCTAGCGGCGCCGAGCAGTGTGCCGCAGCGAGCGAGCTCGAGGAAATGGCGCAGGTCGCCCCACTCGAGAGCGCCCGCAGGGCCGTGTGGCGTTTCGGGCAAGTCGCCGACCTAGGTTTGCGTATATGCACAACATGTTTGATCAACTGCCTATTTGTGCGCAAGCGGTGCTGTGGTCTAGTAGACGGACCCGAAGTGGACATCGGGCCGAAAGGGAGGGCCGTTCGAGATGCGGAGCATCGCGGCCACCACGTGCGCGGTTCGATCACGGTGCGCGCCCGTCCGGCTGCTGGGAGGTTGTGGAATGGCCATGAAGATCGACAGGATCATCGCGCGCCACGCGCGATTTCGCCCGGGCCACACGGCCGTGGTCTACGCGGACCGGCGTCTCGACTACGCGGCCTATCACGCCCGGGTGAGCCGTCTCGCGGCGGCGCTGCAGGCGGTGGGCGTCGCCAAGGGCGAGCGCGTCATGACCGTGTTGCCCAACTGCCTCGAGCTGCTCGACCTCTACTGGGCCTGCGCGGCGATCGGCGGGGTGATGGTCCCCCTGTCGCCGCTGCTGACCGAGAGCGGGCTGCGCTCGATGCTCGCCGATGCCGCGCCGCGGCTGGTCGTCGCCCACCCGAAGACGGCGGCGGCGGTGGAGGCGGCGCTCGACGCGGCCCCGGACGCCGTGGCGGTCTGCGTCGGTGGCGGGTCCGGGCTGCGCCCGCTGGACGCGCTGCTCGCCGCGGCGCCGACGGCGCCGGCGGCGGTCGGGGTCGCACCGGACGATCTCTACAACATCATGTACACCAGCGGCACGACCGGCATGCCCAAGGGGATCATGCACTCGCACCGGGTGCGCGCCCACTACGGGACGCTGTTCGCCAACGCCTGGCGGATCACCCCCGAGTCGGTCGTGCTGCATACCGGGGCGATCGTCTTCAACGGCGCGATGGTCACGCTGTTCCCCGCCTTCTTCCAGGGCGCGACCTACGTCCTGCACGAGCAGTTCGACCCCGCGGCGCTGATCGAGACGGTCGAGCGCGAGCGGGTGACCCACCTGATGCTGGTGCCGTCGCAGATCGTCGCGGTGCTCGACCATCCTGACTTCGCGGCCGGGCGGCTCGCCTCGCTGGAGATGCTGCTCTCGCTCGGAGCGCCGCTGCACGTCGAGCACAAGAACCGTCTCGAGGCGGCCCTGCCGGGCCGCTTCCATGAGCTCTACGGGCTGACCGAGGGGTTCGTGACCATCCTCGACAAGGCCGACGCGATCCGCAAGCGGGGCTCGGTCGGCGTGCCGCCGGTGCTGTCGGAGATGCGTATCGTCGGCGAGGACGGGAGCCCGGTGGCGACCGGCGAGGTCGGCGAGATCGTCGGGCGCAGCCCGATCCTGATGCAGGGCTACTACGGCCGGCCTGACCTGACCGCCCAGGCGCTGCGCGACGGCTGGCTCCACTCGGGCGATCTCGGCTACGTCGACGACGAGGGGTTCCTGTTCCTGGTCGACCGCAAGAAGGACATGATCGACACCGGCGGGGTCAAGGTCTACCCGAGAGACGTCGAGGAGGTGGCCGTCCGCCACCCGGACGTCAGCGAGGCCGCTGTGTTCGGCATCCCTGATCCGAAGTGGGGCGAGACACCCGTCGCCGCGGTGACCCTGCGCGAGGGCGCAGGCGTCGACGAAGAGACGCTCAGGTCATGGATCAACGAGCGTGTCGCGGCCCGCTACCAGCGGGTGAGCCGCGTGGTGATCTACCCGGAGTTCCCGCGCAACGCCGCGGGCAAGATCCTCAAGCGCGAGATGCGCGAACCGTTCTGGGAGGGGCGCGGGAGCAAGATCTGATGGGGCCCGGGGAGTTGGCAGTCGGCTCAGTGGCGCAGGCTTTCCAGGCGCCGCAGCGCCCGTTCCTTGCGCGAATGCTCGCGTCCCAGGTTGAGCATCGTCTCCTCGACGAAGGCGAGATGGTCGTGGACGGCCTGCCGTGCGGCCTTCGGGTCGCCGGCGAGGATCGCCTCGAGCAGTTCGGTATGCTGGCGGGGGATCTCGCGCCGCGAGTGCTCGCGGGTGTAGAGCGTTTCGAGCGACGTGATGATGCTCTTCTCGAGCAGCCCGAACAGCGCGCGCAGCACGTGCAGCAGGAAGACGTTGTGCGCGGCCTCGGCGATCGACAGGTGGAACTCGGCGTCGGCTTTCGCCTCCTGGGCGGAGTCCATCCGGTCGTGCGCGCGCATCATCGCGTCGAAACGGAGCTTGATGATCTCGCGGTCGGCGTCGGTGCCGCGCAGCGCGGCGTAGTAGGCCGAGATGCCCTCCAGCGCGTGGCGGAACTCGAGCAGGTCGTAGTTGGCCTCCGGGTTGGTGGCCATGATCTCGGCGAGCGGATCGGAGAAGGCGCGCTCCAGCGAGTCGGTGACGTAGCTGCCGCCCCCCTGGCGGCTGTAGAGCAGCCCCTTCGCCTCGAGCTTCTGCAGGGCCTCGCGGAGCGAGGGCCGGGAGACCTCGAACTCCTTGGCGAGCTCCCGTTCGGGGGGCAGCTTCTCGCCCGCTCGGAGGGTGCCGTCGAGGATCATGGTCTCGAGCTGTTCCATGACGGCATCGGAGACCTTCGGCTGGCGGAAACGGGAGCGACTGGGCATCGGTGGCGGGTGGACTCTCGTCGTGAATTGGTAAAACCAATTATCTATGACTCTCTCCAGGATGCAACCCCGAAAGCTCGAATCGAGGTCAGATAGCCCATGCTGCAGCGCAACAATAGATAATGATTATAGAAATATCGTCTGGCAGTGTTGACGTGCGTTTCGTCAGCTGATATAAATTGGTCAGAACAATTTACCAAATAGCAATAATCAAGATTTGTCGGACCTCCAGGACCCGTTGGCGCAGGCGCCTCGGCGGGGTGGCGTCCCGCGTTCGGGGCGGAGGACGAACGGGGCCCGGCCTGGCGCGATGCGCCGCATTCGCCGGGGCGAGAGGTACCGAGACGACGATTTCGGCCCGGGAACGGGTGCGGAAGGCGACAGGAGGAGATAGCCCGTGGCAGGACGCCGGGTCGGGGCTCGCGAGCCGCGACGTGGTGCGATGCGCGCGGGGGCACTATCTTTTCCAATCACCGGCGACCCGATTCGGGTCGTCCGGCTGTCGCCCGATTTTCGTGGCAGCAGAGGCTGCCGATTCGTGAGAACCAAAGGAGACTTCCTTGATGAAGAAACTGAAGCGTATCTACACCACCGCCGCCGCCGCGGCCCTCGGCAGCACCCTGCTGCTCGGCGCCGTGGCCAGCGACGTCGAGGCCCAGGAGCGCGTCCGCTGGAAGATGCCGATCGCCTTCGCCTCGAAGCTGCCCGGCCTCGGCTCGCCGTCGAAGTACGTCGCCGAGCAGCTCAAGGCGGCCAGCGGGGGCGCGGTCGAGGTCCGGGTCTACGAGCCGGGCGAGCTGGTGCCGCCGTTCGACATCCTGCAGTCGGTCAGCGACGGCAAGGTGCCGGCCGGCTACACCTGGATAGGCTACGACCAGGGCAAGATCCCGGCGATCCCGCTGTTCGCGGCCGTGCCGTTCGGCATGAAGCCGTGGGCCTACACCGCCTGGTACTTCTTCGGCCCGGGTCACGACCTGCTGCAGGAGGTCTACAAGAACAAGGGCTTCAACGTCCACGCCCAGCTCTGCGGCATCATCGGGCCGGAGACCGCCGGCTGGTACCACAAGCAGATCACCAGCCTGGAGGACTACAAGGGCCTGAAGATCCGCTTCGCCGGCCTCGGCGGCAAGGTGCTCGAGAAGCTCGGCGCCTCGGTGACCATGATGCCCGGCGGCGAGCTCTTCCAGGCGCTCGAGACCGGCACGCTGGACGCGACCGAGTTCTCGATGCCGGCCATCGACCAGATCCTCGGCTTCGACAAGGTCGCCAAGTACAACCTGTTCCCGGGCTGGCACCAGCCGTTCACGGCACAGTACATGCTGATCAACGGCGACGAGTGGGCGAAGACCTCCGATCAGCACAAGGCGCTGATCGAGACCACCTGCACCGCCGCGACGCTGATCGGCTTCGCCGAGGGCGAGTACAAGAACGGCGCCGTGCTGGCCGGCTTCCAGGAGAAGGGCGTGCAGAACGACCTGATTCCGAACGAGGTCCTCGAGGAGCTCAAGAAAGTGACCAACCAGGTGCTCGAGGAAGAGGCGGCGAACGACGCCGACTTCAAGCGCGTCTGGGAGGCCCAGAAGGAGTTCGCCAAGACCTACGAGATCTGGGACAAGCGCGCCTACCTGCCAGCCGGAATGTAACCGGGGCGGCATCCGCAAGTCGTAGCAGCCTACGAACCGCGTGACGGGGGACGACCATGACCGATCCACAGCTGAAGACACACGGTGACGATTACCTTGATGTCCACATGCCGGAAGGCACGGTCGACATCCACCATCACACGGAGCTGCCCGACACCGGAATTTCCAGTGCGCTCGACGCTTTCGTCGGGCGCACTGGAAAACTTTTTTCCTGGCTCTGGGTGGGCGTGATCGGGGTGATCCTGGTCAGCGTCATCTCCCGCTACGTCTTCGGCCAGGGGTCGATCCTCCTCGAGGAACTCTCCTGGCACCTCTACGGCGCAGCCTGGACCATGGGCCTGGCCTACACGCTGGTCACCGACGACCACGTGCGTGTCGACGTCGTGCACGAGCGGCTCAGCCTGCGCGCGCAGACCTGGATCGAGGCCCTGGGCATCGTCTTCATGCTGCTGCCGTTCCTGGCCATCGCCATCTATTACAGCCTGCCGTACGCCTGGGAGGCCTACGTGCAGCAGGAGACCTCGCAGGCCCCTTCCGGCCTGCCCTACCGGTTCATCCTGAAATCGTTCATCCCGCTGTCGCTGGCGTTCATCGCCATCGCCGCCGTCTCGCGGCTGCTCAAGTGCACGGCGCTGCTCTTCGGCTGGCCGCACCCGATCAGGGCGTCGGCGTCATGAATCGCCACGACGCGACGCGAAACGCAACCGACCCGGCCCCAGGCCGCCGCACCACGACCGACAGGAGGCACGGCTCATGAGCCTGGAGGAAATCTCTGTCATCGGTATGTTCCTGACCTTCGGTCTGCTGCTGCTGACCGGCTTCCCGGTCGCCTGGGTCCTGGCCGGCACCGCGCTGATCTGGGCGACCATCGGCCACATCGCCGTCACCCAGTTCAACGCCGACGTCTGGTACGAATGGAGCAGCGCCATCGGCCTGCTGCCCGAGCGCATCTGGCCGCTGGTCTCGAGCGAGACGCTGATCGCACTGCCGATGTTCATCTTCATGGGCATCATGCTCGACCGCTCCGGTGTCGCCGAGCGGTTGATGAGGAACCTGGTGCAGCTGTTCGGCGGCATCCGCGGCGGCTACGCGGTGACGGTTATCGTCATCGGCGTGCTGCTCGCCGCGACCACCGGCATCATCGGCGCCTCGGTCGTGCTGCTCGGGATGCTCTCGCTGCCGATCATGCAGCGGACCGGCTACAACCGGAGCCTCGCCGTGGGCACGGCGTGCGCCACCGGCACGCTCGGCATCCTGATCCCGCCGAGCATCATGCTGGTCATCATGGCCGACCGCCTCGCGCGGCCGACCACCTCGGTCGGCGACCTGTTCCTTGGCGCCTTTTTCCCGGGCCTGCTGCTCGGCGCGCTCTACGTCGCCTACGTGCTGCTGCTGGCGTGGTTCAAGCCCGAGATGGCCCCGGTCCCGAAGGGCGTGGAGAAGGTGACGCTGAAGATCGGGATGCGCGCGATCTGGGCCGCGGCGCCGACGGTCGGGCTGATCCTGGCGGTGCTGGGCTCGATCTTCCTCGGCATCGCGACGCCCACGGAGGCGTCCGGCATCGGTGCGGTCGGCGCGCTGCTGCTCGCGATCATCAACCGCAAGTTCAACTACGCCGTGCTGCGCGACAGCCTCTACCAGACCACGCGCACCTCGGCGTTCATCTTCGCGATCTTCCTCGGTGCCACCGCCTTCTCGGTGGTGCTGCGCAACCTCGGCGGCGACGAGGTGATCGAGTCGGCGCTGCTCGGCCTCGGCCTCGAGCCGACCGGTATCCTGCTGGTGATCCTGTTCGCCACCTTCCTGCTCGGTTTCTTCCTCGACTGGGTCGAGATCACGCTGATCATCCTGCCGCTGGTCGCGCCGGTGGTCGAGGCGCTCGGCTTCAACCTGGCCTGGTTCACGATCATGTTCGCGGTCTGCCTGCAGACCTCGTTCCTGACGCCCCCGGTCGGCTTCGCGCTGTTCTACATCAAGGGCGTCTGTCCGCCGGAGTTCACGACCAAGGATATCTACAAGGGCGTGCTGCCGTTCATCGCGCTGCAGCTGGTCGGCCTGGCGATGGTCTTCTACTGGGAGGGCCTGGTGACGTGGCTGCCGAGCATGGCCTTCAACTGATCCTCCGTGCCCCCGGGCCCCGCGGCACCCCGCCGCGGCACCGGGATTGCCCGCCACCCGAAGGCGCTTGTGGAGTAGCGAACCGATGGCGAACCCCCCGACCGAGAAACCGCGCAGGGTCTACCTCTTCGGTACCTGCCTGATCGACCTCTTCTACCCCGAGGCAGGCGTGGACGTCGTCCGCCTGCTCGAGCGCGAGGGGATCGAGGTGGTCTACCCGCAGGGCCAGACCTGCTGCGGACAGCCGGCCTACAATTCCGGCTACCACGACGAGGCGCGGCGCGTGGCGCGACTGCAGGTCGCGCAGTTCCCCGGCGACGACCCGGTGATCGTGCCGAGCGGTTCGTGCGGATCGATGATCAAGCACCACTATCTCGACCTGTTCCGCGACGATCCGGCGTTCGCCGAGGCGCAGGCGCTGTCGCGGCGGGTCTACGAGTTCACCGAGTTCCTGGTGCGCGTGCTCGACATCGCGCTCGATGACCTCGGCCCGCCCGAGAAGATCGCGGTGCACACCAACTGCCACGCGCGCCGCGAGATGGGCGTGGCCGGCGACGCCGACGAACTGCTCGACCGCCTGGCCCACGTCGAGCGCGTCGCGTTCGAGCGCCAGACCGAGTGCTGCGGCTTCGGCGGCACGTTCGCCGTCAAGCACGGACCGATCTCGGCGGCGATGGTCGGCGACAAGGTCAAAGCCGTCTGCGACGCGGCCCCCGACCGGCTGGTCGGCGGCGACTGCGGCTGCCTGATGAACATCGGCGGCACGCTCGACAAGCGCGGCAGCCCGATCCGCGTCCAGCACATCGCCAGCCTGCTCTGGGAGCGCACCGATGCCACACGCCGCTGAGTTCAGGGACCGCATCCAGCAGGCCCTCGACGACCCGCAGGTGCGGGCCAACTTCCGCCGCGCGATGGACGGCCTGATGAGCAAGCGCGCGGCGATGTTCCCCGACGCCGACGAGCTCGAGCGGTTGCGCGACCTCGGCGCGGCGGTTCGGCGCAACGCGCTGGCCAAGCTGCCCGACCTGCTCGAGCAGCTCGAGGCCAACTGCACGCGCAACGGCATGCAGGTGCACTGGGCCGAGACCGTCGAGCAGGCCAACGCGATCGTGCTCGACATCGTCCGCAGCAAAGGCGGCCGGAGCGTCATCAAGGGCAAGTCGATG
>JAWVZO010000023.1:0-20759 GCA_033722135.1 Gammaproteobacteria bacterium | reverse complement strand
GCGGGCGAAGCGGTCGTACTGGGCGAACGAGACCTCCTGGGTGCCGATCGAGAAGGGCGCGACGGTCACCTCGTGCGGCGGTTGCTCGTCGGGGGCGCCGGTGGTGCTGCCCATGACGAAGGTCCCGCCGGGCAGGCGCACCATCTCGGGTCCCGCGATGCCGCTGGTGAGCGTATCGCTGTAGGTCGACAGCGGCGGCGGGGGCGGTGGGGGCGGCGATGGATCGGGCCGGTCGGCGACGGCCGGTGTGGGCGTGACCGTGGTGTCGCCCGTGTCGGGAGACGGAAGGGCCGGGGCCGGCCCGCTCGTCGTGGTGGTCTGGTCGTCGTCACCGGGCGTCTCGGCCACTTCGCCGACCAGGAAGAAGGCGCCGCCGCCGGCGATCAGGGCCACGACCACGCCGGCAACCAGAGGCAGTGACGTTTTCTTCTTCGCGCCGCGCAGTTCGCGGTCGATGCGCTCGCGCTCGCGGAACTCCTCGGCGACCTGGCGCGCGGTCTCGAGCTGGCTCTTGGCCTGGTCGGCGGCGCTCTCGGCGGCGGCGCGGGCCTCCTCCGCCTCGCGCGAGCGTTCGGCCTGCTTGGCGGCCTCTTCGCGGGCGGCGGCGAGCTCCTTTTCGAGCTTGGCCAGTTCGCCGGAGGCCTGCTCCATGGCGCCACGGGCCTGGTCCTTGAGGCGCGAAGCCTCCTGCTCGGCCTCCTCGAGCTGGTTGGCGCGGCGCTCCGCGAGCCGGTTGTCGACCGAGGCGCTGTCAAGGGTCTCCTTGGCTGCCTTGAGCTCGGCATTGGCCTGCTCGATCTCGGCCTGCATGCGCTCGCGCTCGGCCTGCAGCGCGGCGAGTTCCTCTTCCTGGTGGCTGTCGCGCGCCTTCTGCTCGGCCTTGGCCAGATTTTCCGCCTGCTGTTCCGCCGCGATCCGCCGCGCCTCGGCCTCGATCTTGGCCTTCTCCGCCGCCTCGTAGCGCGACTTGATCTCGGCGAGTTCCCGCTGGTGCTTCTCGCGCTCGGCGCGCAGCTGGGCCTCGACGTCGGCCTGGAGCTGCATCCGTGCCTGCTCCTCCGCGGCACGGATGCGGGCCGATTCGCTGGCGGCTTCCTGCTGCGCCGAGGCGGCCTCTGAGGCCTTGGCCTCGGCCTCGGCGAGCTGCTCGTTGGCGGCGTTTAGCTTGGTTTCGAGCTCCTCGCGCTCGCGTTCGAGCTTCTCGCTGAGTTCCTTGCGCAGCGACTCGCCCGCCGCCTCGGCCTGGGCCTGGGCGACGGCGGCCTCCTCCTCGATCGCGCGGCGCGCCTCCTCCGCCTCCTGCTGGATGCGGCGGGCCTCCTCGACGGCCTTCTTCGCATCGCCGAACTCCGCCTCGAGACGCGCGCGCTCCTCGGCGAGCTTGGCCTCGGCCTCGGCACGCGCCTTCGCCTCGATGTCGTCCTGCTCGGTCCGCATCTGGCGGACCATCTCCTCGGCGGCGGTGCGGGCGGCCTCGGCCTCCTCCTGCATCCGCTTGGCCTCTTCGAGCTGGTCGACGGTCTCGGCGAACTGCGCCTCCATGCGGGCCCGCTCGGCGCGCAGCTTCTCCTCGGCCTCGGCCTGGAGCCGCTTCTGCTGCGCCTCGCTCTCCTCGCGGACCCGCGCGGCCTCCTCCTCGCTCTGACGGCGCGCGGTCTCGGCTTCCTCGCGCAGCCTGCGGGCCTCCTCGAGTTCGCTCGAGGAACTGGCCAGGCGCTGCTCGAGCTCGGCCTCCTTCTGCTTGAGTTCCTCCTCGAGCTTCCTGCGCTGCGCGTTCTCCTCCTCGGCCAGCGTTTCCCGCTCGCGTCGCGCCTCCTCCTCGGCGGCCTTGCGCGCGGCCTCGGCCTCCTCGCGCTCCTTCTCGGCCGCGGCGAGGCGCTCGGCGAGCATCTCCTGTTCTGCCTTGAGCTTCTGCTCGAGCTCGGCGCGGACCTTGCTGTCCGACGCGGAGGCCTCCTCGAGCTTGCGGCGCGCCTCCTCCTCCGCCTGCTTGCGCTCCTCCTCGGCCTTCTGGCGTACCGATTCGGCCTTGGCCAGGCGCTCGGCGAGTTCGGCCTGCTCCTGCTTGAGCCGTGCCTCGAGTTCCTCGCGGTGACGCGCCTCGGCGGCCTTCGCCTCCTCGAGACGTTTCTGGGACTCCTCCTCGACCTTGCGCCGCGCCTCCTCCGCCTCGCCGCGCATGCGTTCGGCCTCGGCCATGCGCTCGGCGGCCTTGCGGTTCTCCTCCTCGAGTTTGGACTGCTGGTCCTTGAGTTCTTGCTCGGCGGTCTCGCGCGCCCGCTGCGCCTCCTCGACCTGCTGGCTGAAGCGGGCGAACTCCGCTTCCATTTTCTTGCGCTCGGCCGCGAGGCGCTCGTCGGCCTCGGCCTGCAGCCGCCGGCGCATCTCCTCTTCCTCGGCGCGTACCCGCTCGGCCTGCGCCTCGGCGGTGCGGCGGGCCTCCTCGGCGGCCTGGCGCATGCGCTGCGCCTCGTCGAGCGCGGCGTTGGCCTCGGCGATCTCCTGCTCGCGGCGCGCCTGCTCCTCGCGGAGCTGTTTCTCGTAGGCCTTGCGCGTCTCTTCGTCCTGCGACTCGAGCTTGCGCATGCGCTCGGCGATGTGCTGCTCGGCCGACTGGCGCGCGGCCTCGGCCTCGGCCTTCTGGCGCAGCGCCGCGGCCAGCTTGGCGCTCGCGTCGGAGAGCTGCTGGTTGAGTTTGAAGACCTTCTGGTCGGCGGCGCGCTGTTTCTTCTTGACCTCGGTCCCGGCGCCCTGCTTCTCGCGGTCGGCGATGTCGAGCGCGGCGACGGTGGTGTTGTCCTGGCGCGGCTTGGCGGCCTCGGCAACCGCCTGGATCAGGCTGTCGGTGTACTCCTGGGCGGTGGCCGACCAGGCGGAGTGCTGGATCAGCATGCCCTCGCCGATCGAGTTGACCCCGTCGGAGGCGAGCAGCAGGCGGTCGCCGATCTGCAGCTTCAGCGGCTCGCCGCTGACGTCGATTTCGGGAATCGGCTCGCCGGTCAGCGCGCTCATCAGCATGTTGCGCTTGTAGCGCGGATCGGGCTCGACCGCGTGGCCCGCCTCGGCCATCCGGTCGAGATAGCCGCCGTAGCTGTGGTCGGCGTTGAGCTTGCGCAGCTGGCGCTCGCGCACCAGGTAGAGGTGGCTGTCGCCGACGCTGATCCACCAGAGGCGCTGCTCGACCACCAGCGCGGCCACCAGCGTCGAGCCCATGCCCTGCAGTTCGGGGTTCTCGCGGGTCCGGGACTTGATTGCCTCGTTGGCGGCCTGCAGCCCGTCGCGCAGCAGGTCGGGGGGCGCGGTGCCGGGATGGCCCTCCTTGACCTTCTCGCAGAGCGCCGCCACGGCCGACTTGCTCGCCACCTCACCGGCGGCATGGCCACCCATCCCGTCGGCGACCACGAGCAGCACCGCGTTCTGCTCGCCGTCGAGGGGCAGGATCGCGCAGCTGTCTTCCTGCTCCTCGCGTTCGCCGAGACTCTGGCTCCAGGCGGAGACCAGCATCGTCGGCAGGCGCGCCTCCGGCTGCCCGGTGGGGACCGGCGCCGCGGTCGGCGTGGCCTCGGGTTCGGCCGCGGGTGCGGCGGCCTCGGCAGCCGCCTTCTTCCTGGGGATTGCCTGGGGGCAGCTGTCGAGTCCGCGGCTCAGGTAGCAGACGTCGAAGCCGAGCTGGTTGAGAAGGAAGGTGGCGACGGAGCTCCGCCCGCCGGTGTCGCAGTAGACGAGGTAGGTCCGGTTGCGCTCGAGACGGTCGGCCTCTTTGCGGATCCTGGCCAGCGGCAGGTTGATGCTCTCCGGGATCGCGCCCTGCGCGTACTCCTCCTCGGTGCGCACGTCGACCCACTGTGCGCCGAGCTTGATCATGCCGCAGCCCTGGGCGTAGGTGACGGTGCGCAGCAGCGGCTTGCGGATCAGCTCGGCGAAGTCGTCCTTGGTCAGCCGCATCAGGATGCCGTCGGTCAGCATCTTGATCGTGGCGTTGCGCTTGGTCTCGCGGATCAGGGCTTCCTCGCCGAAGCTGTCGCCCTCGCGCAGCTCGGCGAGCTTGATCTCGCGGCCCGTGTCGTTCTTGCGGATGACCGCGCAGCGCCCCTCGGCGATGAAGTAGTAGTAGTCGCCCTCGTCGCCCTGGCGGACGACCACCTCGTCCTTCTCGACCTCGACCTTCTCGACGAGGAGGAAGATCTTCTGGATGTTGGCGGTGGGGATCTTCTGGAACAGCTCGGACTGGAGCAGCCGGCTCATCCAGTCGCCGGACGCCTCGTCCTCCTCCTCGAATTCGGCCACCTCGTAGCCGCCCGACTGGTCGAGGGCGAGCAGCTGGTCGAGCATCTTGCGCGGGACCTGGATGACCTTGCACTGGGTCCGGGCGCGCGCGCTGTACTGACGCGGCTGGAGCTGCGCGACGGGATGCCGGGCGCTCTCGCTGCCGCCCTGGATGCGTTCGACGTGGGTCTCGTCGGCGAACAGTTCGAGTTCGCCCTCGAGGATGTAGGTAGTCAGCCCGTCCTCGTCGCCCTTGCGGAACAGGAACTGGCCGCGCTTGACGGTCTCTACGCGCGCGCTCTGCGCGACCTGGGAGAGGCTCTGTTTCGTCAGGCCGCTGATCGGGACCAGCCGAGCCAGGATCTGCTCGTCGACGGCGGGCTCGTCCTTCGTCTTGGCCTGCTCTTCTTTTGCCATCCAGGCTCGTCCGCTGCTAAGGATCGTCTGGCGATGGGCCGGCCGACACGCGAGTCAAGGCGTCCCAGAGCGCTCGTGTTATTGGAGCCATATGCAGTTGCGGAAGCGGGCGCTGTTGGATGTCTGGTTACGCGCGCGCCGCCGACGCGATCAATAATAGGCGGCGGTACCCTGCATTACAATGACGCTCATGGCGCTTTCATCGGGCTTTTCCATGCGAATTCGTGCACTTGTCATGGCTGGAACGGTGCGGCCGCGCCGCGTCGGTTCCAGGCGGGGCACGCGTGTCTGAGGGCATCGTCGCCGCCGGCCATCCCCGGACCGCGGCCGCGGCGGCCGAGATCCTCGCCGACGGTGGCAACGCCTTCGACGCCGTCGTCGCCGCCCACTTCGCGGCCTGCGTGGCCGAGCCGGTTCTCGCCTCGCTCGGCGGGGGCGGGTTCCTGCTCGCGCGGACCGCGCGCGGTGAACGGCATCTCTACGATTTCTTCACCCAGACGCCGCGCCGCAAGCGCACCGAGGAGGAGATCGACTTCCGGCCGATCCTGGTCGACTTCGGCACCGCGACCCAGGAGTTCCACATCGGCCTCGGGTCGATGGCCTGCCCGGGTTCGGTCAAGGGGCTGTTCCGGATTCGCGACGAGCTGGGCCGGCTGCCGATGACCCGGCTCGTGGAGCCGGCCGTGCGGCTCGCGCGCGAGGGTGTGCCGCTCAATGCGTTGCAGGCCTATATCCTCGACATCGTCGGCGGGATCTACATCGCCGACCCCGACGTGCTGGAGATCTTCTCGGCGCGCCGCGACCCGTCGCGCCTGGTGCGGCATCGCGAGCGCCTGCGGCTGCCGCGGCTCGCCGACACCCTCGAGGTGCTGGCCCGCGAGGGCGAGGCCCTGTTCTACCGCGGCGAGATCGGCCAAAGGCTGATCGCGGACAGCCGCGACCGGGGAGGGCATCTCGGCCCGAGCGATCTCTCCGGCTACCGCGTGCACCGCAGGCGGCCGTTGGCGATCGACTACCGCGGTGCGCGGATCTACACCAACCCGGCACCTTCCGCGGGCGGCATGCTGATCGCGTTCGGGCTGCGCCTGCTCGAGGCCGCCGGTCCGCTCCTCGGGCCGTTCGGCAGCCCCGGCCACCTCGATCGCCTGGTTGCCGCGATGGAGGCGACCAGCGCTGCGCGGGCCGAGGTCGAGGCGCTCGCGGACCCGGCGCAACGCAGTCGGGAACTGCTCGGTGGGACGCTGCTGCGGCGGTACCGCGACGCGGTTGTCGGGCGACCGGCCTGCCATCGCGGCACCACCCACGTCAGCGTGCTCGACGCGGAAGGCAACGAGGCGAGCATGACCGTGTCCAACGGCGAGGGTGCGGGCTACGCGATTCCCGGTACCGGGATCGTCATGAACAACATGCTCGGCGAGGAGGACCTCAATCCGGGAGGCTTCCACACCTGGCGACACGACATGCGCATGGCCTCGATGATGGCGCCGACCCTGCTGGCGCGTGGCGACGGCACCGACGTGGTGCTCGGGTCGGGCGGTTCAAACCGCATCCGGACGGCGATCCTGCAGGTGCTGGTCAACATCGTCGATTTCGAGATGCCCGTGGCACGGGCCGTGACGCGTCCCCGCCTGCATCTCGAGAACGAACGCCTGAGCGTCGAGCCCGGTTTCGGCGACGCGGGTGTCGCGCACCTGGTCGGGCGGTATCCCGAAGCGCAGGTGTGGAACGAACGCAATCTTTTCTTCGGTGGTGTGCACGCCGTCGCGCGCGATCGCCGCACCGGCAAACTCAGCGGCGGTGGCGATCCGCGCCGGGGCGGCGTCTGCCTGCGCATCGTCCCGGAGCGCGGGAAAGGCTTGCGGGGCTAGACGTTTCGTGCTTTAAACGCTGGCATCTTGTGCTATCGTTCTACGTGCCCACCAGCACCCGCCACCAACAGTGAGTCAACAGGAGTTTGCGATGGCCGTGAAAAAGAAGTCCGCCAGGAAGTCTGCCGCGAAAAAAGCGGCTCCGAAGAAAGCAGCACCGAAGCGCAGTGCCGCCAAGAAGGCCGCACCGAAGAAGACCGCCCCGAAGCGCACTGCACCGAAGAAAGCCGCACCGAAGAAGAAGGCCGCACCGAAGAAAGCCGCACCGAAGAAGAAGGCTGCACCGAAGAAGGCCGCCCCGAAGGCCGCTGCTCCGAAGACCGCGGCCATCAACAAGGCCTACACCAAGACCCAGATTCTCAACGAGATCGCCGAGAACACCGGGCTGACCCGCAAGCAGGTCGGTGACGTGATGGCCGAGCTCGACAACCTGGTCAACCGCCACGTCAAGAAGCGCGGCGCGGGGACCTTCACCCTTCCCGGCCTGCTGAAGATCACCACGGTCAAGAAGCCGGCCCGCCGTGCGCGCAAGGGCGTGCCCAACCCGTTCCGTCCCGGCGAGACGATGGACGTCGCTGCCAAGCCGGCCCAGACGGTCGTCAAGGTGCGTCCGCTGAAGCGCCTCAAGGAGATGGCCGGCAAGTAATCGCCGACCACGATGACGACAGGCGGGCGGCCCACGGGCCGCCCGTTTTTTTTCTACGCCTCATTCAGGAGGAGTTGCCCCGACGCGATGCATCAATCCCGTCGACGGGTTACCTGCATCACGTTTGTGGCATGTCCCCAGAGTTCTCTCGTCCGGCGCCGGACGCGCGGGAGCGTGTCCGTGACGTTTCTGGTCACCCGGTCGGGTGGCGGCGGCGCAGGTCGTGGCCGCGCGGGGTGGGATCAGTCGTCGTCGGCGGTCGCGTGACGCAGGCGGACGAAGTCACCGTGCGAGAGGTGCAGCAGATCGGCGACGCGACGCAGCAGATGCTCCTCGTGCTTGTCGACATGCCCGTCGGCGTGCGCCACCCTCCACATCATCTCCAGCACGCGGAGTTTGCGGGGCTCGTCGAGGCGGTCGTTGAGCAGGCGGGTGAACTCGAAGAGCGAGACGGCGTCCTCGACCTTGGTGTCGGCGGCCGCGAGCAGGTCGGCGGCGGCCTCGTCGTCGAGATCGAAGTGGGTGGCGATGAGCCGCTCGACCAGGGCGAGTTCCTCGGGAGCGTCGTCGAAGTCGGCTCGCGCGGTCTCGACCAGCAGCGCCGCGGTGACCAGTTCCAGCGTGTTCCCGGCGTCACGCTCGTCGCTCGCGTCCGGGGCCAGGCGCGTCTCGAGGAGCCGTTGCAGGCGTCGCAGCATGGCGCGCTCAGTCGATCGCCAACGGTTCCGAAGAGGTCCAGACACGCCGGCCGGCGACGTTGACGAACGGGGCGTCGGGACCCTCGAGCAGCGCCTTGTGGGCCATGACCAGGGACTCCAGGTCGGTGCCGCTGTCACCGAGCACCTCCCGCTCCTCGTCGAAGACCGCCTGTTCGAGCCGTTCGACGGCCTCGGACGGCTTGGCGTCGGCGAAGAAACTGCGCAGCAACGGATCGCTCGATTGCGCCAGCGCCTTGGCCTTGCGCCGGACGAGCAGCTTGATGCCCTGGCTCGAGGCCGAGCGGAACGCGCCGGCACGCACGCAGAACCGCCGGCTCCGCCCCTGCTCGAGGGCCCAGCGCTCGATGGCATGCTTGGAGTGGCCCATCGCCCCGTAGGTGATCTTCTGGTGGGCGAGGTTGTAGAAGGTCGAGTAGCCGACCAGCGCGCCGATCTCCAGGCCCACTTCGAGTCTCGGCAGCGGATCGAAGGAGAGCCGGTTCGACGACGCGATTTGCTCGGAGGTGGCCTCGTGGACGGGGAAGCCGACGTCGCCGAGCGCGGTGGCGTAGAAACACCAGTCGAACGACGGTCCCGCCTCGCGCGCCAGCGTGGTCATGGCGTTCTCGTCGCCGATGTCCAGGAACAGGAGGCGGTCGACGCCGGGCACGTCGGGCGCGTTGTCCTCGCGTCCGTACCAGACCCCGACGACGTGGGCGTCGTGGCCCTGCGTCTCGCGCACGGCGCGTATCGCCGCCGTGCCCATGACGCCGGTGGCGCCGATGACCAGGTAGTGCTGCATATGGGGTTCCCGACCGCTCCTGTGCGAGCGGAGATTCTGCCACAAAGGAATCCGGCCTTCAGTCGGCCCGGGATCCGTCGGGCCGGTAGATCTGCGATTCGGGGTTGAACGCGAGCCAGGCGAAGGCGAAGTGGACGCCGCCTGGGAGCGGTCGCAGGCGCTCGCCGGCGAGCGGGCCCGCGGTCGCCTGGCCGAGCAGGTTCCAGCGGCTGCCGGTCCCGGTGTCGACGATCGCCCCGTCGCGCAGTGCGAACGTCAGCGTACGCCCGTCCAGGCGACGGTCGAAGGCGTTGGCCGAATCGATGGTGCGCGACTCGGCGATGGTGCCGCGGTCGAGCGCCGAAAGCGTCCCGAAACGCGACAGGACGATCACCGGCGTGCCGGCGACGTCGTCGTGGATCAGCGGGCGCTCGCGGAACAGCGAAAACGGGTAGAGGCGGTCGACGTCCCCGACGGAGACGCCCAGCACCCGTTCCATCGCCGGCAGGCGCGGGTCGACGGGATCGTCGAGCAGGAACGGGCTGTTGTCGATGGCGTCGTAGCCGCGGTACGGGTTGTCGCCGTAGGCCCGGCGGTAGCCGGTCTCGCGCGACAGGACCACGCCTTCCGGGTGTGCGTCGCGGAACGCCTCGAAGGCGACGATCTGCGCCGGGACCTGTTCGAGCTCGGTCCCGACCAGCTCGCCGACGATGGCCTGCCCGGTGAACTGCTGCCACCAGCTCTCCGTCTGGCGGTCGTACATCACGAGGTCGCTCTTGCGCAGCATGCCGGTGGTGCCGAAATCGAGCAGGCGCCCGGCGATGCGCCGGTCGAAGACCAAGGACGCGTTGCACAGCGGGCAGAAGGTCACCGCGATCGGGCGCCCCGCGAGGGTGTCGTTGACGATCTCGTGCCACATCAGGATCTGCAGCGGGTAGGCGCGCGCTTCGTCCCCGAGGACGACAGCGATGACCGGCTCGCGTGGGTCGAGCCACTTCGTGGCCTGGGCGGTGTCGACGAAGCGCGGGCTATCGATTGCCGGGATGCCGTCCTTGGGCGGCCCCCCGGACTTGATCTCGTCGAGATCGACGATCCGCTTGGAGAAATCGGTGTCCCAATGCCGTTCCAGCTGTTCCGGCGAGATCCGGGCGAAGGCGAGCCGCTCGACCAGCGTGGGCCCGACGAGCCACCAGCCGAGCGTGGCCAGCACGCCGATGCGCAGAGCGCGGTACGGCAGGCGGCGGTCCTCGAGCAGCAGGCGGAACAGGGCGGTCATGGGGCCTCCGTTACAGCAGACCCGGCGACAGGCGGGATTCTTACCGTGCGGACCGGCGGCACCGCCACGACCGGACCCTCTAGAAGAGCCGGCGTCTCAGCCCGGAGCGGTGCAGGATCGCGGTCGCGATCTCCTCGATCGACGAGAAGGAGGTGTTGAGGCAGTCGATGCGCTCCCTCCGGAACAGAGCCTCGGCGCGGCTCACCTCGTAGCGGCACTGCGCCTCGGACGCGTAGCGGCTGCCGGGCCGGCGCTCCTCGCGGATGTCCTGGAGGCGGCGCGGGTCGATGCTCAGGCCGTAGAGGCGGTCGCGGCAGGGCACCAGCTCCGGAGGCAGGCGCAGGACCTCGAGGTCCTCCTCGGTCAGCGGGTAGTTCGCGGCGCGGATGCCGAAGCTCATCGCCATGTAGAGGCAGGTCGGGGTTTTCCCCGAGCGGGAGACGCCGAGCAGGACCATGTCGGCGTGATCGTAGCCCTGGCTGTTGAGGCCGTCGTCGTGGTTGAGCGTGAAGTTGATCGCCTCCATCCGCGTCATGTAGCTGCGCAGGTCGGCGAGGCCGTGGGTGCGGCCGACCATGTGCGAGGAGCTGCGCCGGAAGGTCTTCTCCAGTGGCCCGATGAAGGTCTCGAAGAAATCGAAGAACAGCGCGTCGACTGCCTTGACCACGGCGCGCACCTCGCGGTCGACCAGGGTGCTGAAGACGATCGGCCGGACGCCCTCGCGCGCCCGGGCGTGCTCGACCTGGGCGGCGGCCTGGTGGGCACGTTCCACGGTGTCGACGAACGGGATGGTGCGCAGCAGGAAATCGACCGACTCGAACTGGCTCAGCAGGCTGTGCGCGAGCGTCTCGGCGGTGACCCCGGTGCGGTCCGAGAGGATGAAGACGGTCCGCCGCACCGGGCGTCGATCAGGCGCGGCCGAGGCGCAGGTGCAACGGCCAGCGCAGGCGCCGCGTGCGTCCGGGGTCGCCCCAGGCGCGGCCGAGCTGCACGGCCAGCGCCGGCAGCGGGTCGAGCCCGGTCGCTTCCCGGCTACGGCGGTAGGCCGACCAGGTCCCGAGGTAGGCGACCAGCCGGTCGAGGTCCCACTCGGCGGCGATCTCCAGCCGTGGCACGGGGAGTTCGTCGAACGGGAACGGCAGGTCCGCGTAGCCCGCGTCGACGTGGGCGCGCTGCTCCGGCCACCACGGGCCGAGGTTGTCGCGGTAGAAGCGTTCGACCAGGGGATCGATCTCCGGCGCGATCCTGACCAGCGAGTAACACCACGCGGCGACCACCCCTTCCGGCCGGAGCACCCGCCGGGCTTCGGCGTAGAACGACTCGAGCGGGAACCAGTGCAGCGCCTGGCCCGCGGCGATCAGATCGCAACTGCCCGTCGCGAGCGGTGATGGCGCCGCGGGGCACTGCAGGTAGCGGACGCCCGGCGCGCGGTCACGCTCGCGGAGCTGGGCGGCGCTCGGGTCGCTGGCGATGACGTCGTCGAAGTGCTCGGCCAGGCCGCGCGCGACCTGGCCGTTGCCGCAGCCCACGTCCCAGGCGCGGTGGCGGTCAGGCACCACCCCGTTCAGGGTCGCGAACAGCGCCTCGGGGTAGTCCGGGCGGTGCCGGGCGTAGGCCTCGGCGTGGCCGGAGAAGTGGTCCGCGAAACGCGTCTCCACCACGGTCAGATCCTGCGCTCGATGCGCGCCTGTTGGACGAGCTGGCTGGCGATCTCCTCGATCGACAGCGACGACGCGTCGAAGTGGGGGACGGCCTCGGCCTCGAACAGCGCCTGGACGGCCCCGATCTCGTGGCGACAGCGCTCGAGGGAGGCGTACTCGCTGCCGGGCTGGCGCTCGTTGCGGATCTGGTGCAGGCGTTCGGGCTCGATGGTCAGGCCGAAGAGCTTGGCGCGGAACGGCTCGAGCGCGGCCGGCAGGCAGGCGCGATCGAGGTCGGCGTCGGCCAGGGGGAAGTTGGCCGCGCGCAGGCCGTACTGCAGGGCCAGGTAGAGGCAGGCCGGCGTCTTCCCGGTCCGCGACACGCCGACCAGGATCACGTCGGCGTGATCGCAGTGGTCGGCGCGGATGCCGTCGTCGTTGGCCAGTGCGAAATTGATCGCGTCGATGCGCGCCATGTAGCTGTCGTAGTCGACCATGCCGTGCGAACGGCCGACGGTGTGGCTCGACTCGAGGCCGAGTTCGCGCTCCAAGGGCTCGATGAAGGTGTCGAGGAAATCGAAGAACACGCAGTCGGCGCCGGCGAGCATCCTGCGGATCCGCTGGTCGACCAGGGTGCTGAACACCACCGGGGGCAGGCCGCTCTCGGCGGCGATACGGTCGATCTCGCGGCGCGCGGTTTCGGCCTTCTCGTGGCTGTCGATGAACGGCACCGTCACCTGCTGGTACGGCGTCTCCTCGAACTGCGTCATCAGGCTGTGGCCGAGGGCCTCGGCCGTGATGCCCGTGCTGCACGACAGGAAGAACAGCGTACGCAGCGGCGTTTCGGGATCGATCGTCGTGTCGGCGTTCATCGTCCGGTTCCCGGCGACGCGTGGTGCAGTGCCAGCCAGACGGTCGGTCCGTCCGGGTCGGTCCACTCCACGCGGTGGCGGCAGCCCGCGGGCAGCAGCACCCAGTCGCCCGGAGCGAGGCGGCGGCCGGTCGGCTCTTCGTCCAGGCGCAGTTCGGCGGCACCCAGGAGCAGCAGCACCCACTCGTCGTCGTCCTGATCGTACCACTCGCCGGCCGGGGTCGCCTGGCCGGTGGAGACGATGCGCTGCAGCCGGAACGGGCCACCCGCGAGCAGTGGCTCGAACGCCTCCTCGTCGAGCCGCTCCGGCAGTTCGTGGAGCAGGTTGCCGGAGCGCACCGGGCTCACGGGCGGTGCCCCCGCGCGAGGTAGTCGTGCGACTGCATCTCGATCAGCCGGCTGGCGGTGCGCTGGAACTCCGCCTCGAGCCGTCCGCCTGCGTACAGCGCCTGCGGCGCGTCGGCGGCGGAGAGCACCAGCTTGACGCGGTGGTCGTAGAGGACGTCGACCAGGTTGACGAAGCGCCGTGCACGATCGTCGTCGTCGGGGCCGAAGCGGGGCACGTTGCCGAGCAGTACCGTGTGGAAGCAGCAGGCGATCTCGAGATAGTCGCGCTGCGACCGCGGGCCGTCGCACAGCGCCGCGAACTCGAACCAGACCACGTCGTCGGCCCAGCGGACGGTGGGGATCCCGCGGCCCTCGATGTCGAGCGTCTCGCCGGCGCTGCCGGTCTCAGGCGCGACCTGTTCGAACGCGGTGCGCAGCGCGACCTCGGCCTCGGCATCGAGTGGCGTGTGGTAGATCTCGAGCCGCTCCAGGGCACGCAGGCGGTAGTCCGTGGCGCTGTCCAGGGCGTGCACCGCGCAGTGCTGCTTGATCAGGTCGATGGCCGGCAGGAAGCGGGCGCGCTGCAGGCCGTTGCGGTAGAGGTCGTCCGGTGCGGTGTTCGACGTGGCGATCAGCGTGACCCCGCGTTCGAACAGCGCGCGCAAGAGGCCGGCGAGCAGCATCGCGTCGGTGATATCGGTGACGATGAACTCGTCGAGGCAGAGCACGCGGGAGCGCGCGGCGAAGCGCTCGGCGACCGTCTCGAGCGGGTCGGCCTGGCCCTGGAGCCGCTGCAGCTCGGTGTGGACGCCGTGCATGAAGCGGTGGAAGTGGACACGCTCCTTGTCCTCGAAGGGCAGGCAGTCGAGGAAGGCGTCCATCAGGAAGGTCTTGCCGCGGCCGACGCCGCCCCAGAGGTAGAGGCCCCGGACCGGGGCGATCGCCGTGCGCGGGCGCCGCTTGAGCCGGGCGAGCCAGCCGCGATCCCCGGCATCGTGCGCGGGCGCCGCGAGCAGGTCGTGATAGACCCTGTCGAGCGAACGCGCCGCCGCCTCCTGGGCGGGGTCGGCCTCGTAGTCGAGGCTGAGCAGGTCGACGTGGTAGCGTTCCAGCGGGGTCATCGCGAGAGCGTCGTGGGCAGCGGCCGGGGCGCGATTATAGCCGCCCCGGTCGGCCGGCTCAGAACGGCAGGAGGCGCCCGCCTCCGGCCACGGCCACGGTGACGGCGCCGAGCAGCAGGTTCACCCCGACGATGCGGCGGATCCGGTTCAGCGCGGCGCCCGCGGCGGGCAGCTCGCGCCGGTCGAGGGCCTCGCGCAGCGTTCGCCACGGTCCGAAGAAGAGGCCGGCGAAGAGCAGGATCATCAGCCAGCCGAGCCCCTGCATCAGGTGGACGTGCCAGCCGACGTTGGCCAGACCGCCGTAGAGGCCGAAGACCAGGCCGTAGCCGGTCACCGGCAGGCCGATCGCGGCGAGCCAGACCCACGGGAAGAAGCGGTGGAACACGCCGCGCCACAGCGCCAGGCGTTCCGGGGGCTCGAGCCGGTCCGCGGCGACGGGGCGGAGCACGTGGTAGGCGAAGAACATCCCGCCCACCCAGGCCGTGGCGAACAGGAGATGGAGGGCGAGGGCGGCTGCGAACATCGGCGGCTCCGGAGAGAGGCGTCGTTCCAGTCTAGTCCTGCTCTATGGGCCCATAAAACCGTCTCCGGTTGAATCTTCGGGGTGATCGTTTATTGTGAGGCGCTGCCTCGTCCAGGGAGAGCCCGTCATGCCCGATTACCAGATCGCGCCGTCGATACTGTCCGCCGATTTCGCCCGGCTCGGCGAGGAGGTCGATTCGGTCCTCGCGGCCGGGGCCGACCTGGTCCACTTCGACGTCATGGACAACCATTACGTGCCGAACCTGACCATCGGTCCCCTGGTCTGCGAGGCGCTGCGCAAGCACGGCGTCACGGCGCCGATCGACGTCCACCTGATGGTCAAGCCGGTCGACCGCATCATCCCCGATTTCGCCGCGGCCGGGGCCGACTACATCACCTTCCATCCCGAGGCCTCCGAGCACGTCGACCGCTCGCTGGCGCTGATCCGCGACTCGGGCTGCAAGTCGGGGCTGGTGTTCAACCCGGCCACGCCGCTCGATGTCCTCGAATGGGTCATCGACAAGGTCGACATGGTGCTGATCATGTCGGTCAACCCGGGCTTCGGCGGCCAGTCGTTCATCCCCGCCGCGCTGGAGAAGCTGCGCCGCGCGCGTTCGATCATCGATGCCAGCGGCCGCGCCATCCGCCTGGAGATCGACGGCGGCGTGAAGGTCGACAACATCCGCGAGATCGCCGAGGCGGGCGCCGACACCTTCGTGGCCGGTTCGGCGATCTTCAACACCGACGACTACCGCGCCACCCTCGCCGCGATGCGCGAGCAGCTCGCGGCGGCGCGGGTGGCCGCGTGACGCCCGGCGCCACGGCGACCGCGGCCGTGCCCGAAAGGTACGCGCCGCGGCTGCTGCTGTTCGACCTCGACGGCACGCTGGTCGACAGCGTGCCCGACCTCGCGGTGGCGGCCAACCGCATGCTCGATGCCCTCGGCCGTCCCGTCGTCCACCAGGACGACGTGCGCAACTGGGTGGGCAACGGCGCCGCGCGCCTGGTCAAGCGGGCGCTGGTCGGCGCGCTGGAGGGGGAGCCGGACGCGGCGGAGTTCGCGCGCGGGATGCCGCTGTTCCTCGAGTTCTACGCCGAGGAGAACTGCCGCCACGGCCAGCCCTACCCGACGGTGCGGGCGACGCTGGAGCGGCTCGCCGGCACCGGCCTGCGGCTCGCCTGCGTGACCAACAAGCCGGCCGACTTCACCCTGCCGATGCTCGAGCAGCTCGGCCTGGCCGACCACTTCGGGCTGGTGGTCGCCGGCGACACCACGCCCGCGATCAAGCCCGATCCGGCACCCTTGCTCCATGCCATGGAGTTCTTTAAAGTTTCCGCCGGCGAAACGCTGATGATCGGCGACTCCGTCAACGACATCCAGGCGGCCCGCGCCGTCGGCATCCCGATCATCTGCGTGAGCTACGGATACAACCACGGCCGCGACATCCGCCTCGCCGCGCCCGACGCGGTGATCGACTCGCTGGCCGAACTCGAACAACTGCTCGACCTCGATCGCTGACATGGACCTCACCCGGACGACTCCCGCGGAACACGGCTGGCGATGGCGCGCCTGAAGGCCTCGTCATGCCCGTCCGTTCCCGAGTCGCTGCCCGAGTGATGTCCCATGAAGCCTGAACAGTTCGCCCGTCTCGCCGAAGCCGGATACAACCGGATCCCGGTCGTTCGCGAGGTCCTCGCCGACCTCGACACGCCGCTCAGCACCTACCTGAAACTGGCCGACGGCCCCTACTCGTACCTGTTCGAGTCGGTCCAGGGCGGCGAGCAGTGGGGACGCTACTCGATCATCGGCCTGCCGTGCCGGACCCGGGTGCGGATCACGGGCCGGCAGGTGACGCTGGAGCGCGACGGCCAGCCGCCCGTGGTCACCGAGGAGGCCGACCCGCTGGCGTGGGTCGAGCTGTTCCGGCTCGAGAACCGGGTGCCGCAACTCGACCACCTGCCACGGTTCACCGGCGGCCTGGTCGGCTATTTCGGCTACGACACCATCCGCTACGTCGAGCCACGGCTCGACGCCGATCCCGGCCCCGATCCCCTCGGCAACCCGGACATCCTGCTGATGCTCTCCGACGAGGTGGTGGTCTTCGACAATCTCAGCGGCAAGCTACTGTTCATCGTCCACGCCGACCCGGCCGAGTACGACGCCTTGGCGCGCGCCGAGCGGCGCATCGACCGTCTGGTGCGCCACCTGCGCGGCCTGGCGCCGCACTACACCCACCGCGGTTCGGACCAGAAGGTCAGCGAGTCCGACTTCACCTCGGGCTTCACGCGCGAGGGCTTCGAGAGCGCGGTGGCGAAGGTCAAGGAGTACATCGCCGCCGGCGACGTGATGCAGGTGGTGCTCTCGCAGCGGCTGTCGATCCCGTTCGCGCACGCGCCGCTCGACCTCTACCGCGCGCTGCGCATGCTCAACCCCTCGCCGTACCTGTTCTTCCTCAATCTCGACGACTTCCACGTCGTCGGCTCGTCGCCGGAGATCCTGACCCGGCTCGAGGACGGCGAGGTGACGGTGCGGCCGATCGCCGGCACCCGCCCGCGCGGACGCGACGAGGCAGAGGACAAGGCGCTCGAGGCGGAGTTGCTCGCCGACGAGAAGGAGCGTGCCGAGCACCTGATGCTGATCGACCTCGGACGCAACGACGTCGGCCGGGTCGCCGAGACCGGCAGCGTGAAGGTGCGCGAGAAGATGGCCATCGAGCGCTACTCGCACGTGATGCACATCGTGTCGATGGTGACCGGCCGGCTGCGCGAGGACGAGTCGGCGGTCGACGCGCTGCGCGCCACCTTCCCGGCCGGGACCGTCTCCGGCGCGCCGAAGATCCGTGCCATGGAGATCATCCGCGAGCTCGAGCCGGTCAAGCGCGGGGTCTACGCCGGCGCCGTGGGCTACATCGCGTGGAACGGCAACATGGACACCGCGATCGCGATCCGCACCGCGGTGATCAAGGACGACGTGCTGCACATCCAGGCCGGCGCCGGCATCGTGCACGACTCCGACCCGGCCCGCGAGTGGGATGAGACGATGAACAAGGGGCGCGCGGTGTTCCGCGCCGTGGCCCTGGTCGAGGGCGGCCTCGACGACCTGACCGGCTGAAAGAGCCCGTGAAAGGATCACACCACCTGCTGCGCCGCCCCCTGGACACCCCGGGCTGTGTTGCGGGGACCCCCAAAATCGCTTACGTAGCTGGGCTACGCGCGCAATTTCGTGCACCCCCGCGCCTTGCCTGGACCGCCCAGGTGACGCCTCGCGATGGTGGGCGACCCTTTCACGGGCTCTGATCCATGCTCGTCATGATCGACAACTACGACTCGTTCACCTGGAACCTCGTGCAGTATTTCGGCGAGCTCGGCGAGGAGGTGCGCGTGTTCCGCAACGACGAGACGACCACCGAGGCGATCGCCGCGCTGGCGCCGGATCGCCTGGTCATCTCGCCCGGGCCGTGCACGCCGAACGAGGCGGGCATCTCGCTCGAGGCGATCCGCCGTTTCGCCGGACGGATCCCGATCCTGGGCGTCTGTCTCGGCCACCAGTGCATCGGGCAGGTGTTCGGCGGGCGCATCGTCCGGGCCTCACGCATCATGCACGGCAAGCTGTCGGCGGTGCACCACGTCGGCACCGGCGTGTTCCGCGACCTGCCCGAGCCGCTGCAGGCGACGCGGTACCATTCGCTGGTGATCGACCCGGAGAGCTGCCCGGACGTGCTCGAGGTCACCGCCTGGACCGTCGACGATGCGGGCCGGCGCGAGGCGATCATGGGCGTGCGCCACCGCGAGCTGGCCGTCGAGGGTGTGCAGTTCCACCCCGAGTCGATCCTTACCGAGGCGGGACACCGTCTGCTGGGCAACTTCCTCGCCACCGGGTGCCAAGCCCCGGCGGCATGACCGAGAGAGGACCGGACATGGACATGCAGACCGCGATTCGCACCGTTACCGAGCGGCGCGACCTCGACGCCGGGCAGATGACCGACGTGATGCGCCTGATCATGGGCGGAGACGCCACCCCGGCCCAGATCGGCGGCTTCCTGATCGGCCTGCGCATGAAGGGTGAGACGGTCGAGGAGATCGCCGCGGCCGCCGCGGTGATGCGCGAGCTCGCCACCCGCGTCGAGGTCGACCAGCCGCACCTGGTCGATATCGTCGGCACCGGCGGCGACGGCGTGGGGACCTTCAACGTCTCGACCGCGAGCGCCATGGTGGTCGCCGCCGCCGGCGGTCACGTCGCCAAGCACGGCAACCGCTCGATCTCGAGCAGCTCGGGCAGCGCCGACCTGCTCGAGGCGGCCGGGGTGCGCCTCGACCTCGCCCCGGAGCAGGTCGCCGCCTGCGTCGACGAGGTCGGCGTCGGCTTCATGTTCGCCCCGCGCCACCACGGCGCGATGCGCCACGCCGTCGCACCGCGCCGCGAGATGGCGGTGCGTACCCTGTTCAACGTCCTCGGCCCGCTGACCAACCCCGCCGGAGCGCCCAACCTGCTGATCGGCGTCTACGCGATGGAGTGGGTCGAGCCGCTCGCCCAGGTCATGCAGCGTCTCGGCGCCGAGCACGTGCTGGTGGTCCATTCCGAGGACGGTCTCGACGAGATCAGCGTCGGTGCGCCGACCCGCGTCGCCGAGCTAAAGGACGGCGCGGTGACCGTCTACACCGTGACCCCCGAGCGGTTCGGCATCGCCCTGTCCGGGATCGGCGAGCTGACCGTGCGCGATGCGTCGGCCAGCCTGGAGGTGGTGCGCCGGGTGCTGGGCGGCGAAGACGGCCCGGCGCGTGACATCGTCGCGCTCAACGCGGGCGCCGCGCTCTACGCGGCCGGCCTGGCCGAAACCTTCGAGGCGGGGGTGGCGCGCGCCGGCGAGGTGCTGGCCTCGGGCGAAGCCCTGGCCCGGCTCGAACGGCTCGCCGAGTTCACCGGCAAGTTCCCGCCCGCCGAGGCGTGACCGCGATGGCCGGTGGGGTGCCCGATGTCCTCGAGCGGATCCTCGCGCGCAAGGCCGAGGAGGTCGCCGAGCGCTCCGCCACCCGACCGCTGCCCGCGGTGCGCGAGGCCGCCGCGGCGGCCGACCCGGCACGCGGCTTCCGGGACGCGCTCGCGGCCCGCGTGGTCCGTGGCGGCGCGGCGGTCATCGCCGAGGTCAAGCGCGCCTCGCCGAGCAAGGGGCTGCTGCGCGAGGCGTTCGATCCCGCGGAGATCGCCGTCTCCTACGCCCGGGGTGGCGCGGCCTGCCTGTCGGTGCTGACCGACGTCGACTTCTTCCAGGGTGCCGACGATCACCTGCGGCAGGCGCGGGCGGCCTGCGCCCTGCCGGCGCTGCGCAAGGACTTCACGATCGATCCCTACCAGGTCTGGGAGGCGCGCGCGCTGGGCGCCGACGCGGTGCTGCTGATCGTCGCCGCGCTCGACGACGCGCGGCTCGCGGCGCTGCACGACGAGGCGCGCGAGGCCGGCCTCGACGTGCTGGTCGAGGTGCACGACGCGGATGAACTCGAGCGTGCGTTGCGATTACGCCCGGCGCTTCTGGGCATCAACAACCGCGACCTGCGCACCTTCGAAACGCGCCTCGAGACCACGCTCGAGCTGCTCGACCGCATCCCCGGAGATACGCTGCTGGTCACCGAGAGCGGCATCCTCGCGCGCGAGGACGTCGCGCGGATGCGTGCGGCCGGGGTGCATGCGTTCCTGGTGGGCGAGGCGTTCATGCGCGCCGACGACCCGGGGGCGCGGTTGGCGGAGCTGTTCGCCTGACGCCCCGGGAGCGGGGCGCCGCCCGGAGCTAGCGGGTTCCGTAGACCACGATGGTCTTGCCGTGCGCCTCGAGCAGGCCGCCGGCCTCCATCTCCTTGAGCACCCGGCCGACCATCTCCCGCGAGCAGCCGACGATGCGGCCCAGCTCCTGCCGGGTGACCCGGATCTGCATGCCGTCGGGGTGGGTCATGGCGTCCGGCTGTTTGGTCAGGTCGAGCAACGCGCGCGCGATGCGCCCGGAGACGTCGAGAAAGGCGAGGTCGCCGACCTTGTGGCTGGTGTCCCGCAGGCGCAGCGCCATCTGCGATGCGAGCAGGAAGAGGATGTCCGGATCCTCGCGGGTCAGCTGGCGGAAGCGGGCGTAGGTGATCTCGGCCAGTTCGCATGAGGTCCGCGTGCGCACCCAGGCGCTGCGACCGCCCTGCTCGTCGAACAGCCCCATCTCGCCGAAGAAGTCGCCCGGGTTGAGGTAGGCCAGGACGATCTCGCGCCCGGCGTCGTCCTCGCGCAGCACGGTGACCGCGCCGGAGAGGATGTAGTAGAGCGCATCCGAGCGGTCGCCCTGGTAGAG
>JAWVZO010000022.1:0-21053 GCA_033722135.1 Gammaproteobacteria bacterium | reverse complement strand
GGGGCTACCGTGTTCCACGTCGCTGACGAGCACCCCCTCGACCCGGCCGCGCAGGGGGTGATCGGGTCCGAGATCGCTGAAGCGCGCGCCGGCGAGGCGCGGATCCACGCCTGCACCTTCCAGGTGACCGATGACTGGTTCAGCGATCTCGAGGGTCAGCGCGAGCGGCCGGCCGTCGCGCAGGATGCCGAGCTCGACCGTCTCGCCGATGCGCCGCAGGCCGACGATGTTGCGCAGCTGGGCGACACCGCGGAGCGGCACGCCGTCGACGGTCACGATGACGTCGCCGGGACGGAGTCCGGCCCGCTGCGCCGGCGAGCCGTCCGCCACCTCGGAGACCACGGCGCCGCGCGTGGTCTCGATGCCGAACGCCTCGGCGAGCCGGGGCGTCAGGTCCTGCAGCACGACGCCGAGATGCCCGCGGCGTACCTCGCCGTGCTCGACCAGCTGCGCGACCAGTTCGCGCACCATGTAGGCGGGGATCGCGAAACCGATGCCGACGTTGCCGCCGGCGGGGGCGAGGATCGCCGTGTTGATGCCGACCAGCTCGCCGCGCAGATTGACCAGCGCGCCGCCGGAGTTGCCCGGGTTGATCGACGCGTCGGTCTGGATGAAGTCCTCGTAGCCCTCGATGCCGAGCCCGCTGCGACCCAGCGCGCTGACGATGCCCGAGGTGACGGTCTGGCCGAGACCGAACGGGTTGCCGATCGCGACCACGAAGTCGCCGACCCGGAGGCTATCCGAGTCGGCCAGTTCCAGCGCGGTCAGGTCGTCGGCCTCGACCCGGATCACCGCGATGTCGGCCTCCGGGTCGGCGCCGACAGGCGTGGCCGGCAGTGCCCGCCCGTCGCGCAGCGTGACGGTGATCTCCCGGGCCCGTGCGACGACGTGGTGGTTGGTGACCACGTAGCCCTGCTCGGCGTCGATGATCACGCCGGAGCCGAGACTCTGCGCGCGGCGTTCGCGGCGTGGCGCCGGCAGGTCGAAGAAGCGGCGGAAGAAGGGATCGCTGAGCAACGGGTTCTCGCGCGCCCGGACCTGGCTGCGGGTGGCGATGTTGACCACGGCCGGCGTGACCCGCTCGAGCATCGGCGCGAGGGTCGGCAGCGGGCGGCCGTCCACCTCCGCGGGCAGGGCGGCTGTGCCGTCCGCGGGTGCGGCCAGGGCCAGCAGGAGCAGCGCGACGGGTGCGAGCGATCGGGTCGGTGCGTGCATGGCGGGGCCTCGTGAACCTAGGGAATGGAACGCGAACGGTGCCACCGGGGCCGTATTGGGGCCCGGGTTTCCGGATTTCAAGAGGTTGGCTGCGTCGGCGGGGTCCGGAGCCGGATCCGGCATGGTTCGTGCCTATCTGATGGCACAAGATGTTGTGTTAACGTGCTGCGCCGCAAAACCCCGCGCATATCTTGATGTATTCCAAGAGTATTTCATAACTTCATGATATAACGAAGTAATTTTTCCATGAATGGGCCTTGACAACGGGCGTGATGCGGACCTAGTCTTTTCTGGCAAGACACAACATGTTGTGTCTATATAAACCCCGGGCCACAACGGTCCGAAACCTATAATCAACGAAACAGACCTGGGGGAAGATTCCTGTCATGAAGCAGGCACGCCTGAAAGTCGTATCCGGAGACGAGGCCGCGATCCCGCTGCAAGTCGCCTCGCTCGACATCTGGGACAAGAAGTACCGCCTGAAGAGCAAGGGCGGCGCGGTCATCGACGAAACCGTCGACGACACCTACCGCCGCGTGGCCCGTGCGCTGGCCGACGTCGAGGCCACGCCGGAGCTGCGCGAGCGGTGGTACGAGCGCTTCGTCTGGGCGCTGCGCCACGGCGCGATTCCGGCCGGGCGCATCGTTTCAAACGCCGGGGCCCAGGAGCACAAGCCGGCCACCTCGACCATCAACTGCACCGTCTCCGGCACCGTCCGCGACTCGATGGACGACATCCTCGCCAAGGTGCACGAGGCGGGGCTGACGCTGCGCGCCGGCTGCGGCATCGGCTACGAGTTCTCGACGCTGCGCCCGAAGGGGGCCTTCGTCGCCGGGGCCGGGGCCTACACCTCCGGGCCGCTGTCGTTCATGGATATCTACGACAAGATGTGTTTCACGGTCTCGTCGGCGGGTGGCCGGCGCGGCGCGCAGATGGCCACCTTCGATGTCGGCCATCCCGACGTGCTCGACTTCATCCGCGCCAAGCGGGAGCACGGCCGCCTGCGCCAGTTCAACCTCTCGCTGCTGGTCACCTCCGAGTTCATGGAGGCGGTGCGCGCAGACGGGATGTGGTCGCTCGCGTTCCCGATCTCGCGCCAGGAAGCCGAGGTCGACGGCATCGATCTCGACGATCCCGACAAGGTGGTCTGGCGCGAGTGGCCGGTCAAGCAGGGCTACGTGGCCGACGCCGAGGGACGGGTCGCGTGCAAGGTCTACCGCCGGCTGCGCGCGCAGCGCCTGTGGGACCTGATCATGACCTCGACCTACGACTACGCCGAGCCGGGGTTCATCCTGATCGACGCCTACAACGAGATGAACAACAACTGGTTCTGCGAGAACATCCGCGCGACCAACCCGTGCGGCGAGCAGGGCCTGCCGCCGTACGGCTCCTGCCTGCTCGGCTCGATCAACCTGACCCGCTTCGTGCGCGACCCGTTCACCGACGATGCCCGGTTCGACTGGGAGACCTTCGGCGAGGTGGTCGGCGCGTTCACGCGCATGCTCGACAACGTGGTCGAGATCAACGGCCTGCCGCTCGAGGGCCAGCGCCGCGAGATCGAGCGCAAGCGCCGCCACGGCATGGGCTACCTCGGGCTAGGCTCGACGCTGGCCATGCTGCGCATGCGCTACGGCGAAGAGGCGTCGCTGGAGTTCACCGAGCGGGTCACGCGGGAGATGGCGCTGGTCGGCTGGCAGACCGCGCTCGACCTCGCCGAGGAGAAGGGCCCCGCGCCGATCATGGACGAGGAGTTCGAGGTCACCGCCGAGATGCTGCGCAAGCGGCCGGAGATGGCCGACGACGGCATCAAGGTCGGCGACAAGCTCAAGGGTCGCGTGCTGCACGCGCGCTACAGCCGCTACATGCAGCGCATCGCCAGCGTTGCGCCCGAGCTGGTCGAGCGGCTCGCCGAGGTCGGCGCGCGGTTCACGCACCACAGCTCGATCGCGCCGACGGGCACCATCTCCCTGTCGCTGGCCAACAACGCCTCGAACGGGATCGAGCCGAGCTTCGCACACCAGTACTCGCGCAACGTCATCCGCGAGGGCAAGAAGAGCAAGGAGAAGGTCGACGTCTTCTCCTACGAGCTGCTCGCCTACCGCGCGCTGGTCGACGCCGAGGCCAGCGCCGAGGATGCGCTGCCGGACTACTTCGTCGCGGCCGACGACATCACCCCGCGCGAGCACGTCGACGTGCAGGCCGCGGCGCAGAAGTGGATCGACTCGTCGATCTCCAAGACCGCCAACGTGCCGACCGACTACCCTTACGAGGAGTTCAAGGGGATCTACCTCTACGCCTACGAGAAGCAGCTCAAGGGCTGCACCACGTTCCGCTTCAACCCGGCCGCGTTCCAGGGCGTGCTGGTCAAGGACAAGGACCTGGCCAACACCACCTACCGCTTCGTGCTCGACGACGGCGCCGTGGTCGAGGTCAAGGGGAACGAGGAGATCGAGTACGACGGCGAGACGCATACCGCCGCGAACCTCTACGACGCCCTCAAGGAGGGCTACTACGGCAAGTTCTGACGCCGCAAGCCACAGGATCGACAGACATGAGCATCAAGATCGAGAAGCAGATCGTCGACTACGAGGTCGTCGACGACAAGCAGGAGAAGGAGAAGGCGCAGGCGGTCGCCACAGAGCGGGCCGCCGCCCAGGTCATCCACATGCACGAGAAGGTCGAGCGGCCGGAGACGCTGCGCGGCTCGACCTACAAGGTCAAGACGCCGCTATCCGAGCACGCGCTCTACCTGACCATCAACGACATCGTGCTCAACGAGGGCACCGAGCACGAGCTGCGCCGCCCGTTCGAGATCTTCATCAACTCGAAGAACATGGACCACTTCCAGTGGATCGTGGCGCTGACCCGGATCATCTCGGCGGTGTTCCGCAAGGGCGGCGACGTCACGTTCCTAGTCGAGGAGCTCAAGGCGGTGTTCGACCCGCGCGGCGGTTACTTCAAGAAGGGCGGCAAGTACATGCCGTCCCTGGTCGGCGAGATCGGCGACGTCATCGAGACCCACCTCAAGACCATCGGCCTGCTCAAGGGCGAGGAACTCGACGACCATCAGCGGAAGCTGATCGCCGAGAAGCGCGCCGCCTTCGAGGCACAGAACGCCGAGGCGGACGCGACGGTGGAGAGCGACTTCCCGGACGGCGCGACGCTGTGCAACAAGTGCCAGACCAAGGCGATGATCCAGATGGACGGCTGCCTGACCTGCCTGAACTGCGGGGAGTCGAAGTGCGGTTGAGCCGCTTTCTCCGACGGTGCGTCGCTCTATGCGGGTGATGATCGACCTCTGCGTGGTGCCGATCGGCGTGGGGGTGTCGGTCTCGGAGTACGTCGCGGCCTGCGAGCGGGTGCTCGAGGAGGCCGGGCTCGAGCACACGCTGCACGCCTACGGCACCAACGTCGAGGGCGAGTGGGACGCGGTGTTCGCCGCCGTCAGGCGCTGCCACGAGACGGTGCACGCGATGGGTGCGCCCCGGGTTTTCACCACGCTCAAGGTCGGCACCCGCACCGATCGCGAGCAGACCATGCAGGACAAGGTCGACAGCGTGACCGCCAGGCTGGCGGAGGAGTGATCCCGCCGCTGCCGTCGTCGGCGCGATGACGTAGAATCGGGTTGTCCACATCGCTAGGGGATCCCGACGATGGCCAACATCCTGATCGTCGACGACTCGCAGACCCAGATCGCCAACCTGACCAAGATCCTCGAGCCGGCAGGCCACACGATCACGACCGCGCCGAACGGCGAGGAGGGGGTGGCCAAGGCCGCCGCCGAACATCCCGACCTCGTCCTGATGGACGTGGTCATGCCCGGGCTCAACGGTTTCCAGGCGACGCGCAAGCTGACCCGGGATCCGGCCACCGAGCACATCCCGGTGATCCTCGTCTCGACCAAGGACCAGGAGACCGACCGCATCTGGGGCATGCGCCAGGGCGCGAAGGGCTATCTGGTCAAGCCGCCCGATGCCGGCGAGCTGCTCGGGCTGATCGACGAGATCCTGGGCTGACGTCAGGCATGGCGGGCCGCCGCCACAAGTCGCAACCGTTCCGTTCCGGCGGGTCGCGCCCGCTGCGGGGGGGCTGAGTCCCGTGCTGCGCAAGATCCACGGGCTGCCGCTCTTCGCCGGGCTGCTGTTGCTCGACCAGATGGTCAAGACCGCCGCGCTGGGCGTGCTCGGCGCGGACAACCCGTTCGCGTCCCTCCCGGTCGTCGCCCTCGTGGCGGTGGTCAACGAGGGCACGGTGTTCGGTTTCGGCGCCGACGTGGGGGGCACGCTGCGCTGGGCCGCGATTGGCACCGGGTTGTTGCTTCTCGGGCTGCTCTGGCTCGGCGGGCGCGCCGATCGGACGAGCGAGGGCGCCGAGGGCGTCGGCTGGTGGCTCACCGCGGTCGGCGTCGCCGGAAACCTGATCGACCGCGTCTGGTTCGGCGGAGTCATCGAGATCCTGCACCTGCACATCGGCGGGTGGACCCTGTCGCTGAATCCGGCCGACCTGTTCTTCGTCTCCGGGCTGTGCCTGCTGACCCGTGACGTGGTGGTGCGCATGACCACGCCGCGCTACACGCAGGTGCCACTGAGCCCACCACCGGAACCGCTCCCCGACCTGAGTTCCCTGCCGCGCGGCATCGACAACGTGCGCATCGACGTACGACTCAGCCCGCAGTTCCTCGCCGCCGCCCGGCGTCTGATCACCAGCCTGCTCTACCAGCACATAGGGCACGAGCGCTACGGCGCCAAGCCGACGCCGCCCTCGCGGCAGGAGTTCACCGATTTCCGCACCGCCTACGCCGCGCTGATCGGCGCGGTGGTCCGCCTCTCCAAGCAGGAGCAGCGTCCCTACCCGGTGGTCCTGACCCAACTCGCCATCCTGAAGCTCCTCGGCTCAGAGGTCACCCGCGAGTTCGACGTGCAGATGGGCCACCTGCGCGGCATCCTCGCCGGCGGGGGCAGCGACTCCAAGGGCGGGCGCAAGATGCTGCTCCACGAGCACATCACCACGCTGGCGCAGCGCCGGAGGAGCATCGAGCTGCAGGCGCGCAACCAGCTCATGGAGGAGGTCAAGCGGGTCGAGACCGGCGCCGGGGTCAAGCTGCGCGAATCGCTGCTCGGCCAGGCCTGGGTGATCGACGAGGCGCTGCTCTTCAACCCGCTGCTGGCGGCCGCCGATCCGCAGGAGCCGCAGGTGGCAATGCGCCACTACGTCCTGCTCGGCAAGCGTACCGCCGACTGGGATGCGCTGACCCGTTTCGAGGTCTACGTCGAGCGGCTGATCAGCCGCGCGGTGCCCGAGAGCGAGCAGTCGGAAGGGGATGGCGAGACCGAGTCGTCGTGGCTCGCCGGGTCTGACTGGGCGGCACGGGCCGAGCATCTCGGCCTCGGACCGGAACTCGAGACCCGGCACAATCCGCTGACCGACGTCCCGGTCAACGCCGACATCCTGTTCAACGGCAATTTCCTCGATGCCTGGCTCGACGGGGTGCGCCGCGAGGGCGATGCAGAGACCGAACGCCAGCTGCGTGCCCAGCGCCGCCTGCAGCGTCTCGCCCTGGACCGGGTCTACCGCTTCGTCAAGCGCGAGGAGCTGCTGCGCTGGATCACCGCCGCCTACGAGCTGGTGCCGGTGTTCCGCGAGCACTACTCGGCGCTGAACCCGCTGATGCTGGTCCAGTACCTCGCGACCAGCGGTCGTCAGCGGCGCGGCGTGATGCAGCAGATCCGCAAAGCGATGCGTCACCTCGGCGCCTCGGCGCCGTCCCTGAAGCCACTGCAGCAGCTCGATTCCCGGATCCAGCGCCTCGGCGAGGCGCAGGAGAGGCACCACGTCAGCAACTTCATCCGCGACTTCCTCGCCTACCGTCGCGACCTGCGCAATTTCTACCTGACCCAGGGCATCCTCGAGCAGATCCGGCTGCTCGAGGAGCAGGACGAGATCCGGCTCTCGAGGGTCAACAACTGCCTGCACGAGTTCCTCTCCGGCGAGGAGGACCAGCCCAAGCACGAGCGCATCCGCGCGCACGCGGTGATCAAGGCCGACCTGCGCGGCTCGACCACGATCACCCGGCAGCTGCTGGAGCAGGGGCTCAACCCGGCCACCCACTTCGATCACAACTTCTTCGCGCCGATCCGCGACGTGCTGCGCAACTTCGGCGCCGAGAAGGTGTTCGTCGAGGGCGACGCGATCATCGCCACCACACTCGAGTATGGCGACGATGTCGAGACCCACCTGCCCGTGGCCCGTGCCTGCGCGCTGGCCCAGCGGATGATCGGCATCGCCGACGCGCACAACCGGATCCTCGAGACCGTTGGTCTGCCCCAGTTGCAGATCGGCATCGGCATCGCCTTCTCCGCCGATTCGCCGACCTACCTGTTCGACGGCGAGCAGCAGATCATGATCTCCTCGGCGATCGGCCGGGCCGACCGCCTGTCGTCCTCCTCCTGGCGGTTGCGCGAACTGGCCGAGAACCGCCAGGCCGACGCGCGCCGGGTACGCGTCTACGAGTTGGCGGGCGACCACCCGCTGCGCGGCGAGAAGGGCGAGAATCGCCTGCGCTACAACGTGCTCGGCATCGAACTCGAGGCCGCGGGCTACGAGAAGCTCAAGAGCGAGATCGACCTGCGCCGCGTCGAGATCCGCAAGCCGGGCAGCACCACCTCGGCGGTGTTCTACATGGGCAAGGCGCCGGACATCCACGGCGCGATGCAGAACCTGGTGCTGCGCGAGTCGCGCGTGCAGCTCTTCGGCCTCGACGGCGAGGGCGAGGCGACCGGCGAACTCTACTACGAGGTGGTGACCGACCAGCGCGTGCTCGGCATCGTCGAGCGCCACGGCAGCGTCCAGTCCGGTCAGGCCGACGTGGGCTGACTCCCGGGGCGTCCCGCCCGTACCCGTTCCCACTGGCGCGCGAGCCGCTTCGCGGAGACCGGCTGCGCGGTGCCCAGTTCCTGGGCGTAGAGCGAGACGCGGAATTCCTCGAGTAACCAGCGGTAGGTCTCCAGTTCGGGATCGTCCGGGCGCTCGCCCCGCATCTCGCGCCAGCGCGCGACCCAGGGCGCGAGCTCCGCGGCACGCTGCCGTTCGCGGCCGGGCTCGAGCGGGGCCTTCTCGAGCCGCCGCCGCGCCGCCTCGAGGTAGCGGGGCAGATCCGCGAGCCGCTCTGCGGGCGTCGCCGCGACGAATCCCGGGTAGACCAGGTCTTCGAGCTGGCCGCGCAGGTCGCGCGCGGTCGCGTCCCGCGGATCGAGCGAGGCGAGCGGCACGGCGACCGCGCGGTGGGCGGCCAGGATGGTGTCGACGCGTTCGGCCAGTTCCTCGGCGAGCGGCTTGACCCGCGGCCGTGCGGCGTCGAGACGCGCAGCGAAGGCTTCGGCGTCGCGGACGGCGTCGTCGACGCAGAGCCGGTCGATGCAGGCGTCGAGCAGGTCGTCGCGCAGTGCGGTGACATCGCCGACGGTCGCGAACTGCAGCGCGAGACGCCCGGCATCCGGCAGCGCGCGCCAGAGATCGCGGGACGTGGTGCCGAGCCGGAGCCGGCACAGGCGGCGCAGCGCGCGGCGGTGGCTGCGCCGGGCCGCGTCGCGGGTCCCGAACAGCTCAACGGCGACGCCGGCGCCGCGCTCGGCCAGGCCCGGCCACGCCTCGACGGCGATGCCGCCCTGGTCGAGCATGACGCGCTCCGGCAGCGCGTCACACGACCAGTCGGTCATCTCCTCTCCCGAGCCCAGCACCGCGGGTAGCGCCGCGGCGCGGCTGGCGCGCGCGCGGTCGCCGAAACGCCGCTGGAGTTCGGCGAGATCGTCGCCGCGGGCGAGCTCGCTGCCGTCGGCATCGACCAGGCGGAGGTGGAGGACCAGGTGCGGCGGCAGGGGAAGCGCGTCCCAGGTCCCGGCCGGCAGGTCGACGCCCCGCAGCGTGCGGAGCGCGCGCGCGAGCTGCTCCCCGAGTGGCCCCTCCCCGGGGCGCAGCGTGTCGAGGCAGGCGGCGACGGTCTCAGGCAACGGCACGAGCTGCCGCCGCAGCGCCTTGGGCAGCGCGCGCAGCAACGCGGCGACCTTCTCCCCGAGCAGGCCGGGCACCAGCCAGGCGAGGTGTTCCTGGGTGAGCTGCTCGAGCGCGGCCAGCGGCACGTCGGCGGTGATCCCGTCGTCCGCGGCATCGGGGGCGAAACGGTAGGCGAGCGGCAGCTCGATGCGGCCCGCGGGCAGGGCCGTCGGGTAGCGCTCGGCGACGTCGGCGTCGACCCGGTCGCGCAGCAGCAAGTCACGCGTCATGAACAGCAGGCACGGCCTCTCGCGCTCGACGCGCCGCCGCCACGCCTCGAACGTCCCGCGGTCGTAGACCGAGGCGGGGAGCCGCTCGTCGTAGAAGCGGTAGCGGCTCTCCTCGTCGACCAGCAGGTCGCGCCGGCGCGTGCGTGCCTCGAGCGTCTCGATCCCGGCAACCAGATCGAGGTTGTGGCGCAGGAACCGGCCACGGGTGTCGAGCCGGCCGTCGAGCAGCGCCGCGCGGATGAAGATCTCGCGAGCCGACTCCGGTTCGACGGGACCGAAGTTGACGCGACGGCGGGCGACCAGTACCAGGCCGTGGAACGTGACCCGCTCCCGGGCCACCACCTGGCCACGACGGCGGTCCCAGCGCGGCTCCAGAAACTCGCGGCGCACCTGGTCGCCGGCCAGCGTCTCGATCCAGCGCGGGCGGACCGGCATCGCGCCGCGCGCGTAGAGGCGCCGGGTCTCGACCAGCTCCGCGGCGGCGATCCAGGCCGGCGGATGCTCGGCGAGCACCGACCCGGGAAAGAGCTGCAGCGTCCGGTCGCGCAGGCCACGGTAGGCGCGCTTCGTCTCGCGCCGCGCGACCTGGTCGAGCAGGCCGGCGAGCAGGGCGCGGTGGATCACCTCCGGTTCCGCCGGCGCGTCGTCCGGATGCAGGCCCATGTCGCGCACCAGCCGGTCGAGCTGCAGGTGGGTCTCCTGCCACTCGCGCATGCGCATGAATCCGAGGAAGCGGTCGCGGCACCACGTGCGCAGCCTGTTCTGCGAGAGGTGCCGGCGCTGTTCCTGCCACGCCTCCCATAGCCGCAGGTGGCCGAGGAGGTCGGAGCGCGGGTCGGCGAATCCGGCGTGCGCCCGGTCCGCCGCCGCCGCGGCGTCGTGGGGCCGCGCGCGCGGGTCCTGGACCGCCAGCGCCGCGACGATCACGAGCACCTCGCGCAGCGCCCCGGCCTCGTGCGCCGCGAGCAGCATGCGGCCGAGGCGGGGGTCGAGCGGCAGGCGCGCGAGGCGGTGCCCCAGCGGCGTCAGGCGGTGGTCGCGGTCCAGCGCGCCGAGATCCGCGAGCTGGCGGTAGCCGTCGCGCACGCGGCGCGGGTCGGGCGGCTCGAGGAACGGGAAGCGCTCGATGTGGCCGAGGCCGTGGGCGACCATCTGCAGGATCACCGCGGCCAGCGGCGTGCGCAGGATCTCCGGCTCGGTGAACTCGGGCCGTTCCAGGTACTCCTCCTCGCCGTAGAGGCGGATGCATATCCCGGGGGCGAGCCGTCCGCAGCGGCCCCTGCGCTGGTCGGCGCTGGCGCGCGAGACCGGCTCGACCGGCAGGTGCTGGATGTTGCCGTGCGGGCCGTAGCGGCTGATGCGCGCGAGCCCGGTGTCGACGACGTGGCGGATGCCGGGCACGGTCAGCGAGGTCTCGGCGACGTTGGTCGCCAGCACGATGCGGCGGGCGGGGCCCGGCGCGAAGATGCGCGCCTGCTCCGCGGCGCCGAGACGGGCGTAGAGGGGCAGGATCTCGACGCCTGGGGGGTGGTGCTTGCGCAGCGCCTCGGCGGTCTCGCGGATCGCCCGCTCGCCCGGCAGGAACACCAGCACGTCGCCGTCGGGGTCCTCCGCGGCGAGCTCGTCGATCGCGGCGAGGATCGCCGCGGGCCGCTCGGAGTCGCGCTCCTCGTCGCCCCCCGCGAGCGGGCGGTAGCGCGTCTCGACAGGCCAGCTCCGGCCGTCGACCGTCACCACCGGCGCGTCGCCGAAGTGGGCGGCGAAGCGCGCGGTGTCGATGGTCGCCGAGGTCACGATCACCCTCAGTTCGGGGCGTTTCGGCAGCAGCTTCTTCAGGTAGCCGAGCAGGAAGTCGATGTTGAGGCTGCGTTCGTGCGCCTCGTCGACGATCAGGGTGTCGTAGCGGAGCAGCAGGCGGTCGCGCTGCAGCTCGTTGAGCAGGATGCCGTCGGTCATCACGCGCACCAGCGCGTCGGGATGGCCCCGCTCCTGGAAGCGGACGCGGTAGCCGACGAGGTCGCCGAGCGGGGTGTCGAGTTCGGCCGCGATACGGGCGGCCACGCTGCGCGCGGCGAGCCGGCGCGGCTGGGTGTGGCCGATCTGGCCGTGCACGCCGCGGCCGAGGCGCAGGCAGAGCTTCGGCAGCTGTGTGGTCTTGCCGCTGCCGGTCGCGCCGGCCACGACCACCACCTGGTGCGAGGCGAGCGCCGCCGCGACATCGTCGAGCCGGGCGCTGATCGGCAGCCCGGCGGGGAACGTGGGCCCGGGCAGGCGCGCGCGGCGTGCGTCGGCGCGCGCGCACGAGCTCTCGATGTCGTCGGCCAGCTGCGTCGCCCGCACCGCGTCGGGCTCGCGCCGCAGCCGGCGCAGGCGGCGTCGCAGGCGCGGGCGGTCACGGAGCATGGCGGCCTCCAGCCGCCCGGCCAGTGCCGAGGTGTCGGGCACGCTCATGACGGTTTCCCGGCGCCGCCGGCCGCGGTCAGCCCTCCGGCAGGAGGTTGCTGTCGAGCAGGCTGGCGATGTTGTCGGCCGACAGGGGCCGCCCGACGAGGTAGCCCTGGACCTGGTCGCAGCCGAGGGCGCGCAGGAAGCGGACCTGCTCCTCGTTCTCGACGCCCTCGGCGACCACCTGCAGGTCGAGGCGGTGGGCCATGGCGACGATCGCCGCGACGATCTCGGAGTCGTCCGGGTCGCCCGGGATGTCGCGGATGAAGCTGACGTCGATCTTGATGGTATCGATCGGCAACCGCTTGAGGTACGCCAGGCTCGAGTAACCCGTGCCGAAGTCGTCGATGCTGATGCGCACCCCGAGCTCGCGCAGCCGCCGCAGCTTCGGTTCGACCTCCTCGATGTGCTCCATCAACATGCTCTCGGTGAGCTCGAGTTCCAGGCGACGGGGGTCGAAGCCGGTCTCGTCGAGCACCGCCACGACCGTCTCGCAGAGGTCCTCCTGGTGGAGCTGCCGCGACGAGACGTTCACCGCGACGTGGATCTCGGGCAGCCCCCGTTCGCTCCACGCGCACGCCTGGCGGCACGCCTCCCGCAGCACCCACTCGCCGATCGGCAGGATCAGGCCGTTGGCTTCGGCGAGGGGGATGAAGTCGGCGGGAGAGACCGGACCGAGCTCGGCATTCTCCCAGCGCAGCAGGGCCTCGACGCCCGTGGTGCGGTTGCTCAGCACGTCCACCTTGACCTGGAAGTTGAGGTGGAACTCGCCGCGCTCGATGGCGTGACGCAGGTGGTTCTCCATGGCCAGGCGCTCGACCGATGCGGCGCTCATGGCCGAGGTGTAGAGCTGGTAGTTGTTGCGTCCGAGCTCCTTGGCCCGGTACATCGCGGTGTCGGCGTTCTTGGTCAGCTCGTCCGGCGTCTCGCCGTCGTCGGGGAACATCGCGATGCCGACGCTCGAGGTGACGTAGAGCTCTCGATCCTGGTGCACGAACGGGTCGCGCAGGCTCGCGATGATGCGGGAGGCGAGCTGCGCCGCGTTGTTGGCGTCCTTGATGTCGGGCTGGAGAATGGTGAACTCGTCCCCACCCATCCGCGAGACGGTGTCGCTCTCGCGCACGCACGCCTTGAGCCGCCTGGACATCTCCACGAGCACCTCGTCGCCGACATCGTGACCGAGGGTGTCGTTGATCCGCTTGAACAGGTCGAGGTCGATGAACATCACCGCGAGTTGCTGCCTGTGCCGGCGCATCTGCGGCAGGGCGAGGCCGAGCCGGTCCTGGAACAGGCGCCGGTTCGGCAGGCCGGTCAGTGCATCGTAGTAGGCGAGCGCGCGGATCTTCTCCTCGCTCTCCTTGCGTTCGGAGATGTCGGAGAAGACGCCGGCGTACTTGTGCTCGCCGCCGAGTTCGTCGCGTACCTCGGTGATGGTCAGCCACTCCGGGTAGATCTCGCCGTTCTTGCGGCGGTTCCATATCTCCCCCTGCCAGCGCCCCTCCCGGTGCAGGCCGGACCAAAGCGCCTCGTAGAAGGTCTCGTCGTGGCGTCCCGACTTGAGCAGCGCGGGGGTCTTGCCCACCGCCTCCTCGGCGGTGTAGCCGGTGAGCTTGGTGAAGGCCGGGTTGACCGCCTCGATGATCCCCTCGGCGTTGGTGATGATCACCCCGTCGAGGGTCGCGTCGATCACCTGCTGCGACAGGCGCAGGCTCCGCTGCGACGCGAGCAGGGCCTGCTCGCGCTCGCGCAGCACCTGCTCGAGGTGCGAAACCTGGTCGTGCTCCAGCAGGCCGAGGATGTCGGTGAACGACAGCAGGCCGACGATCCGCTGCCCGGCGTCGGTGATGCCGAGGTGGCGGACGCCGCGGCGCACCGAGAGGTCGCGGGCCTGCAGCAGGCTGCACTCCCGGTCGACGGTGATCAGCGGCCGGGTGGCCGCCTCGCCGGCCGTGCGCGCCACGTCGCGCAGCGCGAGCTGGCGGACCAGGTCCCGTTCGGTGAGGATTCCCGGCAGGCCGTCCTCACCCGGACTGACCACGGCGGCATCGACGCCGGCCTCGCGGATGCGCGCCGCGGCGGCGGCCAACGGCAGGTCGGTTTCGATGGTGAGCAGCGGGTGATGCTGGGCTTCGGCGACGCGGCGCACCTGCAGGTAACGCTCGAGGCCGTAGTTGAGCACCACGTCCGTCTGCGAGACGATCCCGGCGAAGCCGCCGCGGCTGTCGAGCACCAGCAGGTGACGGATGCCCTCCCGGTGGAAGCGGTGGCCCACCTCGTCGATGGTCTCCTGCTTGGTCGTGGTCCTGACCGGCGAGCTCATGTGCCGGCTGACCGGCTGCGCGACCACCTCCGGGTCGGCAAGGTCGATGCGCAGCGTGTCGTGCTCGGTCCAGATGCCCACCGGCCGCTCGCCATCGACCACCAGGACCGAGCTGCAGCGGTGGGTGCGCATCATCGCCGCCACCCGGTGCAACGGGGCCTCCGGCGAACAGGTCAGCAGCTCCTCGTGCAGCAGGTGCGCAACCCGCACGGGTTCGTTCACGGGGGCGGTTCCTTGGCGGCTGGATTCGGGGGGTGCCTGCGCACGCAGCGATCCTCGATCGAGGCGGGTTGTCCTATCCGGGCTCGGTCCGGGTGCCTGTCATGATAACCGGGCGGGCGATGGTACCCCAGTTGCGCGCGCCGCGTCCGGACGGCCGCCTTGACCGCTTCCATCGCGACGCGATAATGGCCGCTCGTCGGCATGGGAGAGACGATGAAGAAACGGCACTACGACGTGCTCGTGATCGGCAGCGGTCCGGGCGGCGAGGGCGCGGCGATGACCCTGGCCAAATCGGGGCGCGACGTGGTCATGGTCGAGAAGCACACCATGGTCGGCGGCGGCTGCACCCACTGGGGCACCATCCCGAGCAAGGCGCTGCGGCAGACCATCCAGCGCATCACCGATTTCCGCGACGACCCGCTGTTCCAGCAGATCGCCGAGGCCACCGAGATCACCTACCCGCAGCTGCTGGCCAATGCCGAGGAGGTGATCACCAGCCAGGTACGGATGCGGCGCCGCTTCTACGAGCGCAACAAGGTCACGGTCATCCACGGCACGGCGCGCTTCCTGGAACCCGGGGTCGTCGAGGTGGTCGGCAACAACGACGCCCGCAAGACCCTGACCGCGGACCATTTCGTCATCGCCACCGGCTCGCGTCCCTACCGCCCCGACGACATCGACTTCGGCCATCCCCGGGTGGTCGACAGCGACACGGTGCTGCGCCTCAAGGAGACCCCGGGCTCGATCGCGATCTACGGCGCCGGGGTCATCGGCAGCGAGTACGCGTCGATCTTCAGCAACCTCAACATCGCCGTGAGCCTGGTCAACACCCGCGCGTCGCTGCTCTCCCACCTCGACCACGAGATCACCGACAGCCTCAGCTACCACATGATCGACCAGGGCATCATGCTGTTCCACGGCGAGACCTACGACCGGGTCGAGCCCGGGGACGACGGCGTGGTGATGCACCTGCAATCCGGCAAGAAGATCCGCAGCGACGTGCTGATGTTCGCCAACGGTCGCACCGGCAACAGCCAGAACATGGGGCTCGAGGCGATCGGCATCGACGTCGACCACCGCGGGCACATCGCCGTCAACGAGCACTACCAGACCGCGCAGCCGCACATCTACGCGGTCGGGGACGTGGCCGGCCCGCCGGCGCTGGCCAGCGCCAGCTACGACCAGGGGCGCTTCGCCGGGCGCCACATCGTCGACCCCGACAGCGACCTGGCGCTGGTGCGCGACATCCCGACCGGGATCTACACCAGCCCCGAGATCAGCTACGTCGGGCGCACCGAGCGCGAGCTGACCGAGCAGCAGGTGCCCTACGAGGTGGGCCGCGCGATCTTCAAGAACCTGGCGCGGGCGCAGATCACCGGCTGGACGATCGGCATGCTGAAGATCCTGTTCCACCGCGAGACGCTGCAGATCCTCGGCATCCACTGCTTCGGTCACCAGGCATCCGAGATCATCCACATCGGCCAGGCGATCATGGCGCAGAAGGGCGAGGCCAACACGCTGCGCTACTTCGTCGACACCACCTTCAACTACCCGACCATGGCCGAGGCCTACCGGGTCGCGGCGCTGAACGGGCTCAACCGGGTGTTCTGAACGGGGCGGTTCAACGTCCCCCACGCATCGGGCACAATGACCGCCCCGGCCCGGGGCGCTGCCGCCGCGGGCACGCCAACCCGAGGAGGAACCCATGGCCAGAACGGAAACACCGGTATGCGATTTCGGCCGGCCGGCCGTCGATTTCGACCTGCCCGGCACCGACGGCCGGCGCTACACCCTCGCCGACTGCCGCGGGCCGAACGGGCTGCTGGTGATGTTCATCTGCAACCACTGTCCGTACGTCCAGGCCGTGCGCGACCGCCTGATCCGGGACGTTGCCGAGCTGCGCGAGCACGGCATCGGCGCGGTGGCGATCAGCGCCAACGACCCCGAGCAGTTCCCCGAGGACGATTTCGAGCACATGAAGGCGTACGCCGAGGAGCACGGCCTGCCGTTCCCCTACCTCTACGACGAGAGCCAGGAGGTCGCCCGCGCCTACGGGGCGGTCTGCACGCCCGACTTCTTCGGCTACAACGCGGACCTCGAACTCCAGTATCGCGGACGCCTCGACAGCAGCGGCAAGGACCCCGCGCCCGAAGACGCGCGCCGGGAACTCTTCGAGGCGATGACGCAGATCGCCGAGACGGGGCGCGGACCGGCCGAGCAGACGCCGAGCATGGGCTGCTCGATCAAGTGGCGCGAGGCGGGTTGAGGCGGCTCGGGCCGGCGTAAACCATATAAGTAATCTTATCTAATCAATCAAAATTATTTACTTTCATTTATGTATGGCTCCCCCGTATAGTGCCCGCCACGAAACGGGCCGGCGCCGGCCCGTCCGCGCACATCCAGGGGAGGGTCGAACCGATGTCAACCGCCGCCACGGAGATCACCATGCCGTCACGTCGTGAACTCGCCAACGCCATCCGTGCGCTCAGCATGGATGCCGTGCAGCGTGCCAACTCCGGACACCCGGGCGCCCCGATGGGCATGGCCGATATCGCCGAGGTGCTCTGGAACGACCTGCTGCGCCACAACCCGGCCAACCCGGCGTGGCCCGACCGCGACCGCTTCGTGCTCTCCAACGGCCACGGTTCGATGCTGATCTACGCGCTGCTGCACCTGACCGGCTACGACGTCGCCATCGAGGATCTCGAGAACTTCCGCCAATGGCACTCGAAGACCCCGGGCCATCCCGAGTACGGCGACACCCCCGGGGTCGAGACCACGACGGGACCGCTCGGCCAGGGTCTCGCCAACGCGGTCGGCATGGCGATGGCCGAGCAGGTGCTCGCGGCGCAGTACAACCGCGACGGGCATCGCGTCATCGACCACCACACCTACGTGTTCCTCGGCGACGGCTGCCTGATGGAGGGCATCTCCCACGAGGCGTGCTCGCTGGCCGGCACGCTCGGTCTCGGCAAGCTGATCGCCGTCTACGACGACAACGGGATCTCGATCGACGGTCACGTCGAGGGCTGGTTCACCGACGACACGCCGGGGCGTTTCGAGGCCTACGGCTGGCACGTGGTGCGCGACGTCGACGGGCACGATGCCGAGGCGGTCGGCCGCGCCCTCCACGAGGCGCGCGCGGTCAACGACAAGCCGAGCCTGATCTGCGCCAAGACCGTGATCGGCTTCGGCGCCCCGAATCTCTGCGGCAGCCACGACTGCCACGGCGCCCCGCTCGGCGACGACGAGATCGCCGCGGCCCGCGAGAACCTGCAGTGGCCCCACGGCCCGTTCGAGGTGCCCGAGGCGATTGGCGCTGCCTGGGACGCCCGTGAACGCGGCGCGGCCGCGGAGGCGGAGTGGAACGAACGCTTCGCCGCCTACCGCGAGGCCCACCCCGAACTCGCGGCCGAGCTGGAACGGCGCCTGGCGGGCGAACTGCCCGAGGCCTGGGCCGAGCAGAGCGCCGCGGCCATCGCCGCCGTCGACGCCGACACGCCGAAGGTCGCCACGCGCAAGGCCTCGCAGATGGCGCTCGAGCGCTACGGGCCGCTGCTCCCCGAGTTCTTCGGCGGCTCGGCGGACCTGACCGGATCGAACCTGACCAACTGGTCCGGCTCGCGCCCGTTCGGCCCGAATTCGCTCGATGGCAACTACCTCTCGTTCGGCGTGCGCGAGTTCGGCATGGCCGCGATCGCCAACGGCATGGCGCTGCACGGCGGCCTGATCCCCTACGTCGGCACCTTCCTGGTGTTCAGCGACTACGCGCGCAACGCCATCCGCATGGCCGCGCTGATGGGCCGGCGGGTGATCCACGTGCTGACCCACGATTCCATCGGCCTCGGCGAGGACGGACCGACCCACCAGCCGATCGAGCACGTGGCGAGCCTGCGGATGATCCCCAACCTCGAGCTGTGGCGGCCGTGCGACGCGGTCGAGACCGCCGTCGCCTGGCAGCAGGCGGTCGAGCGCGTCGACGGCCCGAGCTGCCTGGCGCTGACCCGCCAGGGGGTGCCGCACCAGCAACGCGATGCCGCGCAGCGCGACGACATCGCCCGCGGCGGCTACGTGCTGAGCGACTGCGAGGGCACACCGGAGGTGATCCTGATCGCCACCGGCTCCGAGGTGCAGCTGGCCACGGCCGCCGCCGAGCGGCTCGCCGGGCGGCGCGTGCGCGTCGTCTCGATGCCGTGCTGCGAGCGGTTCGACGCCCAGGACGCCGACTACCGCGAGGCGGTCCTGCCGGCCGCGGTCACCGCGCGCGTCGCGGTCGAGGCCGGCGTCACCCAGGCCTGGTACCGCTACGTCGGCTTCTCGGGCGAGGTGGTCGGCATCGACCGCTTCGGCGCCTCGGCGCCGGCCGGTGAGCTGTTCGAGAACTTCGGCTTCACGCCCGAGGCGGTCGCCGCGGCGGCCGAGCGGGTCCTCGCCGGCTGAGGCGGCCCGCCCGGTGCCGCGGCACGGGCGGGGTCATGTATTCTTTGGCCCCTGCCGGGCCGCCCCCCGGGGCGGCACGCCTGGCGCACCGTAACCAGTGGGAAGGAGAGAGCGAATGGCGATCAAAGTCGCAATCAACGGGTACGGCCGCATCGGTCGCAACATCCTGCGCGCCCTGTACGAGAGCGGTCGGAACGGCGAGATCGAGATCGTCGCCATCAACGATCTCGGCGACGCCGCCACCAACGCCCACCTGACCAAGTACGACACCGCGCACGGCAAGTTCCCGGGCGAGGTCAGCGTCGAGGGGGATTTCCTGGTGGTCAACGGCGACCGCATCAGGGTCTGCGCCGAGCGCGATCCCGCGAAGCTGCCGTGGGGCGAGATGGGCGTCGACGTGGTGCACGAGTGCACCGGCCTGTTCGCGAGCAAGGAGAAGGCCTCCGGCCACCTCGAGGCGGGCGCCAAGAAGGTGATCATCTCCGCGCCGGGTGGCAAGGACGTCGACGCCACGGTGGTCTACGGTGTCAACCACGACGTGCTCCGGGCCGAGCACACGGTGATCTCCAACGCCTCGTGCACCACCAACTGCCTGGCGCCGCTGGTCAAGCCGCTGCACGACGCCATCGGCGTGGTCAACGGCCTGATGACCACCATCCACGCCTACACCAACGACCAGGTGCTGACCGACGTCTTCCACAAGGACCTGCGCCGGGCCCGATCGGCGACCATGTCGATGATCCCGACCAAGACCGGCGCCGCCGCCGCGGTCGGACTGGTGCTGCCCGACCTCAACGGCCGGCTCGACGGTTTCGCGATGCGCGTGCCGACGATCAACGTCTCGGTGGTCGACCTGACCTTCGTCGCGGCACGCGAGACCAGCGTCGACGAGATCGACCGGGTGCTGCGCGACGCGTCGGCAGGCGAGCTCGCAGGCGTTCTCGCGGTCAACGACGAGCCGCTGGTGTCGATCGACTTCAACCACAACCCCTACTCGTCGATCTACGAGTCGTCGCTGACCAAGGTCTCCGAGGGCACGCTGGTCAAGGTCTGCTCCTGGTACGACAACGAATGGGGCTTCTCCAACCGCATGCTCGACACCACGGTCGCGCTGCTCAACGCCGGCTGAGCCGGCCGGCCAGGGCAGGGAGCGCAGCCATGACCGTGCTGAAGATGACCGAGCTGGATCTCGCCGGGAAGCGGGTGTTGATCCGCGAGGACCTCAACGTGCCGCTGCGCGACGGGGCCGTGGCCGACGACACGCGGCTGCGCGCCGCGTTGGCGACGATCCGCCACGCCGCCGACGCCGGGGCCCGGGTGCTGCTGATGTCGCACCTCGGCCGCCCGGTCGAGGGCGAGCCGGACCCGCAGTACTCGCTGGCGCCGGTCGCCGACGCGCTCTCCGGCCTGCTCGACCGGCCGGTGCGCCTCGTCACGGATTGGCTCGACGGCGTGGATCTCGCCGACGGCGAGGTCGCCCTGGCCGAGAACGTGCGCTTCAACGCCGGCGAGAAGAAGGACGACGAGGCGCTGGCCAGGCGCATGGCCGCGCTGTGCGACATCTTCGTCATGGACGCCTTCGGCACCGCCCACCGCGCGCAGGCCTCGACCCACGGGGTGGCCCGCTTCGCGCCGGTCGCCTGCGCCGGGCCGCTGCTGGTCGGCGAGCTCGACGCGCTGGCCCGCGCGCTGGACGCCCCGGCGCGGCCGATGGTGGCGATCGTCGGCGGTTCGAAGGTCTCGACCAAGCTGACGGTGCTCGACAGCCTGTCCGGGGTCGTCGACCGGCTGATCGTCGGCGGCGGCATCGCCAACACCTTCATCGCCGCGGCCGGTCACAATGTCGGCAAGTCGCTCCACGAGCCCGACCTGGTCCCCGAGGCGCAGCGCCTGATCGCCGCGGCACGCGAAGCCGGCGGCGAGATCCCGGTGCCGACCGACGTGGTCTGTGCGAAGACCTTCGCCGAGGATGCCGCGGCCGAGACCAAGCGCGTCGAGGAGGTCGCCGACGACGACATGATCCTCGACATCGGTCCGGAGACCGCGCAGCGCCTCGCCGCGTCGCTCGCCGAGGCCGGCACGGTGGTCTGGAACGGGCCGGTCGGCGTGTTCGAGTTCGACCAGTTCGGCGG
>JAWVZO010000021.1:0-21094 GCA_033722135.1 Gammaproteobacteria bacterium | reverse complement strand
GGTGATGTAGTGCTGGTTGAGCCACAGCAGCTTGTCGGTGTTGAAGGTAGACGCCGACTTGTTGACCTCCTCGAGGTCGAACAGAGCGACCATCTCGTCGACCGAGAAGAGCTCCTGGTCCCCGTGCGACCAGCCGAGCCGTACGAGGTAGTTCAGCAACGCCTCGGGCAAGTAGCCGTCCTCGCGGTACTGCATGACGCTGACCGCGCCGTGACGCTTGGAAAGCCTGGCGCCGTCATCGCCGAGGATCATCGGCACGTGGGCGAACACCGGCACCTCGGCGCCGAGCGCGCGGAAGATGTGCACCTGGCGCGGGGTGTTGCTGACGTGGTCCTCGCCGCGAATGACGTGGCTGATGCGCATGTCGAGATCGTCGACGACCACGGCCAGGTTGTAGGTCGGCGCGCCGTCCGACTTGCGGATCACCAGGTCGTCGAGCTCGGCGTTCTCCCAGATCACCCGGCCGCGGATCAGGTCGTCGAATCCGACCGTGCCCTCGCCCGGGGTCACGAAGCGCACCACGTGCGGCACGGATGGGTCGACGTCGCGGTTGCGGCAGTGCCCGTCGTACTTCGGTTTCTCCTTGCGCTCCATCTGCTTGGCGCGCAGCACGTCGAGGCGCTCCTTCGAGCAGTCGCAGCGGTAGGCGTGGCCCTCGTCGAGCAGCCGGTCGATCACCTCCTGGTAGCGCTCGAAGCGGTCGGTCTGGTAGAGCGGGCCCTCGTCGTACTCGAGGCCGAGCCAGGTCATCCCCTCGAGGATGGCGTTGACCGACTCGGCGGTGGACCGCTCGAGATCGGTGTCCTCGATGCGCAGCACGAAGCTGCCGCCGTGGCGACGGGCATAGAGCCACGAGAAGAGCGCCGTGCGGGCGCCGCCGACGTGGAGGTAGCCGGTCGGGCTGGGAGCGAAACGGGTGCGGACGGTCATCGGGTCTCTCGTGTTCGGCCGGGTAGCCGCGGGATGCCGGGCCACGCGGCGGCGGCGCGTATCTTAGCAGAGCGGGCCCGGCGTCCGGCGCCTTCCATAAAGCAAATTGACGCCCCGGCGAAGCCGGCCCTAAAATGCCGGCTCCACGCTGTGGGCGATTAGCTCAGCGGGAGAGCACCGCCTTCACACGGCGGGGGTCACTGGTTCAATCCCAGTATCGCCCACCATTTCCTTCCAGTGGCTTACGCCGCACCTCCTCTGGATCTATCGCCATCATCGGCCGCGCCCCTCGTTCGTGGCTCTGCGGGCTGCCGCAGGCCGGATCAGCCATCCGCGTGCAAATCCGGGAGACGGCCTATACCGCCACGCTCGCAGAGGCCGGCCGTGGCGGGGGAACCTGGTCCGGGGAGATAGGGCTCGATGCGGGGCGTGCGGACCTCACCGTTGTCCCGTACCGACGCCCTGCCCCTCCGAGATGAGCAGGCGGCGGGGCCTGGGGCGCCCTTCTTCGCCGGGCGATACCGTCATCCGGATGCCGCTCGTTGGATCATCGCCCTTGGCGGCTACTCTCAGGCTAATCATGGCCGGGGGCACCTCGGTTCTCACCGCATGCCTGGTGACGTCGTGCCTTCGACGAGTTTCCCCGCCTCTACTCCGACTCGATGCGCCCACTCGCCGTCTTGGGGCAGTAGTCGAACGGGTTGCACGGGTACCTTCTGAGGATGGCTTTCAGCCTCTCGATCTCGGAGGCGAGGCGTTCGATCTCTTCTCGCTCGCCGATGCGGCACCTAGGGATCCCGCACTCCGGGCAGATTCCGTCCGTCTCGTCCATCACCACCCACCCCCTGCGTGCTGATCGATTTCCGGATCGATTTCTCACGGCACAGCCGTACTTATCCATGCAACGCGACCAAAAAGCATCGGGCGATGGATGAAAATCATGTAGGCATTGTCTGAACCTTCACGGATTACTGACATTACGCATCCCGGCCACGTCCGCGAGCTCCCGAGCCTGCATCTCGGGAGACGCTCGACGGCCCGACCAGCCCCCATTCCATCCCTTCCCGAGCCGGATGGGCAGGTCGGTGAAGCAAGTGCCCGTGACCGGCCTCGTGCCGAAACGGGTACGCCGGAATCGCACATGAAGTGCAACGGCACGCGCGACAGGTCAGCCGGCGACCCCGTGATGTTCCATGCCGCGAGTCGGAATCGGGAGACATCGGGCATGACACGTTCAGAGCGACTCCCGCCGCGCTGCCTACATGCCGTCTCGTGCCACTCCTACGAAGCAACCAGAATCGGGGGGAACGATATCCGTCCGCACCTTATTTTCCACGAAGAGGGAAGACCCTCGAGATGGACGCTTGGACCACGAGGTAGCCGATGGCATTCGTACCCTTTCCGTGCTTTCCGACCTTCCCCGTGCTGCGGGTTCTAGACCTCGCATGGGCGGTTTCGCCAACACGCAGCAGACCTACACCACGACGAACCACTGGGAGGCGGTTGGGAGCGTTACTACAACGACTACCCGAACAGCGCTGATCTGATCAACTCGTCAGGGGTAGGCATAAGCGATGATGAGACAGAGACCGGCCTGGGCTATGACTTCCTCTCAGGCCAAATAGAGACACAAGGCGACTTCGTCCGGCTCAAGTTGGTCGATGGAAAATGGAAGATAGCGGACTACCCAGAACGATGAATCTCATAGCCTGGGCAGCAGAATCTCTCTGCGATATTTCCGAGGGGTATTTCTCTGAAGTCTAGACAGGGCATGCCCCCTGCCCCGGGATCTTTGTACTTATGTACGCGTATATATCATTACTGGGCCTTTAAGGCTGTACAGGACTGGAGTAGTAGCTTCAGCCCGCCCTCATAACTTGTAAGCTTGAATCTATCGCACGCGCTTGGTGCTCACGAAACAATCTGTTTCTATGCTATTCAACGCGCAGACTGGGTCCGATTACACACATTGAACATCAAGAATAATTCCGCATTGCCCTCGAATGTAAGAAACCGAGCAAGCAACAACCTTCGATTTTTTAGATACGTAGACATCTATCTCATAGAATGGGCCTCCCGCTTCCCAGTACGATTTTCCGAGACTGAAGTCTGGCATCCCAAATGCTGCGACCAGGTCCGTCTGGTGATGACCCACCCACCTTTTGTCTCCCGGTGGATGCCGATGATTATGGACTTCATACTCGGGGCAAGATGCCATCACGGGCATTTCGCCAATCAAAAATAGAGCGGGCATCGAGAGAATAATGACAAATCTCCGCAACACGATTCTACACTCACTGACTGGTCGTCGTTATACAAACTCCGGGAACACAGAAGCTACATCACGTGGATTCAACTCGGTAATCCAGGAAAACTGATCAGGCTGTCAGTCAATCACAGAATTTTTTGTAGGGTATTGCCTACGAATAAATATCAATAATTAGTTGACGTAATTCATACGGAATTACCAAGGCCTTTTCATCAGAAGATCCGGATTATTCTGCGTTTTCAGGTACTGTAGGCCATTGCCTACAAGACTTTCATCCTGCGTCCATAGCACCCCAAGTACCTTCAGTTCGATACTCTGACTCTGGCTTTATGCCAGTGCATCCGCTTGGAGCACGCTATGCGGCGAGTTGCACTTATCGTTGCCGCATATGCTGCTTATACGGGCATCTACGTCATACCGATCATTTACATGAGAGTTATGGACAGCTTCTGGAGAGCTGTATCGCCAAGGGATAGGAAGGTCATGAATGTGAGCTTCGATGATTTCTTGCGGATGGACGATGAAGAGTTGACTGCGCTTTTGCTCTCTTCGGCCGTCGCTTGCCCTATGAACCTGCCGAAGTACTGTTGTCCAATAGTTGAGTTTCGAAGATTCACCAGCCGCGAACTCACGGATTGGCTGAAGCATCTGCAGAGACGAGAGAAGCTTGCCCTTGCAGCCAGGCACTATGGCTGTGCCAAGTGGCATGAGAGGCATTGAGGTCTACTGAAAGTCTCCTAGTCGTATCAGCCCACTTCCCATAACCAGTAACGTTGATGCTGTGGAGCAAATCCGACAGCAGGTTCAGCGCAGGCTCACAGACAACCTTCCAGTCCCACGCCAGACTCCCATCCAGTCTACAAAATCTGACTTGGATCTCTGACGATGGAAGTGATGGTTCTTCTAGGGTTCCTTGGTGTTGCAGGAATCCTGATCACATATGCCTGGTTTGCATACCGAGATGACCAGTCTCAGAACCCTCTGAGACGCCCTCAGTGGCACTGTGACCAACGATCCATCGAGAATGGTGAAGGGTTGTGGTCACACTGGTGGCACAGTTGAAGCTCAAGACGGCCTGATTGAAGCTGGCTCAGCCGCGAGCCCGATTCCAGCAAGTCGCCACCGGGCTGACTCCGCCCGTGACGCATGTTCACCGCGCGATGTCGCGCCCCCGCGGTCGGGTCGGCCCAATCACGACGGCTGATTCCAGTTCCTACCGGCATCCCCGAACCTGTCGATGAGGTGCACGGCCCACGGAGAGCGCGGCGATCAACTCCCGCAGAATCACCCTAGGGAGTCACGGGTGAAACCTGCGTCTCGCCGTGACCGCCAGCCACGCGTCAGGACAGGGGACGGCTTGCCGCTGGGACGGAGGGATGGTCCGAAGCGGTGATGCTCAGGCGCGATAGACGATGTCGTGGTCGTGGACCACGTCGCCATCCTCGTCGATCACGATGACCTCGTTCACGTCGGGACTGACGATGAACGCCACGGGTGTCGATGTCTTGGCGCCCCGGACGAAGAACTTCCAACCGAAACTGAGGTAGGTGTTGATCGTCATCAACTGCTGTTCGGTCAGGGCCCGGCGCAACTGGGACTGGGTCCGCTCGATGATGTTTCGCCGATCGTGGTGTCCCCCGGCACGATCGTCCTGACCAGCGGCGACGGGACGGACCTCCTCGGCACCCTGGAAGCTCCAATCGTCCATGGCGTAGCTCCTGTCGCCTGGATTCGTTGACCACACGGTGAACTGATGGTTGATATTTGTCAATTGTTCGCGAAGCCCGCCAGGGAAGGTGTTCCGCGCCCGCGACCGGACTGCCGTCCCGACGGTGAGCGCGACCGAAGCGTCGGTTTCATTCGATACGCGCGAACGTTCATTCCCTCTACTCGTGACGCGCGGAGCGAACGACTAGAATCAGGGCAGCCCCTGTCGCGCTCCGTTACCACTGCGGGACGACCCGTTAGATGCACGCTCCGACCACGAGGTACCCCATGGCATTCGAATCCGGTCCGCGCATTCCCGCCATCCTCCTGCTGCTGTTCGCGCTGGGCACCGGTGGGTGTGCAGGCATGCAGCAGACCTACAGCACGACGAGCCACGAGAATCTCGCCCTCCAGGTCGGGGATCTCGAGAGGCACGGCATCGCGTTCATCGGTACGCTGGCCAGCACCGGACGTGAGGAGGACCGGCAGGCGCTTGCCCTGCTCTTCGCCCAGGTCCTGCGCGAACGTTATCCGCAGCTCCGCGTCGTGAGCCTCTCGGAGACTCTCGGCAAGATCAACGACGCCGGTCTCGCCGACCCCTACGTCCAGATGTACGAGGAGTACCGCGCGACCGGTCTCCTGCGCCGCGACACCCTCGACGCGATCGGCGGCGCGACCGGTACGCGCTACCTGGCCCAGCTGCGCCTCTCGGCGTTCGACCAGCAGTCGTCGGAACGCTTCGGCGCGATCGGCTTCCGCATCGTCATGACCAAGATCGCGCGGGTACGCCTCTACTTCCAGATCTGGGACCGCCGGACCGGCGGCGTCGTGTGGGAGGGTGTCGAGGAGCTGATCCGCTCCGACGAAACGGCCAGGGAGAGCCTGGTCACCTTCCAGAGCGTGGTCGAGGCGGGTGCGCGGAATCTGATCGACCGCCTGCCCCGGGCGCTCGCGGGCGCACCCGCGGCCGAGACGACAGGCTCCGTGGCCAACCCGGACGGCGCCTCCTGAACGTGGCTCGCCGCTCCACCGTGCAGCCGTCCCGATCGGCACGCCAGGCGCGTCGTTCCGTCGGCATCCTGCTCGGTCTCCTCCTCGCATCCCACGCGGCGCTGCCGGCTGCGGCCGAGGCCGAACTCGAGGGCATGGCCCTGGTCGACGCACTTCGCGCGGGGGGCTACAACCTCTACTTCCGCCACGCCGCGACCGACTGGTCGCAGGACGACCGGGTAACGCAGTCCGGCGACTGGACGAGTTGCGACCCGGCACGGATTCGCCAGCTCTCAGATCAGGGCCGGCGCACCGCACGGCAGGTCGGTGAGGCCATGCGCGCCCTTGCGATTCCCGTCGGCCGGGTCTTCGCGAGCCCGTACTGCCGGGCCGTGGAGACGGCCGAGGCGATGGACCTCGGGCCGGTCGAGACCACCGCGGACGTCATGAACCTGCGCGTCGCCGACTACTTTGGCGGCCGCGAGGCGATCGTCGCCATGGCACGAGCCCGCCTGGCCTCGCCACCCGCGGCGGGTCGCAACGACGTCTACGTGGCGCACGGCAATGTCGCCCGCGCGGCGACCGCGGTCTATCCCGGCGAGGGCGAAGGGCTGGTGTTCCGTCCCCGCGACGGGGACGGTTTCGAGTTCGTCGGCAGGTTGAGCCCCGAGATGTGGCGACGACTGGCCGAGAGCGCCCGGGACGGCCGCTGACCGGCCAACCCAGGCCCTGGAGGCGTTATTGTGGCCGAACGGTCCGGGGCCGGCATTAGGGGAGGAGCCCGATGATCGAGTGGAACGAGACGTACCTGACCGGGATCGAGGAGATCGATCTTCAGCACCGCTACTTCTCCCGCCTGATCAACCGTATCGAGACCCGGCTCGGCAAGGGAGGCGTAGGGGCGGCCACCGCGCCGCTGCTCATGGAACTGGTCCACTACGCCCGCTTCCATTTCCTCTCGGAGGAGAACCTGATGGCCGAGGGCGGCTTCCCGGGCCTCGCTCATCACAAGCAGCTGCACGCCGAGCTGATCGAGCGGCTCAACAACGAGATCCACCTGCTCGAGGGGGAGCTGGTCGGGCCCGGCCACATCACCGCCATGCTCTCGGACTGGTTCCGCGACCACACGCTGGTCGAGGACCGCAAGTACGTCTCGCATCTCCAGGCACACGCGCGGCAGGATGCGAGCAGGTGAAGTCGCCCCGCCCCCGGTCCCGGGCGAGGTGGCACCTGCTGCTGCCAATACTCGGCTACCTCGCCGCCCCGCCGCTGCATGCGATCGGCAACCTGGGCGGCTACCGCTCCCTCGGGGCGACCGACTGCACGACCTACCTTGAGGATTACCGGGCCGCGCGCGAAAACGACGGCCGCGTGGTGAGCGAGACCGGAGCCTTCGCGACCCACGCGGGGTTCATCCTCGGCTATTTCAGCGCCTTCAACGCCTGGGTGCGCAACGATATCGTCGACGTCACCGACGGCCGTCCCTTCGAAAGGCTCTACGCGATGACGGCCGACTACTGCCGGGCCCATCCCGGCGACACGCTGGTCCAGGCGCTGGAGGCCCTGGTCTCCGAGTTCTGGGGAAACCGCGACAACCGTGTTGGCAAGCCGCCATGGACCCCTCACACCCCAACCGTCGAATGACCTCGGTTAAGGACGGGCGGCGGCCGGCATGCGACCATGCGTCGGCCACCCACGGCATCCTCACGCTCCCGGGAATCGATGGACCGTGACCAGGACAACTGAATCGGCCAACGGCACCGCTGGAACCGAGATCGCGGCACGGGCCGGCTCCGCCGCGCATCTCGGCCTGGAGAGCGGGCGAGATGAAGTCACCGCCCCACGGGAAAAGGCAACGGCAAACGGTCGACGACCCGGTGGCAACCCGACGATCGGGGCGGGCGGTACGTGAAAGCGCACCCAGGTGAGATACCCGATGGTCGCCGACGCCGGTTGCTGCTCCGGGCCGCGGCGTACACCGGCCTCCTGACCTCCAACGTCACGCTGGCGATCCGCAACGTGCTCGCCATGTCGGAGGCGCCCGTCAAGCCCGGCGTGCGCAGTCTCGAGGGGAGCCTCACCATCAACGGAAGGCCGGCCGGGGTGGGCGACCCGGTGGCGCCCGGCGACCTGCTGGTGACCGGAGCCGACAGCGAGGCGCTGGTGGTGCACAACCGGGATGCGCTGCTGATCCGCGCCGACACCGAGGTCCGCATCGACAGCGACGACCAGACCCTCATCAACCTGATGCGGATCACCGCCGGCGCGGTGCTCTCGGTCTGGGGGCCCCGCAAGCAGGCGATCGGGATCACCACGCCGATCGCCTCGATCGGCATCCGCGGCACCGGCATCTACGTCGACAGCCGAACCGACTACACCTACGCCTGCACCTGTTACGGGGTCGCCGACCTGGTGCCGGTCGCGGCGCCGGCCAAACTCAGGAGCGTGCGCACCACCTACCACGACGCGCCCTATTTCATCTATCCGAGGGAGGACGAGCCGCTCGTCCCCGGACCGGTGATCAACCACACCGACGCGGAACTGATCATGCTCGAGGAGCTTTTCCGCCGGGTCCCGCCCTTCACGACGCACCCGAACTACCTGGGCGGAGGGTACTGATTCCGGAGGACCCCGTCCCCGGACGGGCGGGATCGCGCGGCTGCGTCCGCCGCAGGCCGCCGATCAGTCGCGCAGCTTGATATCGTGCTCGGTGACCAGGTCACCCTCTTCGTCGACCAGGGCGACGACGCTCCGGTCGGGACTGACGAGGACCGCCTGCGGTTGCTGGAAGAGCGGACGGCGGACGAAGGAACTCCAGCCGAAACCCTCGTGGCTGTTGATCGTCATCGCCTGCTCCTGGGTCAGCTCCTGCAGGACCGAAATACGCTTCTGCCCATGCCCGTTGCGTCGCTCGTTCATGCGCGGGTTCCCCGGTCGCGGCGCCACCGCCTGCCCCTGAACATCCAATCTAGCCCAATGGCATCCCGGGGCAAGTCGCGGTGCAACAACCTCCCCTGCCCACGGACGCGACAAGGCCATCGGGGTACATCGTCTTGATCCTCACGCGATCGCGCCGAAAACAAGCGGTCCCGATCATGGACGGCGTGAAAGCGCCTGTCGACGCGGGACGTTCCGGCCGGACGCCGCAAAAGGTGCGTCGCTGTACCCGCATCTGCCCGTGCGACATTCCCGCGCGGGGGCGGCCCTCGCGGGTTGCGTGTTGCGTCCGGGTCGCGGCGCCTCAGGTCGCCGGCAAGATACCGGGTGACCCGGTCTGCGGCCGTACGGGATTCGCTCCCACGCCGTCGATCCACAATGACTGGAAGGCGTCGGCGGGGACCGGCGGCGAGAAGAAGTAACCCTGCCCGAGCGCGCAGCCGCGCTGACGAAGGAAATCGAGCTGGTCCTGCTGCTCGATGCCCTCGGCGATGACCTCCAGATCGAGCCCGTGGGCCAGGTTGACGATCGTGTTCACGATCCTGGCGTCGTCGGGATCCTGGATGTCCTCGACGAAGCTGCGGTCGATCTTCAGGCGGTGGATAGGGAACTTGCGCAGGTAGTTCAACGACGAGTACCCGGTGCCGAAATCGTCGATGGCGATGCTGATGCCGAGGTCGCTGAACTCCTGCAGCAGACCGATGCTCTCCTCGGGGTGGTCCATCAGCAGGCTCTCGGTCAGCTCCAGTTCCAGGCAGTGCGGCGGGAGCCTCGAAGAGGCCAGGGCCCCGCGCACCTTCTGCAGGAGCGCCCGGTCACGGAACTGGCGCGAGGAGAGGTTGACCGCGATGGTGAAGTGACGGTGGCCGCGGTCGTACCAGCCGCGCGCCTGCCGGCACGCCTCGTGGAGCACCCACTCGCCGATGCGCACGATCAGGCCGCTCTCCTCGGCGATCGGGATGAACTCGGCCGGCGAGACGGTTCCGAGCTCGCCGTGGTTCCAGCGCAGCAGCGCCTCGGCGCCGTGAAGCATGCCGCTCCCCAGGTTGAGCTGCGGCTGGAAGTAGAGCTCGAGCTCGTCGCGCTCGATCGCGTGCGCGATGCTCCCCTCCAGCAGCAATCGCGCCTGCGCGCGCGCGTTGAGCTCCGGCATGTAGTACTCGAAGGTACCGCGGCCGCGGTCTTTCGCACGGTACATCGCCGTGTCCGCATTCTTGAGGAGCTCGTCCGCGGTGGCGCCGTCGCTGAAGGCGACGGCGATGCCGATGCTCGCCCCGGCCTTGAGCTCGAACTCGCCGATGTGGACCGGCGGATCGAGCACGGTGAGCAGGCGCTCGGCGAGCGAGCTGACCTGGAGGTCGTCCTCGACGTGCTCGAGCAGGATCGCGAACTCGTCGCCGCCCATCCGCGCCAGCGTGTCGGTCTGGCGCACCACCCCGAGGAGGCGTCGGCTGACCTCCACGAGCAGCTTGTCACCGACCTCGTGACCGAGGGAGTCGTTGACGGTCTTGAAGCGATCGAGGTCGAGGAACATCACCGCCAGCCTGTGCTCCTCGCGCTTGGCGATCGCGAGGGCGTGGTCGAGGTGGGCGGTGAACAGGCGGCGGTTGGCCAGCCCGGTCAGGGCGTCGTGGTGGGCCAGGTGGTCGAAGCGCCGCTGGTTCTCGCGCAGTTGGGCCTCGACGTGCCGTCGGTGGTCGATCTCGTCCTGGAGCCGACGGTTCTGCTCGCGCTCCTTGCCCAGGGCAACGCGGTACCCGTGTCGCACCAGGGCGATGAACAGGCCCATCAGCGCCGATGCGACGACCAGGAACTTGACGGTGAGATCGGTGGTGACGTTCTCCAGCGTATAGAGGTCGTGCGTGGCATCGAGGTAGACCTCGAAGGCGCCGATGAACAGGGAACCGTCCATCACCGGGACGTAGGTCTCGATCACGTTCTCCATCGAGTGATCGTGTTCGAGGGTTTTCTGGTCGGTCTTGACCAGCTTGCTGAGAACCTCGCCACGGGCGACTTTCTCCCAGAAGTAGTCGTGGTCGTTGGCCGTGCCGATCTCGTCGGGATCCGTGGAATGGATGATGACGCCGGCAGCATCGAACAGGCGCACCTTGTGCAGGCCGGCCATCTCGCGTGCCCGCTCGAGGAGGCGCGCATTCTCGGCGTCTATCCGCCCGCGGGTCATCGGCTCGTGGCCGACCACGGTCTCGAACAGGCGGGCGATCTGCAGCGCCTTGGACTCGATCTGGTCGATGTGGCTGTGCTGGTGGCGCGGGAAGGCGTAGCCGAACCAGAAGAGGGCCAGGACGATGGCCGCGAGCGCCAGCGCGACACTCGCGGCGAGGACGAGGCGCGCGCGCGCCGAGAGGCTCCCCGACTTGTCCTTCATCCCTGACCCCCTGCTCGCGTGGGGGCGATTTTAACAATCATTGATCCAGATCAATGATTGGGGGAACTACGTAGCCGGACCGCGGGCGGTCAGGTGTCCCGAGCCTCCGGCGAGACCCTCTGGAACAGGGCGAGGGCGAAGAGCAGCGTGGCGGCCACGACGATCGTCGGGCCGCTCGGCGTATCGAGCCAGAGCGAACCCGCCAGGCCGCCTGTCACCGCCAGCACACCGACGAGCATCGCCGCGAACACCATCTGCTCCGGGGTGCGCGCGAAATGGCGGGCGGTCGCCGCCGGGATCACCAGCAGCGAGGTCACCAGCAGGATCCCGACCACCTTCATCGCCACCGCGGTGACCAGCGCGATGAGTAGCATGAACCCGAGGTGGACTCGGCCGGCGTGGATTCCCTCGGCCGCGGCGAGGTCGGCGTGCACGGTGATCGCCAGCAGCGGGCGCCACAGGAACGCCATCGCCACCGCCACCACGACGAGGATGACGCCGATCCAGGCCAGGTCGCCCGGGCCGACGGCGAGGATGTCGCCGAACAGGTAGGCGAACAGGTCGACGCGTACCGTCTCCATCCGGCTCAGCACCACCAGGCCCGTGGCCAGCGCGCCGTGGGCGACGATGCCGAACAGCGTGTCGCCCGCCAGCCGCGGCTGATGACGGCCCAGCCCGACCAGGAGCAGGGCCGCGGCGAGGCAGGTCGCGACGATTCCGACCGTCGGCGCGAGGTCGAGCAGCAGGCCGAGGGCGACGCCGAGCAGCGCCGCGTGGGCGAGCGCTTCGCCGAAATAGGCCATGCGGCGCCAGACCACGAAACAGCCCAGCGGGGCGCCGACCAGGGCGACGCCGAGACCGGCCGCCAGGGCGCGCAGCACGAAATCGTCCATCACGCGCCGGTCTCCTCGCGGTGCTCCTCGGCCACCTCGCCGGAGAGCGCGTGGGCGTGATCGTGATGGTGGGCGTAGACCGCGAGGTCGGCCGCGATGCGCGGCCCGAACAGCGCCTGGTACTCGGGGTGGGCCCGGACCGACTCGGGCTCGCCGTGGCAGCAGACGTGGCGGTTGAGGCAGAGCACCCGGTCGGTCGCGGCCATAACCAGGTGCAGGTCGTGGGAGACCATCAGCACTCCGCAGCCGCGCCGGTCGCGCAGCCCCTCGACGAGGCGGTAGAGCTCGACCTGGCCGTTGAAGTCGATGCCCTGGGTCGGCTCGTCCAGTACCAGCAGATCGGGATCGCCGAGCAGCGCCCGGGCGAGCAGGACACGCTGCATCTCGCCGCCGGAGAGGCGTTGCACCGGGCTGTGGAGGAGGTGCGGAACACCGACCTCTCGGAGCACCCGTCGGCGATCCGTCTCGGGTGCCGACCGGGTCAGGGTAAGCAGGCGGCCGACGTCCAGCGGCAGCACCGGGTCGACCGCGAGGCGCTGCGGCAGGTAACCGACACGTAACCCCGGTCTTCGCTCCACGCGCCCCCGGTCGGGCGCGTCCAGACCGAGCAGGAGCCGCACGAGGGTGGTCTTGCCGGCGCCGTTGGGCCCGATGAGGGTGACGATCTCGCCGGCGTGGACGACCAGGTCGACGCTGTCGAGCAGGGTCGTACCGGCGCGCGTCAGGCCGAGCCCCGAGCAAGCGACCAGCACGGCGCCACGTCCCTGCTCACCCATCGCGCGCGGCACGGCAGTGGCGACACCACCCCTCGAGTTCGAGGCGCTGTTCGGTGAGCGCGAACCCGCCGTCGGCGACGATGTGCTCGATGGCGCGATCGATGCGCGCGTCGCTGATCTCCGCTACAGCCCGGCAACCGCGGCAGATGAGGAACTGGCTGCCGTGGCCCCGGCCGGGGTGCTCGCATCCGACGAACGCGTTCAGGCTGGCGACCCGGTGGATCAGGCCGTGGGCCTGGAGGAAATCGAGCGCCCGGTAGACGGTGATCGGCGCCGGCCGCGTGGCGCCGTCCGCCATCAGGTCGAGAATCGCGTAGGCACCGACCGGCTCGTGGCTGTTCCAGACCAGTTCGAGCACTCTGCGTCGCAGGCGGGTCAGCCGCGCCCCGCGCTGGCGGCAGAGCGTCTCGGCGCGCCTCAGCGCCTGGATCACGCAGGAGGCGTGGTCGTGCTCGGGCTGCGGAAAGGGGGATTTCGATCCGTTCATGGGGCTTGCCAGCCATCCGGCCAGTCGTGTTACTTTATAACATAACATGAACGACCACGAACCCGAGACGCCCGAAACACCGTCGGGCCCCAACCTCAAGCATGCCGCGATCGTCAGCACGGTGCTGTTGAGCGCCGTGCTGCTGGCCGTGCTCTACCTGCGCCAGACCGAGCACCTCGCCCCGGAGAGCAGCGTCGTGGCCAGCATCGCCCCGCTCCACTCGCTGGTCAGCGCGGTCATGGAGGGGGTGGACACCCCGGTGCTGCTGCTGCCGCCGGGGACCAGTCCCCACGGGCACACGCTCAGCCCGTCCGAGAACGAGGCCTTCTTCCGGGCCAACCTGATCGTCTGGGTCGATCCCGCCGTGGAGTCCGCGTTGCCGCGGATGATCAAGCTGCTGCCCAACCACGTCTTCCTGCTGCAGGTCGGCGACCTGAAGGGGGTGACGCGTCTCCCGGCACGCCGCGGCGGCCTGTGGCTCGGGGACGAGGCCGGGGCAAGGGATCACGAATCGGACGACGGTGACCACGCGGACAACGCCGACCACGATCCGCACCTCTGGCTCGACACCGGCAATGCCGAGATCTGGGTCGATGCGATCGCGCGCAGCCTGGCGACCGTCGACGAGGCCAACGCCCCGCGCTATCGGGCGAACGCCGAGAAGGCGGTCGCGCGGCTGCGCGCGCTCGACGACGAGCTGCGCGAGCGGCTCGCCCCGGTCGCCGACGTGCCGTACCTGGTCTACCACGACGCCTACCGCTACCTGGAGGCGCGGTACGGCCTGAACCCGGTGGGCGCATTCACCCTCTCAGCCGACCGGCCCGTCAACGCCCAGCGCTACGCCCGGCTCCGCAGGCTGGTCCGGGACGGCGGGGTCGCCTGCCTGTTCGTCGAGCCGCAGTTCCCGCCGCAGCAGGCCGAGCGGCTCGTCGAGGAGAGCGGCGTGCGCCTCGCGGCCCTCGATCCCCTCGGCACCGGGCTGGCGCCGGGCCCGGACCTCTACTTCACGATGATGCGCAATCTCGGCACCGCCCTGGTCCGCTGTCTCGGCGACACCTGAGCCGGTTCACCTCTCGGCGCCCGTAGCGACCGGCCGCCGTCCGTCGCGGATCCACTCGCTCCAGGAGCCGACGTAGAGACGCGAGCCGTGCAGGCCCGCGTGCTCCATCGCCAGGACGTTGTGGCAGGCGCTCACCCCAGAGCCGCAGTAGTGGATCGCGGCCTCCGGGGACGCCCCGCCGAGTGCCGCCGCGTAGCGCTCGCGCAGCTCGGCCGCCGCCCGGAAACGGCCGCGGGCGTCGAGGTTGCCCTGCAGCGGCAGGTTCAGCGCGCCCGGGATGTGGCCCGCGACAGGGTCGATCGGCTCGGACTCGCCCCGGTAGCGCTCGGGCGTGCGGGCATCGATGAGCGGACCCCGGTCGCCGTTGTCGAGTGCCGCGAGCGGCACCACGAGACCGGGCCGCAGCTCCGCCTCGAAGGTGCGTGCGGCGCGCGTCGGAAGCGCCGTGGTCACCGCGCCCGCCGCCTCGGTCCACGCCCGGTAGCCGCCGTCGAGCACTGCGACGGCGTCATGACCCATCCAGCGCAGCATCCACCAGAGCCGGGAGGCAAAGGCGCCGTTGTCGGCATCGTAGACCACGACCTGCACCATCCGGTCGACGCCCCACGCGCCGAGCGTCCGGGCGAATGTCGCGGGGTCGGGCAGCGGGTGGCGACCGGTGCTCGGGCTCTTCTCGCCGGAGAGGTCGCCGTCGAGATCGGCATAGTACGCGCCGGGGATGTGCCCCTCGGCGTAGGCCTCTCGCCCCGCCGCAGGGTTGGCCAGGTCGAAGCGGCAATCGAACAGCACCCAGTCCGGATGGCCGAGGTTCGACGCCAGCGCCTGCACATCGATCAATGTCTTGTATTGCATTAAAATTAGTTCCTTTCTTTTTGTTTTGTAGATATTTTATGCCATCCTTTCAGGGACTCTAGATCCACGCAGGCGCGTTCGAGGGGGCCTCCCGCGAGCACCCGGCACGGCGCATCGGGCTCACCGAGGGCATCGAGCACGGCCAGCGCGCCGCTGAAATCGTCGTCCCGGCTGTAGCGGCTGACGGTGACGAGTGTCGGGATTCCCGCCGCGGTCGCAGCACGGAGCCCCAGCCCGGTGTCCTCGATCGCGAGGCACGCCGCGGGCGGAAGGCCGAGGCCTTCCAGCACCCGCTCGTAGACCTCGGGCGCAGGCTTCTTCGCGGTCACCGACTCGCCGGTGGCCAGGGTCGTGAAGGCGGCGCGCAAGTCGGCCGCCGTGGGACCAGCGAGCAGGCGGTCGACGTTGATCCGGCTCGTCGTCGTCGCGATCGCCTGGCGCAATCCCGCCGCACGCGCCTCCTCGACGAGGCGCGCGACGCCGGGACGCAGGGCCACCCCCTGCTCGAGTATCCTGCCGTAGCGCCGGGTCTTGTCGGCGTGGAGTTCACGGACGAAGTCATCGAAGTCGGGCGCCAGGGCCCGCTGCGGTTCGTGCTCGCGCACGTAGCGGATGATGCGCTCGCGCCCGCCCGCGACGCGCAGCAGGTCGCGGTAGGTCGCCTCGTCCCAGGACCAGTCGAGCCCGGCAGCGGCGAACGCCTCGTTGAATGCCGCGCGGTGGCTCTCCTCGTTGTCGATGAGCGTGCCGTCGACGTCCCAGATCAGCGCGCGCAGCGACGCCATCCGCTCAGCCCGCCAGGACCAGCAGCCACGTCAGGCAGGCGACGACGATGGCGACCAGCACCGCGGCCGAACCCGCGTCCTTCGCGCGCCCGGCGAGTTCGTGGTGCTCGGGACCGTGCCGGTCGATCGCCGCCTCGACCGCGCTGTTGACCAGTTCGCAGACGACCACCAGGCCGAGGACACCGAGCAGCAGAGCCCGCTCGACGCCGTTCTGGCCGAGCCAGAGGCCCAGTGGCGCGAGCAGCACGACGAGCGCGATCTCCTGGCGGAAGGCCGCCTCGTGGCGCCAGGCCGCCCGCAGTCCGGCGAGGGAGTAGCCCAGGGCATGCCGGATCCGCGCGAGCCCGGTGCGGGCCGGTTTTCCGGTCGGCGGTTCAGGGGCGTCGGCGTTCATCCGGCGAGCCTAGCATGCGCTCCGCTCATTCCATGCGCGCCCTGACGTCCGAGGCGACGGGGAGGTTTCGCCCTCCCCGTCGCACCCTGGCGGCCGTTTCAGACGGCGCTGAGGGCAGGCACGGCCGGCTCGACCTCGTCATGCGGCAGGTTCGGGTAACGGATGCCGGCGAGTTCGCGCATCAGCCGGACGACCTGTGAGCTGTAGCCGGACTCGTTGTCGTACCAGACGTAGAGGGTGCAGCGCTTGCCCTCGGCGATGGTCGCCTCGGCGTCGATCACCCCGGCGTGGCGCGACCCGACGAGGTCGCTCGAGACCAGCTCGGTCGAGGCGGTGTAGTCGATCTGCTCCTGGAGGTCGGAGAAGAGCGCGACCTCGCTGAGGAAGGCGTTGAGCCCGTCGCGGTCGGTCTCGCTGGCCAGGTTGAGGTTGAGGATGGCGAGCGAGACGTTCGGTGTCGGCACGCGGATCGCGTTGCCGGTCAGCTTGCCCTCGAGCTCCGGCAGCGCCTTGGCCACCGCCTTGGCGGCGCCGGTCGAGGTGATGACCATGTTCAGCGCCGCGGCGCGGCCGCGCCGGTCGGCCTTGTGGTAGTTGTCGATCAGGTTCTGGTCGTTGGTGTAGGAGTGGACCGTCTCGACGTGGCCGTTGACAATGCCGAGGTGGTCGTTGATCGCCTTGAGCACCGGGGTGATGGCGTTGGTGGTGCAGCTCGCGGCGGAGACGATGCGATCCTCGTCGCCGAGCATGCCGTCGTTGACGCCGTAGACGATGTTCTTGATGCCGCCCTTGGCCGGGGCGGTCAGCAGGACCCGCGACGCGCCGGGGCATTTCAGGTGCTGGCCGAGCCCCTCCTCGTCCTTCCAGATGCCGGTGTTGTCGACGATCAGGGCGTCCTTGATGCCGTAGGCGGTGTAGTCGACGCTGTCCGGCGAATCCGAGTAGATGACGCGGATGACGTTGCCGTTGGCGAGGATCGCATTGGCCTCCTCGTCGACGGTGATCGTGCCGTTGAAGGGGCCGTGCACCGAGTCACGGCGCAGCAGGCTGGCGCGCTTGTGCAGGTCCCTGCCCTTGCCCTTGCGCACGACGATGGCGCGCAGGCGCATCACGCTGCCACCGCCGGTACGCTCGATCAGCATCCTCGCCAGCAGGCGACCGATGCGGCCGAATCCGTAGAGCACGACGTCCTTGGGCTGGCGCATCTGCGGCGGCTGGTCGACGATCTCGGCCAGCGCCTCCGCGAGGTAGGCGTCCAGCGCGGGGCGCCCCCGGTCGAGCCACCTCACGGTCAGCTTGCCGAGGTCGACGCGGGCGGGCGACAGGTTCATCGTGCTCAGCGCCTCGAGCAGCGGGAAGCTGTCCTCGATCGCCAGTTCGTTGCCCTCGAACTGACGCACGAAGCGATGCGCCTTGAGGATGTCGATCGTCGAGCTGTTGGCGATGTTGCGGCCGTAGATCATCGGCACGATGCCGGCATCGCGGTAAAGCCTGCCGAGCAGCGGCACCATCTGCTCCGCCAGCTCCTGGCCCCGCTTCCACTCGTCAAGGAAGGTGTCGTGGTTGGTCATGGTTACGCCTCGTCACGTTGGAAACCGTGCGGGGCCCGGACGGCAATGCGGTAGCACGCAAGGTGCGGCAGGCCCGCCACTGGACCCTGGATGTATCGATCCCCCAGGGGGCCGCCCGGAACGGCTCGCGGCCCGGACGTCATCTTCGAATTGGCCCATATTCTATCGAAGATTGGAAATCAAAGCCTCTGCTGCCCTCATCAAACAGCCTTTGGGGTACAAATTATTCTGATAACAAACAGTATTTTATCTATTTTTACTAATCTGTTTTATCATCTTGTTGCACACCCGGCCCCCGATGTCCGCGCCTCTCCGGTTCGCCGCGCCCGGCTCCGCGCCGAGGCGCGGGGTCACACCCGCAGCGCGCCGTCGACCTCGAGGCAACGACCGCTGACATAGTCGTTCTCGAAGATGAACACCGCGGTCTTGGCGATCTCCTCGGGCTTGCCCAGGCGCCGCGCCGGGATCATGCCCGCGATCTTCTCGCGCGCCTCTTCCTTCATCGCCATGACCATCTCGGTGCCGATGTAGCCCGGGGCGATCGCCGCGGCGCGGATACCGAATCGGGCGAGCTCCTTCGCCCAGGTCACCGCCATCGCCGATACGCCGGCCTTGGTCGCGGTGTAGTTGGTCTGGCCCATGTTGCCGTGGCGCGAGATGCTCGAGATGTTGACGATCACGCCGTGGCTGCCGGTCTCGATCATCTTCACCGCCGCCTCGCGACCGCACAGGAACGTGCCCGTCAGGTTCACGTCGATGACCTGCTGCCACTGCTCCAGGCTCATCTTGTTGACCACCTGGCCGTCGCTGACCTTGACGAACAGGCCGTCGCGGGTGATGCCGGCGTTGTTGACCAGGCCATGCAGCGTGCCGAAGTCGGCGACGATGCGCTCGAACAGCGCGACCACCGAGGCCTCGCTGGCCACGTTGGCCTGGTAGGTGCGCGCCTGGCTGCCGACCTCCTCGCAGAGGCTGGCGGTGACGTCGAGCGCCTCCTGGTCGAGGTCGACCAGCGCGAGCTTGGCACCGCGCTCGGCGAACTGGAGCGCCATGGCGCGGCCCAGTCCACGCCCGCCGCCGGTGATCACGATGACCTTGTCTTGCAGTTCCATGGATTCCCCCTGTCTATCTGGCTGGTTCGGTGAGGCAGGCCGCTCCAGGGACGTGGCGCGCGTGCATCGGACCGATTTGTGCAGTGCAACATCCTACCATTTTGATGCAGTGCAACCAAGTCTTGCCACGTGCCGCTCTGCTATGCTGCCTCCCTGATCAGGGAGGCCTGCTTGCACCCATCCGACCCCGTGCGCGGCGGCACCGAACCCGCCCCTCCGCTGGCCGACCTTCGCCTCGAGGACCGGTACACCGCGGACCGCGGGCGCATCCTGCTGAACGGCACCCAGGCCCTGGTCCGGCTGCTGCTGATGCAGCGTCGCCGGGACGCCGCGGCGGGCCTGAATACCGCCGGCTTCGTTTCCGGCTACCGCGGCTCCCCCCTGGGCGGTCTCGACCAGGCGCTGTGGGGCCAGAGGGCACTGCTCGATGCCGCCCCGGTGCGCTTCCAGCCGGGCCTCAACGAGGACCTCGCGGCGACCGCGATCTGGGGCACCCAGCAGGCACCGCAGCTGCCCGATGCCTGCATCGACGGGGTCTTCGCGCTCTGGTACGGCAAGGGCCCCGGCGTCGACCGCAGCGGCGACCCGGTGCGCCATGCCAACCGTCAGGGCACCTCGCCGCTCGGCGGGGTGGTGATGGCCTTCGGCGACGACCACGGCGCCAAGTCCTCCACCGTCACCCAGCAGAGCGAACCGCTGCTCGCCGGGCTCGGCGTGCCGGTGCTCTACCCGGCGAGCGTCCAGGAGATCCTCGACCTCGGCCTGCACGGCTGGGCGCTGTCGCGCTTCGCCGGCACCTGGGTCGGACTGAAGTGCGTCAACGAGGTGCTCGAGACCACCGCCACGGCCGACGCCGACCACGTCGCGCGCGTCCCGGCCGAGCCACCCCGCCCGGTCGACCTGCCCGACGGCGACCGCCACCTGCGCCTCGCCTTCGACCCGGTCGGCGAGGAGTCGCGGCTGGTGGAGCAACGCCTGCCGGCGGTCCACGCCTACGCGCGGGCCCACCGTCTCGACCGCGTCGAGCTCGGCCGCGCAGGTGCCCGGCTCGGCATCGTCAGCGCCGGCAAGGCGGCGGTCGACGTGCGCCACGCGCTGAGCCTTCTCGGGCTCGACGGAGCCGACGCCGAGCGTCACGGCATCGCCCTCTACCGTCCGCGCCTGATCTGGCCGCTGGAGCCGACCGCCCTGGCCGATTTCGCGCGCGGTTGCGAAACACTCCTGGTGGTCGAGGAGAAGCTGCCGTTCCTCGAGCCGCAGGTCGCCAGCGCGCTGTTCAACCTCCCCGCCGGGCAACGCCCGCGCCTGCTCGGCAAGCGCGACCTGGACGGTGCGCCGCTGGTCCCGGCCCACGGCCAGCTCGACCCCGGGATCGTCGCGCGGCTGCTCGCCCGCCTGCTGCCGGCCCGCGAGAGCCGGCCCGAGGGGCCCGCCGATTCCGTCGCCGCGAACGGTGATGCCCCGGCGGGCCGTGTCACTGTGCCGGGCCCGGAGCGGCGCCTGCCCTACTTCTGCGCCGGCTGCCCGCACAACACCTCGACCAGGGGTCCCGAGGGCTCCGTCGCGCTGTCCGGCATCGGCTGCCACACCATGGCGCTGTGGATGGATCGCCGCACCCTGCCGCCGACCCAGATGGGCGGCGAGGGGGCGACCTGGAACGGCATCGCGCCGTTCACCCGCACGCCGCATGTGTTCCAGAACATCGGCGACGGCACCTACGCCCACTCCGGCCTGCTGGCGATCCGCGCCGCGGTCGCCGCGGGGGTCAACGTCACCTACAAGCTCCTCTACAACGACGCCGTCGCGATGACCGGCGGCCAGCCGGTCGAGGGCGGTTTCACGGTCGCCGACGTCTGCCGCCAGCTGCTCGCCGAGAAGGTGGCGCGGGTCGTCGTCGTCAGCGACGCGCCCGGCCGGTACCGGCGCGGCGGGGACCCGCTGCCGG